>NZ_LYVN01000102.1 GCF_001990265.1 Sphingopyxis sp. KK2
GGCAAGCCCGCCGACGCGCCCCGGCTTCGGCAACCGCCCGGTGTTCGGCCGCAAGACGGGTTAAGCGCGCCTCAGGCGACCGGCCCCTCATAGGCATCGACGATCCGCCCGACGATCGGGTGACGGACGACGTCGGCGCTCGTGAAGCGGCTGACATTGATGCCCTCCAGCCCCTCGAGCCGCGCGACCGCGTCGGCGAGGCCCGAGGTTGCGGGGATCGGCAAGTCGACCTGCTTGGGGTCGCCGCAAATTACCATGCGGCTGTTCATGCCGAAGCGGGTGAGGAACATCTTCATCTGCGGGATCGTCGTATTCTGCGCCTCGTCGAGGATGATGAAGGCGTCGGCGAGCGTGCGTCCGCGCATGAAGGCGAGCGGCGCGATCTCGATCTCTCCGCTCGCGATGCGGCGCTCGACCTGTTCGGCGGGCAGGCAGTCGTGGAGCGCGTCGTAAAGCGGGCGCAGATAGGGATCGACCTTTTCCTTCATGTCGCCGGGAAGAAAGCCGAGCTTTTCGCCCGCCTCGACCGCGGGACGCGACAGGATCAGGCGCTGGACGCTACCGGTGATGAGCTGTGCGACGGCCTGCGCGACGGCGAGATAGGTCTTGCCGGTACCCGCCGGGCCGAGCGCGAAAATGACGTCGTCGCGCGCCAGCGCCTGCATATAGGGGACCTGCGACGGCGCGCGCGGCACGATCGTTTTCTTGCGCGTGCGGATCATGATCGGCGGTGCGGCATCCTTGTCGTGGCGGATGATGCCGTCGAGCGTCGGTTGCGCCGACATTGCGATCACCCCGTCAACGGTGCCGGCGTCGACCTCCTGCCCCTTTTCGATCCGGTCATAGAGATCGGCGAGCACGTCGCGGGCGCGCGCCGCGGATTCGGCCTCGCCCTCGATCTGCACCCGGTTGCCGCGCGCCGAAATATAGACGCCGAGGCGATTTTCGATCGCGACCAGATTGCGATCGAACTCCCCGAAAAGAATGCCCAAAAGCTGCGTTCGCTCGAATTCCGCCGTCAGTCGGACGCGGTCGCCGGGTTCGGCGGGGGTGGAGGCGGTCAGCGGGCGTTTGGACATATGGGCAAGGCTCCTTCGGTCGACGGCATGATCCTACTCCCGCACAGGCGGGAGTCCACAAGGACGGGAAGGAACGCGACGAATGGAGCGGGCAGCGTTGCCGAAAAGCGACAGAATGCCCGCAGGCGGCACTAGGGTCAGGACCCGTCAATTGCACGTTCGAGGCGTCGAAATGGCGAAGATATCGGGTTCGTGTGGGCGCAGCGGGTAGCATCGCTACCCGCAAGGCCGCGCGGGCCCGAGATCGAAGCCATTTCGGCGTCCCTTCGGGATTTGACCGATTTTGCCCATGGCGTCGTCGGAAAGTCTTGAGATATCGACATATCCCTTCGCCTTTCCTCCTAGCCCTGAGCAAAATCGCCTCAAACCTCGATCGCGCAATTGACGGGTCCTGACCCTAAGCGACCTCTTCGACGAGCAATTCGGCGGTCAGGCTGTTCGGCCCGGCCGCAGCGATCCGCACATCGACCATGTCGCCGATAACGAGCCCCGGCGCGACCACATGTGCCGATTGCAGCCAGGGCGTCTTGCCGATCAGCTGGCCGTCCAATTTGCCCTTCCGTTCGAGCAGCAGGCGCGTCGTCTTGCCGACCGTCGCGGCGTTGAATCCATGCTGCTGTTCGTTGAGCAGCGCCTGCAGCCGCTGGAGGCGATCGTTCATCACCTCCTCCGAAATCTGGCCGGTCATCGTCGCGGCGGGGGTGCCGGGGCGGCGTGAATATTTGAAGCTGTAGGCCATCGCGTAGCGCGTCTCGTGGATCACATCGAGCGTCGCCTGGAAATCTTCCTCGCTCTCGCCCGGGAAGCCGACGATGAAATCGCCCGAGATCGCAATGTCGGGACGCGCTGCGCGGACGCGTTCGATGACGCGCAAATAGCTGTCGACGCTGTGGCTGCGGTTCATCGCGGCGAGGATGCGGTCGCTGCCGGCCTGCACCGGCAGGTGGAGATAGGGCATCAGTTCGGCGACTTCGCCATGCGCGGCGATCAGCCCCTCGGTCATGTCGTTGGGGTGGCTGGTGGTATAGCGGATGCGTTCGAGCCCATCGACGCGCGCGAGGTCGCGGATCAGCCCGTCGAGGCCAACGGCGCGGCCCTTCTCATCCTCGCCGTCCCACGCATTGACGTTCTGCCCGAGCAGGGTGATTTCGCGCGCCCCGCCTTCGACGAGCGCGCGCGCCTCGGCAACCAGATCGGCATAGGGGCGGCTGACCTCGGCGCCGCGCGTGTAGGGCACGACGCAATAGGTGCAGAATTTGTCGCAGCCTTCCTGCACGGTCAGGAAAGCGGTCGGGCGCTGGCCCGAGCCGCGCTTCGGCAACGCGGCGAATTTCGACATCGCCGGCATGTCGAGATCGACCGCCTTTTCGCCGCGCGCGGCGCGGTCGAGCAGCTCGGGCAGCCGGTGATAGGCCTGCGGTCCGACGACGACATCGACGCTGGGCGCGCGGCGTGCGATCTCGGCCCCCTCGGCCTGCGCGACGCAGCCCGCGACCGCGATCGTCGGGCGGCTGCCGTCCTCGCGCTTGAGCCGGCCAATGTCCGAATAGACTTTCTCGGCCGCCTTTTCGCGGATGTGGCAGGTGTTGAGCACGACGAGATCGGCGTCGGCGCCGTCCACAGCCGCCGTCATCCCGCGGGCGCCGAGCATCTCCGCCATACGCTCGCCGTCATAGACGTTCATCTGGCAGCCGAAAGATTTGATGTGGAAGGTCTTGGCCGGATTTTTGGGGGAGTCGGATTTCATCGGCGCGCTATAGGCGATGCACCGCGCCGGCGGAAGAGTGCGCCACCGCGGCCATTTCCTGCGCGATCGCGGCGCGCGCCGCTTCGCTGATCGCCTTGCGATCGTGGGTCACCTCGGCGGGCAGCGGATCGAGATAATGGATGGTGAGAGGGATCGGTTTCGCCCGCGCGAGCAGACGCTTGAAATTGTCGAGCCCCGATTCGGGGTCGAGCCACGCAATGTCGTTCGATTCCGCGCCATAATCCATGAACACCGGCTGGATCTGCAAATTCGGCGGGGTCGGGATCACCGCCTGGAACAGCGAGGCGCGAAACGGCAGCAGCCCGTCGCCGGGACCCGTCGTCCCCTCTGGGAACAAGGTCACCGGGCGGCCGCGCGCCAGCGCATTGCGCAGGTCGTTCGCCTGGTTGTGGATTTCGCGCTTCGCCTCGCGCTGGACATAGATGGTATTATTCTGGTCGGCGAGCCAGCCGACGAGCGGCGTCGTCCCGACCTCGGCCTTCGACACGAAGGCGGAGCGCGCGGCGCCGCCGAGCGCAAGGATGTCGAGCCAGCTGACATGGTTCGCCGCAAACAGCACGTTGCGGCGCAGCCGCGTGCCGGTGGTGCGGACGCGCAGCCCCGCGATCCAGCCGACGGCGTTGAGGAACGCCATCACCATCGGCGACGGGCGCCCGATAGCGCGATAACAAAGATGCGGAACGATCAGAAACAGCAGCGTCAGCACCATCAGGGCGAGACGGGCGATCGTTCGCCAGGTGATCGATGCGCGATCAGTCGCGCTTGCGATCGAGGGCGACACCATAAAGCTCCATGCGATGGTCGACGAGACGGAAGCCGAGGCGTTCGGCGATGACCTTCTGCAACGCTTCGAGTTCGGGGTCGACGAATTCGATGACCTTGCCGGTCTCGACGTCGATCAGATGGTCGTGATGCGCCTCGGGCGCCGCTTCGTAGCGCGAGCGGCCGTCGCCGAAATCATGGCGGTCGAGGATACCCGCCTCTTCGAACAGGCGGACGGTGCGATAGACGGTCGCGATCGAGATGCCGCTGTCGACCTTCGACGCACGCTCATACAAGGTTTCGACATCGGGATGATCCTCGCTGTCGGAGATCACGCGCGCGATGATGCGACGCTGCTCGGTGATGCGCAGGCCCTTTTCATGGCACAGGGCTTCGAGGTCGATGGTACCGGACATGCGGGCCTTTCCTGCAAGATGCAGCCGTCTCTTTGTTCTTTGATCTGTATAGGCACCGCCCGGCGATAGGACAAGGGCGGCGCCATCCGGCACCGCCCTCATCTGCCCTTTGGGAGCGATTGGTCGAAAGCCGTCAGGCGGCCTTCTTGCGCTTGCGCCCGCCACCGCGGCCCTTGGTGCCAAGGCCGATTTCCTTGGCCAGCGCGCGGCGCTTTTCGGCATAGTTGGGCGCGACCATCGGATAGTCGGCGGGCAGGCCCCATTTGGCGCGATAGTCGTCAGGGGTCATGCCATAGTGCGTCATCAGGTGGCGGCGGAGCATCTTGAGCTTCTTGCCGTCCTCGAGGCAGACGATGTAGTCGGGTTTCACCGAGGTGCGGATCGACACGGCAGGAACGAGCTTTTCTTCCTCGACCGGCTGTGTGCCAAGCCCCGAAAGCGCGGCGTGGACGTTGTTGATCAGCACCGAGAGATCCGAGATGGCGACGCTATTATTGCTGACATGGGCAGCGACAATGTCTGCTGTCAGGGTGACCAGCATTTCGCTGGTATCGGTTTGCTCCGACATGGGACGGTTCCTTGTATATATACCCAGAAGATGGACGTTGAATATTGGGGCTGTTCTTCGTCCGACCGAGATACTGCCAAAATGGTGCGATCTCCGCAAGGATTATCACCTAGTTATGTTGGTAAGGCTGAATGACGCATGGTAATGGCGTCTCGGATCACCCCGTCTCCGCCCCGATAATAATCCTTCCGCCGGCCGCACTCAGAAAAGCCGCTGCGTTCATAGAGATGAACGGCGTCATTGTCGGCGCGCATTTCGAGGAAATAGTCCTCGGCACCTTCGCTGGCTGCCCAGGCTTGCCAATCGGCTATTAGAAGCGCGCCGACCCCGCGCCCACGCGACTCCGGATCGACCGCAAGCAGGAGCAATTCGCTTTCGGGACCAGCGACCCGCGCCGCCGAAAAGCCGCAGGGCGTTTCGCCATCCCAGGCGAGGCAGACGCGCGCCGACGGCAGCGCGAACAGGGTAAGCAACTGCGCGCGGCTCCACGCCTCGCCATAAGCGGGATCGAAAGCCGCATCCATGACGCGCATGACGGCCGCAAGGTCGGCGACGCGTGCGGTGGCGAGGCGAAATTCGCTCATGCCGGCACCGCCATCGGCTTGGCGTCGGGCGCGCGGCCGTAATTGGGGCTCGGTCCGGCAAAGATCGCGGCCGCCGGCAGGCGCGGAAAGCTCCGGGCGTCGGGCAGCATCGTGAGCGCGGTTCCCGAACCGCGCCGCGCGACAAAGGCGTCGGCGCGGTTGCCGACCACCAGCGCGTTGTCGATCAGCACCGCCTCGTCGGGCAGGAGCGAACGGACGTCGGCCGCGGGCGACAGGTCGACGGCGAAGGATTGGACGAACCATTGGCCGTGCCCGCCCTCGACAACGACAAGGCCACCGTGTGTCCCGGCGATATCATCCGCAGCGCCAGCCGCGACCAACGCAAGAGTCGAAAAGCCGAAGGCCGGCACCTGCCAGCCAAGCGCCAGCGCGCGCGCCGCCGCGACGCCGATGCGCACCCCGGCAAAACTGCCGGGACCGCAACCGACGAAGATCGCATCGGCCCGGCCGCCGCCGTCAAGCTCAGCGATCAGCGGCACCAGCCGTTCGGCATGACCGCGGCCGATGACATCGTGTCGAAAATCGATCAGGCGCGCGCCGTCGAACAGCGCGACCGAGCAGGCCTCGCTGGCACTGTCGATGACGAGCCGGCGGCCGTCAGACGATGCGGTTGAAGCGGTCAAAGCCGGGGCGCGGGCTGCGCTCGAAGATCGTCGCCGGGTCGCCATAGCCGAGCGTCGAGATGAAATTGCTCTTCACGCTGGGCTGGTCGGCAAAGAAGGCGGCATCGACCGCGTCGTTGCCGAAACCCGACATCGGTCCGGTGTCGAGGCCGAGCGCGCGCGCGGCGAGGATGAAATAGGCGCCCTGCAGGCTGGAATTGCGGAAGGCGGTGGCGTGCGCGAGTTCGGCGTTACCACTGAACCAGGGCTTCGCGTCGGCATGCGGGAAAAGCTCGGGCAGGTTTTCGTAGAATTCGAGGTCCATGCCGATGATCGCGGTGACCGGGGCGCTGCGGATCTTGTCGCCATTGGCGGGCAGCGCGAGCGCGGCGAGCTTTTCCTTCGCCTCGTCGCTCTTCACCCAGACGATCCGCGCCGGCAGCGCATTGGCGCTGGTCGGGCCATATTTCACCAGATCCCAGATCGCGTGCAGCTGCTCGTCGCTGACCGGTTTGTCGACATAGCCATTATAGGTCCGCGCGGTGCGGAACAGCTGGTCGAGGGCAGCGTCGGAAAGCGGCTCGCTCATCGGATCATTCTCCTGATTGTCGTTGGGTCAGACGGCGTGGACAGCCGTTACTTCGGGCACATAATGTTTGAGCAACGATTCGATGCCGTTCTTCAGCGTCGCGGTCGACGACGGGCAGCCGGCGCAGGCGCCCTGCATCTTGAGATAGACATTGCCCTTGTCGAAACCGCGATAGACGATGTCGCCGCCGTCGTTGGCGACGGCGGGGCGGACGCGCGTTTCGATCAATTCCTTGATCTGGTCGATAATGTCGGCGTCGGCAGGATCGTCGGCGAAATCGCCCGCATCCTCGCCCGGGACACTGATTCCTGCGGCGGAGCCGGGATTGAACAGCGGCATCTGGCCGAGGAAATGGTCCATCACGATGCCGAGCACGTCGGGCTTGAGGTCGCTCCAGGCGACGCCAGGCGCCGCGGTGACCGAGACGAAGTCGCGACCGAAGAAAACGCCGGTGACATCACCGAGCCTGAACAGCGCACTCGCGAGCGGCGAGGCTTCGGCTTCTTCGGGGCTGGCAAAGTCGCGGGTCCCCGTTTCCATGACCGGCTGGCCGGGCAGGAATTTGAGCGTCGCGGGATTGGGCGTCGATTCGGTTTCGATCAGCATGGGGGGCATGTGGGACGCGATCGGGCTTTGTGCAAGCCGACAAAGATGCGCTAGGGGCGAAAAATGCGCCGTTTCTCCCAATTTGCCGCGATCGACTGGTCGGGCGCGCGCGGCGCGCGCCAGCGCGGGATCGCGCTTGCCGTCGCGAACCGAACCGCGGCACCCGAACTGGTACGCCCAGGACATATCTGGTCGCGCGCCGAAATATTGGCGTGGCTCGAAAGCGTCGCGGCGTACGGTGCCGACATGCTGATCGGCTTCGATTTTTCGGCCGCCTTTGCCTTCGAGGACCGCGGCGCCTATTTTCCCGAATGGGACGAAAGCCCCGCCGACCTGCCCGCGCTGTGGGCGCTCGTCGAGACGCTGACCGCCGCCGATCCGCATTATGAGGTCGGCGGCTTCCTTTCGCACATCGAGGCGCGGCGCCATTTTCGCCATGGTCGCGGCGACGTGGGCGACCTGTTCGAAGCCGGCGCCGGGCGCCTACGCATCGTCGAGCACCACCAGCGCGCGACGCGGCAGGCAGCGAGCGTCAGCAATTTCAACCTCGTCGGCGCGGCGCAGGTCGGCAAGGCAAGCCTCGCGGGCATGCGCCTGCTCCATCGTCTGCGCGGGCACATTCCGCTCTGGCCGCTCGACCCGGTGCCCCGCTCAGGACCATTGCTCGTCGAAATCTACACCGGCCTCGCCGCCCGCGCCGCCGCGCTGCCCGCCGGACGCAGCAAGATCCGCGACGGCGCCGCGCTCGATACCGCGCTCGCCGTGCTCGGATCGCCGCCCGCAGGGCATGTCGGCCCGATCAGCGACCATGCCAGCGACGCTTTGCTCACCGCCGCCTGGCTCCGCTCGATTGCGGGCGATCCGGCGCGCTGGTCTCCCGCCCCGCTCGGCGACACGCTCGCCCGCACCGAAGGCTGGACCTTTGGCATCATTTGACGCAAAGGGCCGGACGGGGCCGGCTTAGCTCAGTTGGTAGAGCACCTGATTTGTAATCAGGGGGCCACGGGTTCGAATCCTGTAGCCGGCACCAGTTCTAGAACCAGGCCCGCACCCCCATGACGAAACTGACCCCGCCGGCGTCGTCGCCCGCGGCGCGGGCGAAGCGGGCGGTGTCGCCGAACTTGCGCGCCCATTCGACGCCGACATAAGGCGCGAATTCCTTCACCACCTCGTAACGCAAGCGCAGCCCGAGCTCGACATCCGAGAGCCCCGACCCCGTCCCCGTCGCGGGCACGTCCTGCAGCGCGAAATTGAGTTCGGCCATCGGCTGGAGGATCAGCTTCTGCGTGATGCGCTGGTCATAATAGCCTTCGAGCCGGCCGAGCAAATCGCCCTTGGTCGAGAGGAACAGCGCCCCCTCGACTTCGAACCAATAGGGCGCGAGCCCTTCGAAGCCGATCGCGGCGTAGCTGCGGTCGGGCCCCGGCCCAAGGTCCTGCCGGATACCCGCCTGCGCGTTGAAATAGGGTCCGATCGTCCGGCTGTAGAGTGCCTGGACCTCGGCACTTTCGACGCCTTCGCCGAATACCGCCTCGCCTTCGCTCTTCAACGTCAGGCGGTTGATATCGCCGCCATACCAGCCTTCGCCGTCCCAGCGGAAGCCGTCGCGCCCCTTGCGTGCCTGATATTCGGCGAGGTTCAGGCCGAAAAAGGCGATATTCTCGCTCCCCTCCTTCATCATCGCGTGGCGCGAATGTTCCATCGCGGTCCCCGGAAAGATGCGGTCGGCATACCAGTCGGTCGGCGGCGCGGGCGCCGGCGCGTCGCCGGGCGGCAGGTCGGTCCCGCTCGCCCCACCCGTCGCATCGGGTGCCGGCGCCTTCGGCGTGCAATGCCCCATGCTGGCATGCGCGGGCGGGCAGTCGGGATCGGCGGGTACCGGCGCGCCATGATCCATCGCGCCCATTGCCGGCATCTCCGCATCGGCTTCGCGCGGCTGCGGCGTTTGCGCATCGGGTGTGCAATGCCCCATCGCGGCATGCTCGGGAGGACAGGCCGGCGCCTTGGCGGGCTGCGTCGTGGGGGCGGGTGCCGGTCCATGCATCGAATGATCCATCGACTGCGCCTTCGCCGAACCGGCGAATGCAAGCGCCGCGATGCCCGAAAGCAGGAGCGTGGCCCGGATCATGCGCCCTTGCCCTTCGGCCGCACGCTGACGACGCGCATCATTCCGGCGTGCATGTGATAGAGCAGATGGCAGTGGAAGGCCCAGTCGCCGAGCGCATCGGCGGTAAAGTCGAAGCTCGCGGTTCCGCCCGGCTGGACCAGCACCGTATGCTTGCGCGGCGAACGGTCCCCCTTCCCCGTCACCAGCTCGAAAAAATGGCCGTGCAGGTGGATGGGGTGGCTCATCATCGAATCGTTGATGAGGTTGATCCGCACCCGCTCGCCCTCGATGAATGGGATGGGTTCATGGTGGTCCGACATCTTGACCCCGTCGAACGACCACATGAACCGCTCCATATTGCCGGTGAGATGGATGTCGAGCGAGCGCGAGGCAGCGCGGACGTCGGGATTGCGGTCGAGCGCGACAAGGTCGTGATAGGTCAGCACTCTGTGCCCGACATCCTCGAGCCCCTGCCCCGGTTCGCCCATGCGGTCGACCGGCATTGGCGAGATCGTCTGGACGCTCGGGTCGCGCTTCACCTGCGGCGCGGCATCGAAGTCGCGCATGCCATGCTCCATCGCGCTGCCCGATCCATGATCCGTGCCGGCCATCGCACCATCGTCGCTGGCGGGTTTGCAATGCCCCATCGCGGCATGCGCGGGCGGGCAGGCGGAATCGCCGGCCGGCATCGCGGCCGCGCCCATGCCCATGTCCTTCATGCTCGCCAGCGGCCGCGCGCGCAGCGGCGGCACCTCGGCGACCATGCCGGCGCGCGGCGCCAGCGTCGCGCGCGCCATGCCCGACCGGTCATTGGCCTCGGCGACCAGCGTATAGGCGCGGTCCTCGACCGGGGTCACGATGACGTCATAGGTTTCGGCGACGGCAATCTGGAATTCGTCGACCGCGGTCGGCACGACATTCAGCCCGTCGGCCTGCACGATGCTCAATGTCAGCCCCGGGATGCGCACGTTGAAGATCGTCATCGCCGACGCATTGATGATCCGCAGCCGGACCCGCTCGCCCGGACGGAACAGCGCGGTCCAGTTGTCGCGGGGGCCATGCCCGTTGACGAGGAACGTGTAGGTCGATCCGTTGACGTCGGCGACATCGGTCGGGTCCATGCGCATCGCGCCCCACGCGATACGCTCCTTCAGCGGCTGGTCCTTGCCGGCGAGCAGCCCCGACAGCGTCTGACGCTGCATGTTGAAATGGCCCGGGTTGACCTTGAGTTTGCGAAAGATCGCTTCGGGCGACAACTGGCTGTGGTCGGACAGCACCACCACATGCTCGCGGTCGTAACCGATCGGGTCGGCACCCGCCGGATCGATGACCAGCGGCCCATAATGACCGATCTGTTCCTGCAAGCCCGAGTGGCTGTGATACCAATAGGTCCCCGACTGGACGACCGGGAATTCATAGACGAATTGCGAGCGCGGCTTGATGCCGGGAAAGCTGACCCCCGGCACGCCGTCCATATGGAAGGGCAGGATCAGGCCGTGCCAGTGGATCGAACTGTCCTCGTCGAGGTCGTTGACGACGGTGAGCCGCGCCGTCTGCCCCTCCGTGAGGCGCACCAGCGGCGCCGGCACGGTGCCGTTGATCCCGATCGCCCGGCTCAGCTTGCCGTCGACACGCATCGTCTGGCGCGCGATGCGCAGCGTGATGTCATTGCCCGACACGGTCGGGATGGTCGCGGCGATTCCCGCCGACACCGGCTGCGCCCACGCCGGAAACCAGGCTGCGGCGGCCGCGGCCGCTCCTCCGCCCAGCGTTGCACTCACGAACCGACGCCTGTCTATCTGCATGATCTTCCCGATTGTTTCCTTTGGCCTGATAGCATACGCGGGCGCGGTGTCGGCCCCTCATCGTCGGCGCAAAAAAGAACGATATGCCGCGCAGCGGTCGATCAGTCGTCTGCGATACCCAGCAAAACCCGCAACCGCGCCCGTGCTCTATAGAGGCGGGTTTCGACCGCCTTCTCGCTGACTCCGAGTATTGCCGCCACCTCGGACTGGCTCATCTCGTCGAGGCTTCTCAGAAGGAGCACTTCGCGCAGCTTCGCCGGCAGCGCAGCGACTGCCTCGCGAACGCGGGCAAGCTCCAGCCGGTCGGCCACCGCGATATCGGGCAACGGACTTTCGCTCGCGACATGATGCGCGATGTCGAGCGGCAGCGCGCGCGCAAAAAAGGCGCGCACCGTCCGCCGGCGCGCCCAATCGCGGCACTTGTTCAGCGCGATCCGCGATATCCAGATGCGGAACGGCCGCGTCCCGTCATAACGATCGAGTGCCGCGAAGGCGGCGACGAATGTTTCCTGCGTCAGATCCATCGCCTCGTCGGCGTCGCCGACATGCTTGACGATCAACCGGTACACGGCTGCCTTGTAGCGGCCGAGGAGCGCGCGATACCCGTCCTCGTGCCCGCCGCGAGCACGCGCGGCCAGTTGTTGGTCACCAAGCTGCGATAGGTCTGCGCTCACTGCGCATCGGCGGTCAGCGCCTTGACCACGCTCTTGTCGAACAGGCGCTTCTGATCGTCGTCGAGGATGGCGCGCATCGCGAACAGATGCTCGAGCGTTTCCTTCTGCAGCGTGCCCATCACGACATGCGTATGGTCGATCGCCTCAGTCACCCTGGGGCCATAGCCATGCTCGGCCTCGATCGCCTGTGCGAGCCGAACATTGGCGGCGCGCATTTCGACCTCGAGCGCGCGGCGCCGCCCGCCAAAACGGGCTTCGATCTGTTCGAGCTTGGCTTGCTGCGCCGAGGTGAGCTTGAGCTCGCCGTGGAGCAGCGCGTGCAATTCGGTTTCACTGGCGCGCGGCGGGTCCGACACGGCGCGGCCGACGAAGACGCCTGCGATCGCGGCGGCGAAGGCGATCAGCGCGACGATGAGCAAACGGCGGGACAGCATCGTTACTGCGCATCCAGCAAGGTCGAGGGGGTGAGCGCGCCCGCAGGTCCGAACGGGCTGATCGGGCTGGCGGCCACCGCAGTTTCCGGAAGGGCGCTGCCCGCGATGACGCCGCCGCCCAGCGATACGATGGCCGCAATCGCCATCAGCCGGCCGATCGCGGCCGATTCCAGGCGCCGCGCCGCAAGCGCATCGAGAATCCGATCATCCAGTCCATCGAGCGCCGGCGGCAAATCGATGCGGTTCAATATGCGAAGCTCTTCGTCCATCGACCTGTCTCGCCAGTCCTTCTTCGAACGTCATACGCATGCGCGGAGGACACCCCTCATCCTGTCCATTTTTATCGGGGCGAAGACCAACTGCGCGTCCTGCAGATTAACGGGGTGGATGAGAAACTGCAGACTTTTAGGTTCAAGTCTCTTCTCTTCGCTGCAACGATCGGTCTTGCGCGGTTTCTGGCGTCGGACGCCGCGAATGCGCACTCTATTGGCGCGGCGGCGGTTCGGGCGGCGCCTGTTCCGCGGGACGATTGCCGTCGATCGGCAGCCGCAGGTCGATACGCGTGCCGTTGATCTCGGTCGTCACCACCGCATCGCCGCCCTCGACCCCGACGCGCGTCGTCTCGCCGACCGGGATCGTGCCGATGTCGGGAACATCCTGCGGCTGGACCGGGCCGCGCGGATTGCTCGGCGCCGGCGCCGGGCGCGCTTTCTTGCCGGCGGCATCGCTCATGAAGTCCCGCCAGATGCGCGCGGGCAAGCCGCCGCCGTTGATCCCGGCGAGCGGCGTATTGTCGTCGTTGCCGATCCACACCCCGACGACCAGCCCGTTCGCATAGCCGACGAACAGCGCATCGCGATTGTCCTGGCTCGTCCCCGTCTTGCCGAAATTGGCCGTCGGCAGCCGCGCCGCACGGCCGGTACCGCGATTGACCGCGGCGCGCAGCAATTGCTCGATTGCGTCATGGTCGCCCGAAGAGAAGCTGTCGGGACCCGAGAACAGGCTTTCGAACCAGCCCGGCTCCTCGGTCTCGAAGGCGTGGGGGACGACCGGATAGCTGTTCGCCGCGACCCCGGCATAGGCCGCGGTGAGTTCGAGCAGGGTCATGCTCGACGTGCCGAGCGCCAGGCTGGGATCGCCCTCCGCCATCGGCGACGTGACGCCGAGCGACCGCGCGAGCGCGATGACCTTTTCGCTGCCCACTTCGTTGAACAGCCGCACCGCTGCAACATTGCTCGACGTCGCAAAGGCGTCCTCGAGGCTGATCGTCTCCGAATAGGCGCCGCCGGCGTTCTTGGGGCGATAGGATCCGGTCTCGATCGGGGTGTTGGCGATCGTGTCGTCGGGGTCCCAACCGTCGCGCAGCGCGGCGAGATATACGAAAAGCTTGAAGGTCGATCCGGGCTGCCGCTTGGCCTGCGTCACGCGGTTGAAGGGCGAGTCGGCATAATCCTTGCCGCCGACCATCGCAACGACCTCGCCATTCGGACGCATCGCGACGATCGCGACCTGCGCCTTGCCCAATCCGGCACGGTTCACCGCGCGCCGCGCCGACGCCTGCAGCCGCGAATCGAGCGTCGTCGTGATCGTCTGGCGCGCATAGCCGACGTCGCTCAATTTGCGCGCCTCGGGCAGCGCCCAATCGGCGAAATAGGTGCCCGTTGGCAGCGTGTTGCGCGTGCGCACGTCGATGCGCGGCGTGCGGATCGCCTTCGCTTCACGCTCGGTCATCATGCCGGTGTCGACCATCGCGCCCAGCACCAGCCGCATCCGCGCCTCGGCGAGTTTCGGATTCTTCGTCGGCGCGAGCCGCGACGGCGCCTGCACCAGCCCCGCGAGCATCGCCGCCTGCGCCGGGGTCAGCTTTTCGGGCTGGCGATAGAAATAATGCATCGACGCGGCACGCAGCCCATAGGTGTTATCGCCGAAATAGGCGTTCGACAGATAGCGTTCGAGAATCTCGTCCTTCGTCAGCCAGGCCTCGAGCCAGAAAGCGATCAGCGCCTCGCGCGCCTTGCGACCGAGTGTCTTCTTGGGCGTCAGGAAGGTGAATTTGGCGAGCTGCTGGGTGATCGTGCTGCCACCCTGCGTCTGGCCGCCGCTGACATTGCTCCAGATCGCGCGCGCGACGCTGCGCGGGTCGACGCCCCAATGCGTATAGAAACGCCGGTCCTCGATCGCGAGGAACGCGCCCGTCACATGTTTGGGCAACTCGGCCGCCTTCACCGGCTTGTCGACGATCGCCCCCATGCGCGCGATCGGGGTGCCGTCGGACGCCAGCAGGGTCAGCTGCGGCGGCGCGATCGGTTCGAGCGATTTCGACAGCGGCGCGGTGATCGCGAGCCAACCGACGAGCAGGATGAAGAGCAAGGCGAAGATCGCGAAGCCGCGCGAAATGCGGCGCAGCCATTTGCGACGCCGCGACAGCGGGGAGGCGACGGGCGGCGTGCCCTCTTCAGGTAAGGACAGACCACCCGCGCCGACCAGATGAGGGACGGGTTCGGGCGCGGGTGCGGCGGGGCGACGAAAGGAAAACATGCCTGGCGCCGTATTAGACGGGCAATACGGCCTTGGCAAATGGCTTGGCGGCGGCGACGAAATCGAGGTTTCGCCCTGATGGCAACAAGTTGGTCGACCTTCCTCGCGCGCATGTTAATAAGGCGGCGAGTTTTAGGGGATCGCATTTGGCTGGCTTCTTCGCATTTCTCGCGATTGTCGTGCTTTTCATAATGCTGATGGACACGCGAAGCCGGCTCAAGCGCGCCGAGGCAACGCTGAAGGAAGCCGCCAAACGGATCGGTGCGTTGCAGCGCCACGCCGGACTGTTGCCGCCGAAGGACGATGAGACCCCCGAACAGGCGCGCGCGGCGGCTATGGCTCCCCTCCCCGGACAATCGGCCGCGGCGCGGCCCGCCGCGTCGATTCCTACAGCCACCTCGTCCTGGGCGACGCCCTCGGCCGAGACGCTCGACCGCTGGAAACCCAAGGCCGAAGAGCCCGAAACACCGCCGGACGAGGTTGC
>NZ_LYVN01000103.1 GCF_001990265.1 Sphingopyxis sp. KK2
GCGCGCGGGGTTTGCTGCGCTAGTCATGCCGTGCAACCAGCCTGGGGGGCTATGGCATGGCGACGGCGGCGGCGGTGATTCCCGCGGAGCGGTTCTGGCAGCGCATGGCGATCGGCCTCGCGCTCTTCATCATCTTCGGTTTTGCGCAATTCGCGCTGCGTGGGTTCGTCGATCCTTGGGCGGCACCCTTCTGGGTCCACCTGCATGGCGTCGCGATGCTTGCCTGGCTCGCGCTGCTGATCGTCCAGCCGACCCTGGTGTCGCGCGCCAATTTGCCGCTGCACCGGCGCTTGGGGTGGATCGGCGGCGGGCTTGCCCTGGTCATCGCCGGACTCGGCATCTTTACGGGGCTCGCCTCGCTCGTGCTCGAACGCTTTCCGCCCTTTTTCTCGCCCCCTTATTTTCTCGCGCTGACCACGGTCGAATCGCTCGCCTTTGGGGCAATGGTCTGGTGGGCGGTGCGTCGGCGGGTGTCGACGCAATGGCACCGGCGGCTGATGATCGGCGCGACGATCATCATCCTCGAACCCGCGCTCGGACGCCTGCTGCCGATGCCGCTGATGATCGGGTGGTCGGACATCCCCGTCGCGCTCTGCCAGCTCGTCGTCGTCAGCATCGTCGCGCTCCACGACCGCCGCACCCTCGGCCGCATCCACCCGGCGACCAAAGCCGTCGCCGCCATTGTCATCGCGGTGCGCGCCACCATCTATCTCCTGTCGCTGGCGCCGCCGGTGATCGCGCTGGCCGCCCGGCTGACGGATGGCTGACGCGGCGAATTGCCCCGCTGGCAGGTGACGTGTAGAGGGGCCGCAAATTCCTGCATGACAAGGAAGCGTGATGACTGCCCCAATCCGTGAAAATCTTGCCGGCCTCGACCTGCGCGCCGAAATCGAGCGGCTGCGCAAGGAACGCAACGCGGTCATCCTCGCGCATTATTACCAGAAGCCCGAAATCCAGGATCTCGCTGATTTCGTCGGCGACAGCCTCGAGCTGTCGCGCAAGGCGGCCGACACCGACGCCGACGTCATCGCCTTTTGCGGCGTCAAGTTCATGGCCGAAACCGCGAAGATCCTGAGCCCCGAAAAGATCGTCATCCTGCCCGACATGGATGCAGGGTGCAGCCTCGAGGACAGCTGCCCGCCCGAACAGTTCAAGCGGTTCCGCGAAAAGCACCCCGACCATATCGCGCTGACCTATATCAACTGCTCGGCGGCGGTGAAGGCATTGAGCGACATCATCGTCACCTCGTCGAGCGCCGAGATGATCATCAGCCAGATTCCGCCCGAACAGAAGATCATCTTCGGCCCCGACCGGCATCTCGGCGGCTATCTGAACCGCAAATTCGGGCGCGACATGCTGCTGTGGCCCGGGGTGTGCATCGTCCATGAGGCGTTCAGCGAGACCGAACTCTTGAAGCTCAAGGCGCAGCACCCCGGCGCGCCGGTCGCGGCGCACCCCGAATGCCCGCCGCATATCGTCGATCACGCCGACTATGTCGGGTCGACGAGCGGCATATTGCAATTCGCCAAGACCTTTCCGTCGGACACTTTGATCGTCGCGACCGAGCCGCACATCATCCACCAGATGGAACTGGCGATCCCCGAAAAGACCTTCATCGGCGCGCCCGGGGCCGACGGCAACTGCAACTGCAACATCTGCCCCTATATGGCGCTCAATACGATGGAGAAGCTCTACTTCGCGCTCCGCGACCTCCAGCCGCGGATCGAGATGGACGAAGAGCTTCGCCTCGCCGCGCGCAAGAGCCTCGACCGGATGCTCGACATGGCGTCGGGAACGGTGGGCAAGGGCGATCTGGGCCGCGCCTGAGTCGCGTTCGAAAAGACCGAGTCGCGGGGGCGAGTCGCGACCGGCTTTTCAAAAACCGAATCCGAAAATGCTGCAGCCTTGTTACAAAAATGCTGCACCGAATCCGCTAATTGCTAATGCCGGACTTATCCACAGTCGGCGGCGCAATGGCAGGCGTTTTGCTGCAATTTCTGTTGGCGCCGCCGCCGACTCATGACAGCTTCCAATTATCGGACGACGGAGACGACGGACCGCCGGGACAGGAAGGCAGGTTGCAAGACCAGCCGGAAAAGAACGGGCCGGAACGACGAAGAAGTGGACCGATACCCTGGTCACGGAACGCAGCGATTCCCACGAGTTGAGGCGAACCCGACCGGGACAGGAAATGCAGTCCATCGCTTGGACAGCGACTGCTTCGGCAGACGCAAGAAGAGATGATGAAGGGCTTTCCAGGTGCGGCCGGCCCCCGAAAGGGGGCCGACCAAACCATCGCCGGATAGCTCCGGACCGCGCCGCAAGCGTCGTTTTGCGGGCCGCCGATCGCAAGAGAAGCGGACCGGGATGAAGGCAAGCGGGAAGCGACCGGAAGGATACCGGATAGTGGGGGTTGGCAGCGATGCCGGCCCCCATTTCGTTTGCGCGCGCTGCGGATCGCAAGGGCGGGTTTCGCGTCCACCGGCGCCTCGCTCCCTCTTCAGGCTTCGCTTGCTCCTGACGGAGCAAGCTGCGCTATCCTCTCGCTCAAGGGGAGAGGAGGTTATGTCCGCTTCCCACACCGAAGCATCCTTTCCGTAATCTTCACCAAAAAATCTCCGGCCTGTGATGGCTGTCACACCGTCGTCAAGCGGGGCTGCTTATTCCTGCCCCTGCGACCCGGAGAAGTTCCCGAACGGAACGGATCCCACTTTCCCGGCCGCGCCCTCGCGGGCCGGCCGGGAACCTTTTTCTCCCCGGTCGATTGTGCTGACACCAACGCAAATCAACGGCCGGGCGGCTCCTTTGTCGCCCGAAAACACTTCGTCTGCGCACCCCGCAGGTCGGGCAAAAAGGGAGTCTGTCATGGGTATCATCATCACATTGATCGTCGGCGGCATCATCGGCTGGCTCGCCAGCATCGTCATGCGCACCGACGCACAGCAGGGCATCATCCTGAATATCGTCGTCGGCATCTTGGGCGCCTTCCTCGGCAATTTCCTCGGCGGCTTCTTTGGCATGGGGGCAAGCCTCAGCACCTTCAGCCCGATCGGGCTGCTTTGGGCCTTCATCGGTGCGGTCGTGCTGCTCGGGCTGATCAACCTGGTGCGGCGCGGAAGCGTTCGCTGACCGCGCGGGGGCGGCGGCCAGGCGGCGTCGCCATATCGCTAGGTGGTTTCAGGGATTTGGTTTACCTTTCTGATTGTCCGGTAACAGTCGGGCACCAGTGAAGGATCGTAGGGGTCATAATCATGGATTTCATCATCGCAATCATCATGGGTGGCGTTATCGGCTGGCTCGCCAGCATCGTTATGCGTACCGATGCCCAGCAGGGCATCCTCCTCAACATCATCGTCGGTTGTCTCGGGTCGATCCTCGGGCGCTTCCTGTTCGGACGCTTCCTCGGCGGCGGCAGTCTGCGCGCGGGCGATTATTTCGATCCGATGACCTTGTTGTCGGCCTTCCTCGGTGCGGTGGTCCTGCTGGCCATCGTCAATCTGGTGCGACGCGGCAAGGTTCGCTGACGCGACGCGCATAGCCGATCCGCACCGGGTCGGTTCCAAAAAGGGCGGTCGGCGCGATCCGGCCGCCTTTTTTTGTCATTGCGGTCCGGCCCGGACTTAGCCCAAGCCGCTGGAACTTCACGGCGAAGGCGCCTATGAGGCGCGGCGCCGCGAGCGGCGGTGTCGCCCGCGTTTCCCCCTTGTCAGGGGTGATTTAATTGGGTAACACACCGAGAAGAATGGCGAAGGTTCCGGCGTCCCCCGAGGGGTGCGGGACCGGACGGCCCTCGCATGCCATGGTTGGGGCGGCACAGAGGAATTTGGCGTGAACTACGAGCGGAAAGTGGACGGGATGGACAGCCTTGCGGGCTATGAATATGCGCCGGACAATCGTCGGCGCCGGATGCTGCTGATCATTGCGGTCGCACTGATCCTCGCGGCACTCGCCGCCGCCTATTTCGCCTTTTCGGCGGGCAAGGGCGATGGTGCCGCCACCGCCGCGGGCGGTGCCGGCGGCCCGTCGGGCGAGAGCATCCCGAACATCACCGTCGTGATCCCGGGCAAGCAGTCGGTCCAGGCCCAGATTTCGGCGAACGGCACGATCGCCGCGCGGCGCGAAATGCCCGTCGGCGTCGCGGGCGAGGGCGGCCAGGTCGTCCGCGTCCTCGTCGAACCCGGCCAGTGGGTCGGCGCGGGGCAGACGCTGGCGGTGATCGACCGCTCGGTCCAGGCGCAGCAGGCGGCGGCGCTGTCGGCCTCGATCCGCGTGGCGCAGGCCGACGCCGATCTGGCACAGGCCGAGCTGACGCGGGCTGAATCGCTCGTCTCGCGCGGCTTTATCTCCAAGGCCGACATGGACCGCAAGCGCGCGACCCGCGACGCGGCCAATGCGCGCGTCCGCGTCGCGCAGGCGCAGTATCAGGAAGCCACCGCACGCAACAATCGCCTCAACATCGTCGCCCCGGCGGCGGGGCTGGTGCTGACGCGCCAGATCGAGCCCGGCCAGATCGTGAGCTCGGGCAGCGGCGTGCTGTTCCGCATGGCGCGCGGCGGCGAGATGGAGATGATGGCGCAACTCGCCGAAGCCGATCTGGCGCGCATTGCGGTGGGAACGCGCGCGACGGTCACCCCCGTCGGGACCAACCTCAATCTCGCGGGCCAGATCTGGCAGGTGTCGCCGGTGATCAATCCCGACACGCGCCAGGGCATGGTGCGTATCGCCTTCCCTATACGGCGGCACTGCGTCCGGGCGGCTTCGCCGATGCGCGGCTGATCTCGGGATCGGCCGAGGCGCCGCTGCTTCCCGAAAGCGCGGTCCAGAGCGGCCCCGAAGGCAGCTTCGTGCTGATCGTCGGCAAGGGCAACAAGGTCGAGCGCCGCGCGGTCAAGGTCGGGTCGGTGTCCGATGCGGGCGTCGCCATCGCGTCGGGCCTGACGGGCAACGAACGCGTCGTCGTGCTGGCGGGTGCCTTCCTGAACCCCGGCGATACGGTGAAGCCGGTGCTTCAGAAGACGTCGAACTGATTTCCGGCTTTGCCGGGCGTGCGCACAAGGGCGTTTGAACCATGAGCTTCCGTAACATTTCCGCCTGGTGCATCCGCAATCCGGTGCCGCCGATCGTGCTGTTCGTGCTGCTGCTGCTGGCCGGTGTCGTCAGTTTCAACCGCATGGACGTGAACGACAATCCGGACGTCGAATTCCCTGCAGTGCAGGTGCTCGTCGCCCAGCCGGGTGCCGCGCCGACCGAACTCGAAACGCAGGTCACCCAGCGCGTCGAGGCCGCGGTGCGCGCGGTCAGCGGTGTCGAGGACATGTCGTCCTATGTCGGCGAGGGCAGCAGCAGCACGATGGTGCAGTTCGCGATCGGCACGCCGATCGACCGCGCCTATAACGACGTCAACCAGGCGGTGCAGCAAATCCGCAGCGACCTGCCCGACGGGATCCTCGAGCCGCAGGTGGTGCGCGTCGATTTTTCGGGTGGTCCGATCACCTATTTCGCGGTCGAGGCGACCGACATGACGCTGGAGCAGCTGTCGTGGTTCGTCGATAATACTGTTGCGAAGGATCTGCTTTCGATCCCGGGTATGGCACGCGTGCGCCGCTCGGGCGGGGTCGATCGCGAAATCCGCGTTGTGCTCGATCCCGCGCGCATGCAAAGCTATGGCGTCACGGCGAGCCAGATCAACCAGCAGCTTCGCCAGGTCAACGTCAATGCCGCGGGCGGCCGGACCGAGATCGCAGGCTCCGAACAGGCGGTGCGCGTGCTCGGCAACGCAGGGTCGGCGAACCAGCTCGGCAACTACCAGTTGTCGCTCGGCAATGGCCGCACGATCCGCCTCAGCGACGTCGCGACCGTGACCGACGGCTATGCCGAACAGCGCAACCTCGCCAAGATCGAGGGCCGGCAGGTGCTGTCCTTCTCGATCGAAAAGGCGAAGGGCTCGTCGGACGTGACCGTCCATGACGAGGCGATGAAGAAGCTCGCCGAGATCAAGAAGAACAACCCCAAGGTCAATTTCAAGATCCTGTTCACGCGGACCGAATATACCAAGGAACAATATCGCAGTTCGATGCTCGCGATGATCGAGGGCGCGATCCTCGCCGTCGTCGTCGTCTTCCTGTTCCTGCGCGACTGGCGTGCGACCCTGATCTCGGCGCTCGCGATCCCGCTGTCGGCGATTCCGACCTTCTGGTTCATGGACATGATGGGCTTTTCGCTGAACGGCCTGTCGCTGCTCGCGCTCAGCCTGGTTGCGGGGGTGCTCGTCGACGATGCGATCGTCGAGATCGAGAACATCGTCCGGCATATGCGCATGGGCAAGACCGCCTATCAGGCGTCGATCGACGCGGCCGACGAAATCGGTCTGGCGGTGGTCGCGACGACGATGTCGATCGTCGCGGTGTTCCTGCCCGTCGCATTGATGCCCGGCGTGTCGGGGCAGTTCTTCATCCAGTTCGGCATGACGATCGTCTTTGCGGTGCTCGTCAGCCTCGCGGTCGCGCGCATGATCACGCCGATGATTGCAGCCTATTTCCTGTCGGCACAGGGCGAGCAGGATCATGCGTCGGGGCCGTGGGTCGACCGCTATGAAAATCTCCTGCGCTGGACGCTCGACGACAGCAAGCAGAAGGCAAAGCGTGCCACCTATAACTTGTTGCCGGTCCGGCTGAAGTTCCTGATCCTGCCGCTTGTCGTCGCGGGTCTCGCATTCTTAGCCTTGGTCGCGATGTATTTTCAGCCAGTTCCGCCAGGCGGTGATGCACCCAATGCGGCGCTCCATTTTCTGTTGCTCACGCCGATCGGGACGGTCGTCGCCTATGTGTTGGCCTCGCTTCTTATGATCAGCGTCGCCGCAATGGCTTGGGCCAGCGTCAATGCGACGCTCAAGGAAATAGTCATAGGTTATGTGCGAGCCGCTCTGGTCTTCGCCGGAGTTGCTGCGTGGCTGCTCTTGTTCAAAGAGCTATCATTTCAGAAGGCGATCATTTTCGTTGTCGGCGGAATTCTCTTCGCGATGGTCGTCGGTGCGCTGGGTTGGCTGCTTCAGCTTGTTTTCCGCCTGGGTAGCTGGCCGATCGCTTTTTGGAGCAAGTCTTTTTCCCAGCGCGCCTGGGCTCGACTATTTGATCATCGGACCTGGATCGTGGGAATTGGAGTGTTGGCTCTTTTCACGACCTATATCCTCGGCAAGAACCTGCCGCAGCAATTCCAGCCGACGATCAACAGCGATTACAGCCAGATCACCTATGAGCTGCCGCCCGGCTCGACGCTGGCGCAGAGCGAGGTGATCTCGAACCAGATCAATATGATCCTGATGGCCGACAAGAATGTCGAAAACGCCTTTTACGACGTCAACGTCGGCGGCGGCAGCGTCTATATCACGCTGAAGAAAGAGCGCGAGACAAGCAGCGTCGACTGGGAGCGCACGCTGCAGCCCGAGATGGCGGCGATCCCGGACGCGCGCGTGTCGTTCCAGAGCCAGGCGGGAGGCTTTTCGGGCCGCGACATCAGCTTCATCATCGGCGGCGACGACCCGGTTGCGCTCGAAAAGCATGCGCTGCAGATCGTCAAGGAAATGAGCGCGCTCAAGGAAGTCCGTGGCGTGCGGATCGAGGGTGACATTCCGCGGCCCGAGATCATCATCAATCCGCGCATGGACCTGGCCGCCGATCTTGGCGTGACGACGGCCTCGCTCAGCCAGACGATCCGTATCGCGACGCTGGGCGACATCGACCAGAATGCGGCGAAATTCTCGCTGTCGGACCGCCAGATCCCGATCCGCGTGCTGTTGTCGGAAGATTCGCGCCGCAGCCTTGCGACGCTGGAAAACCTGCCGGTGCCGACGACGCGCGGGACCACCGTTCCGCTGAAGTCGGTTGCCGAGATCAGCTTCGGCGCCGGGCCGACCGAACTCCGCCGCTACAACCAGACGCGTCGCATCGTGATCGGTGCCGATCTGGTGAAGGGGCTGGTGACCAGCGACGCGCAAACCAAGATCGACGCCTTGCCCTCGGTCAAGAATATGCCGCAAGGCATTCGCAAGATCGTTCAGGGCCAGCAGAAGTTCATGGAAGAACTGATCGTCAACTTCTTTATCGCGGTCGTTGCCGGGCTGGCGCTCGTCTTCTCTACGCTGGTGCTGCTCTATCGCCGCTTCCTGTCACCCGCGGTGAATATGTCCTCGCTGCTGCTTGCGCCGCTGGGCGGTCTGTTGGGGCTGTGGATCGTCGGCATGGAAATTTCGATGCCCGTCTATATCGGCATATTGATGCTGCTTGGCATCGTCGCGAAGAATTCGATCCTGCTGGTCGACTTCGCGATCGAAGAGATGGATCAGGGCATCGAAAAGAAGCCCGCTTTGCTCGACGCCGGGCGCAAGCGTGCGCAGCCGATCGTGATGACGACAATCGCGATGGTTGCGGGTATGGTGCCGACAGCTATCTCGTTGTCGGGCGACGGGGCGTGGCGCGCGCCGATGGGGGTGGTCGTGATCGGCGGCCTCATCCTGTCGACGCTGCTCACGCTGCTGATCGTTCCGGCGGGCTTCAGCCTCGCCGACAGCATCGAAAAGCGCCTTGGCCGTTTCTTCTCGCGCAACCTGCTGACCTATCGCAAGGGCGACGACACCAAGCCGCACGGCCTGCCGTCGGAGCCGCATCCGGCGGAGTAGGCGTCGGGGCACGGGCGCGGCGACGGTTGCAACCTTTGCCGCGCTTCGCCATTGAACCGCCATGACGGATGACAATCCAACCCGGTCCGCCCACCCCCTGCGGGTGGGCGTTGCCGTTCCCACGGGCGGGCTGAATATCCGCGCTGTCGCGACGGGCATGCTTGTCGTCATGGCGATCGTCTTCGTCAGCGCGAAATATTTCCAGGATGTCCATCCGGCGGTCGGCTTTGTCCGCGCCTTCGCCGAAGCGGCGATGGTCGGCGGGCTCGCCGACTGGTTCGCGGTCACCGCATTGTTCCGCCATCCGATGGGGCTGCCGATCCCGCACACCGCCATTGTGCCGCGTAACAAGAACCGCATCGGCGACACGCTGGCGCGCTTCCTGCTGACCAATTTCCTGTTACCGCGGCTGATCGCGCGCAAGATGCAGAGCGTCGACATCGCGGGCGCGGTCGGCAAATTCCTGTCGCAACCGGGCGAGGGCGGCGGCCGGCTCAAGCTCGGCGCGTCGCGCATCATCGCCGACGGTCTCGGCGCGCTCGACCAGCAGCGCCTCGGCGGCATGGTCAAATCGGCGATCGCCGACCGGCTGCGCGAACTCGATGTCGCGCCGCTGCTCGGGCAGGCGCTACAGGCCGCGCTCGCCGAAGGACGGCATCAGCCCTTGCTCGACGCGATGGTCAAATGGGGTTCGAAGACGCTCGAACTCAATGCGCATCTGATCCACCAAATGGTCCACGACAATTCGAACGCGATAGTGCGCTTCACCGGGCTCGACGAGAGCATCTCGAACCGCATCGTCGCGGGGCTCGGCAAATTGCTCGCCGAGATGGCCGAAGAACCCGACCATCCGCTGCGCCTGCGCGTCGAGGAAGGGCTCGCCAAGATGTCGCTCGACCTCCAGCATGATCCCGAAGTGCAGGCGAAGGTCGCGCGCGTGCGCGACGAACTGCTCGAGAACAAGGCGGTCAAGCGCTGGCTCGACGGCCTGTGGGAACAGGGCCGCGGCGCACTGCTCAAGGCGGCGCGCGATCCCGATACGATGCTCGCCGGGCGGCTCGGCGAACTGGTCACGCAGTTCGGTGCGATGCTGGGCGAGGATGCGCATATCAAGCGGACGCTCAACCGCTACGCGCGGCGGGCGGTCGTCGGCGCGGTCGACAGCTATGGCGAGACCGCGCTCAAGCTGGTGTCCGACACGATCCGTAGCTGGGATGCCAAGACGATCACCGACCGGCTGGAAAATGCGGTCGGCGACGACCTGCAATATATCCGCATCAATGGGACGCTGGTCGGCGGGCTGGTGGGCGTGCTGATCCACACGGTCGACGTGCTGCTCTAACGGCAGGCGGCCAGCCCCTCGCGAAAGCTCGGATAGCGCGGCGTCCAGCCAAGCAATCGCTTGGCACGCTGGTTCGCGACGCGGCGGTTTTCGGCATAGAAGGCGCGTGCCGCCGGGGACAGGCCGGCCTCGTCCAAGGTCTGGAGCGGCGGCAGCGGTGCGCCGAGCATCGCGCAGCCCCATTCGACGAGCCGGTTCTGGTGGCACGGCTCGTCATCGGCGAGGTTATAGACCCCCGGCGGTCCGCGGAACGACGCCATGACGCCACCCGTGATATCATCGACATGGACGCGGCTGAAGACCTGGTCGGGCAGCGCGATGCGGTGGGTGCGGCCTTCGGCGATGCGGTCGAGGATCGAGCGGCCGGGGCCGTAGATGCCGGGCAGGCGGAAGACGCGCATGTCGCCGCGCAGAGCCTGCCAGGCGGCATCGGCGGCGTTGCGATCGGCGCGGCGGCCCTTGACCGGCGCGCTTTCGTCGACCCAGGCGCCGTCCGCATCGCCATAGACACCGGTGGAGGAGAGATAGCCGACCCACCCGGCGGGTGCGAGCGCGATCGCCTCGCCGTAGCGCGCCAGCACGGGGTCGGCGCCGTCAGCGGGCGGCACCGACGACAGGATATGCGTCGCCGAGCGCAGCGCCGCGAGCACCGATGCGTCGTCGGCGAAGGCGATCGTGCCGCCGCGCCCGTCCTGCGTCGTGCCGCTGACATCCCAGCCGCGCGCGGTCAGGCGTTCCGCCAGATGACTTGCGGCAAACCCCAGCCCGAAAATCAGCATATGTCCCATGGCGCGCCTTATTGCGCAGGCGATCCCCCAAGCCTAGACCCGCTGACATGACCGATGCCTCCTCGACGCCCGCCATCCCCGTCACGATCCACCGCGCCGACTATCGGCCGCCCGAGTGGCAGGTCCCCGACGTCGCGCTCGATTTCGCGCTGGGCATCGACGAGACCAAGGTATCGGCCAGCCTGTCGGTCGAGCGTCATGCCGATACGCCCGTCCCGCTGACGCTGCGCGGCGATGCCATCACCCCGGCCGAGGTGCGCGTCGATGGGGCGGTGTGGAACGACTGGCACATGCAGGGCAGCGACCTGATCGTCGACCTCGGCGAGCGCGCGCGCGCGACGGTCGAGGTCGACACGGTCATCAACCCTGCGGGCAACAGCGCGCTGATGGGCCTGTTCGCGTCGAACGGGATGCTGTGCACGCAATGCGAGGCCGAGGGGTTTCGCCGCATCACCTTCCATCCCGACCGCCCCGACGTGATGAGCCGCTACAGGGTGCGCATGGCGGGCGACAAGGCGCGCTTCCCGATCCTACTGTCGAACGGCAATTGCGTCGAGCAGGGCGACGGTGAAGGCGGCACGCATTGGGCGCTGTGGGAAGATCCCTGGCCCAAGCCGAGCTATTTGTTCGCGCTGGTGGCGGGCGACCTGGTGGTCAATCGCGACAGCTTTACCACC
Organism: Sphingopyxis sp. KK2; assembly: GCF_001990265.1. GTDB lineage: Bacteria > Pseudomonadota > Alphaproteobacteria > Sphingomonadales > Sphingomonadaceae > Sphingopyxis. The sequence goes on from NZ_LYVN01000103.1 coordinate 11,482, forward strand.
ATGTCGGGCCGCGAGGTCGAGCTTGGCATCTGGGTACGCAGCGGCGACGAGGGGCGCACCGGCCATGCGATGCAGGCGCTCAAGGACAGCATGGCTTGGGACGAGCGCGTCTATGGCCGCGAATATGACCTCGACCTGTTCAACATCGTCGCGGTCAGCGATTTCAACATGGGAGCGATGGAGAACAAGGGGCTCAACGTCTTCAACACCCGCTACATCCTCGCCGACGCCGACACCGCGACCGACCTCGATTACGACGGGGTGCAGGGCGTGGTTGCGCATGAATATTTCCACAACTGGTCGGGCAATCGCGTCACCTGTCGCGACTGGTTCCAGCTCAGCTTGAAGGAAGGCTTCACCGTCTTTCGCGACCAGAGCTTTTCGGCCGACATGGGGTCGCCGCCGGTCAAGCGGATCGAGGACGTCCGCCTGCTCCGCGCCGCGCAATTTCCCGAGGATGCCGGGCCGCTCGCGCATCCGATCCGCCCCGACAGCTTTCAGGAAATCTCGAACTTCTACACCGCGACCATCTATAACAAGGGCGCCGAGATCATCCGGATGATGGCGACTTTGCTCGGGCCGCAGCGCTTCCGTGCCGGCACCGATCTTTATTTCGAGCGCCACGACGGCGAGGCCGCTACCTGCGAGGATTTTGTGCGCGCGATGGAGGAGGGCGGCGATATCGACCTGTCGCTGTTCCGCCGCTGGTACGAACAGGCGGGGACGCCGCGGCTGACGCTGGCGCTCGCCGAGGAGGGTGGCGACTGGTTCCTCGACGTCGCGCAGACGGTGCCGCCGACGCCGGGTCAGCCCGACAAGCAGCCGATGCTGATGCCGCTGCGCCTCGCGGCGTTCGCGATGGACGGCAGTGGCGCAGCAATGCCCGACACGTTGGTGACGCTGACGGGCGTGAGCCAGCGCGTCCCGCTCGGCCAGTTCGACGCGCGGCCGGCGCTGTCGGTCAACCGCGGCTTTTCGGCTCCCGTGATCGTCGATTATGTCCGCGCGCCGGGCGAATTGGCCTGGCTTGCGGCGCATGATGACGATCCGTTCGCGCGCTATGAGGCGTTGCAGCAGTTGATGCTCGATACGCTGGTGGCGGCGGTGTCGGGCGAGGCGGCCGACCATGCGGCGGTGATCGACGCGGTTGCGGGCACGCTTGCCGGACGGGTCGAGGACCCGGCCTTCGTGGCCGAGGCGGTGCTGCTGCCGAGCGAAGCCTTTGTCGGCGACCAGATGGTGACGGTCGATCCCGATGCGATCCGCCGCGAGCGGCTGGCGTTGCAGGCGGCGATCGGCCGCGCGCTCGAAGGCGAGTGGCGCGATATTCTGGCAGGTGCATGCCCGCCCGCAACCGACCTGTCGCCCAACGCCAAGGGGCGTCGCCGCCTGCGCGGGGTCGCGATCGCCTATCTCGCCGCGACCGGCATTGCCGATGTGCCGGCGCTGGTCTTCGACATCTTCTCGAACGCCGACGGCATGACCGAGCGGCAGGCGGCGCTCGCGACGCTGGCGCATGGCGACAGCGACGAGCGCGTGGCGGCGCTCGACATCTTCTATCAGCGCTATCGCGACAATCCGCTGGTGCTTGATAAATGGTTCCAGGTGCAGGCCTGGTCGCTGCGCCCCGACACCATTGACGCGGTGAAGGACTTGGCGGGGCATCCCGACTTCACGCTGGCGAACCCCAACCGCGTGCGCTCGCTCTATGGCGCGCTGACCGGCAACCAGGCGGCATTCCATCAGGCCGACGGGGCGGGCTATCGCCTGATCGCCGACCTGGTGATCGCGCTCGACCCCAAGAACCCGCAGACCGCCGCGCGGATGATCCCGCCGCTCGGTCGCTGGAAACGCTTCGACGACAAGCGCGCCGCGATGATGAAGGCCGAGCTCGAGCGCATCCTCGCGCAGCCGGGGCTGTCGCGCGATACGACCGAGCAGGCCAGCAAGAGTTTGCTGGGGTAGCCGAATTTGTCGAGTAAGGCGGTGGTGCAGGGCGGCCGCCCGCGATTATCCTTATATTCCGGCGATGCGCTCGGCGGCTTCGGCTGCGATCCTCCCCGTGTCGGTGTTGGCGACATCCTCGGCATTGCTGATCGCCCTTAGCTGCTCGGCGGCTTTTTGAGCGGTGTCGGCATAGCCGGCGGACTGCGCGACCGTCGCAACTTCTTTCAATTTTTCGACCACTTCGCGGGCTTCTTCAGGCAATTGCTGGGCGGTCTGCGCAATGTTGTCGATCGCCTTCTGTGCTGTCGCCTCGATAAGTTTTTGTCCGCTGGCAGGCATCGTATCGGCAGGATTCTGTACCATCGCGGCCTTGAGATCGTCGGCGGCGTTGGCGACGACCCTGACGTCATCGCTCATTGCCTTACCGGCAATTGCGTCCAGTTGCTTTTCGACCTTTTCCGTCTGTCGACCGACATTATCGACGGCCGACGTCAGAACGGAAGGAAAAGCGAGCCCGCACAGGAGCGAAAAGAAGAAGAGTTGATGCGCATCGTCTGTCTTGGCGTTGGACAGGACGAATACGGTAATTCCCGCCGCCGCCGCGCCCAACAGCGGGGCCCAGAGATATTGGAGTGGAGGGGGGTCGACGACCGCGGGTCTCAGCTTTGCCACAACCGGTTGTAGAAGGCCGCCGACGGCGCCGCCGGATATGACGACCCAGATCGCCCATGCCGCCAGAGCCTCCTGCCACGAAACGGGCTGTGTGATCGCGCTCAGTATCAGAAACGACATCGAAGGCTCTCCCCACCGAGAACGTCCGCGCGTTATAGGCGACGTATTCCGCAACAGTCAGGAGAGGTTGCATCCACAACGGAGGGTTCGAAGCCCGAATTGGCTATTTCGGTACGGAAGGTCGGTGCAATTGCCTGTCACTGATGGCGAAATGCGTGGTGCCAGATCGGCGATTTCGTGGCGTTCGCCGACGAATGCCAGCTGGTCCTTGTCGGAAAACCTATTCTCCCAGCCACCCGGCAACGTCGACCGCGACCTTGTTCGCGGCCCGTTGCAGCGCCTCGCCGACCGGTTTGGCCTCGATCACCCCGCCGAGGCTCTCGCGTGCCTCGAAGCGGCGCTGGGTAACGCTCTTGCCGCCCGCGGCGACGAGCATCGCCTGATAGACGACGACCGCTTCGCCCGTGCGTGCATCGACGCCGAATTCCATCAACTGGCCCGCGAGTTGTTCGCCTGGCGCAGTTAGATACTGGCCTTCGTCGAGGACGACGCGGCTGGTGCGCGCGGCGACGGTTTCGCTGATCAGCCGCTGGAACAGCCGCTGCGGCGCCTCGACCCACTGCGCGTCCTTGACGTAAGCGACGCTCGATCCGTCCTGCTGCACCGGGATGCGCTGGGTGCGCAGCTTTTGCGGCGCGGTCGGGATGAGGATGGTGAGCGTCGCGGCTTCGCCAGCTGTGCGTGCGGGGCCGGCG
>NZ_LYVN01000104.1 GCF_001990265.1 Sphingopyxis sp. KK2
TTGCCGGTGACCGCGTCGGGGCGCCCGGCTGCGAGCAGCGCCAGATTGCCGCCGACCGCGAAGGTTCCGCCCTGATTGACATTGACCGCGACGCTGCCGGGCTGGCCCCCGACCCCGTTCGAGATGACGGTGAAATTGCCGCTCGCGCCGACCGCCTGGTTGTTGCCGACCGAGACGGTGGCGCTGGCATCGCCGATGAAGGTGCCGTCGCCCTGGACGACGACGCGGCCCTGTCCCGGCGGCGGGGCGGCGGGCAGCGCGGGTCCGGGCAATTGCGACACCGGCGCGGCGGCGAGGCTGCCGCTGGCATGCGCGACGACGCTGCTCGCGAACAGGGTGTCGCTGATCTGGATATTGGCGGCGGTGGCGTTGGCGGGGGTATCGGCGATCTCGCCGTTGACGATATTATAGCCCGCCGACAGGCGCACCGCGCCGTCGGGGTCGGTCTGCGCGACGACCGCATCCTGATAGCCGATCTGCCCCGAAATCAGCATCGTGACCGCGTCGTTCTTGGGGATCGCGACCATATAGACGCGGCTCTGGTCGGTGTCGCCCTGCTGGTGCGCGGGGCCGCCGGTGATGCCGGTGTGGGTGATGGCGTCTCCGCCCTCGGCCCCGACGGTCACATTGATGTCGAACAGGCCGTTGTTGATCGTGATGTCGGCCTGTTCGGCGGCGACGAGCGCACTCGACCCGTCCGAGCTGACGATGCCGCTCTGGATGATGCGCGGCGCGACGAGCGCGACATAGCTGCTGCCCGGATTGCCGTTCGAGGCGCCGATGAAGCTGCCCGGCTGGATCTCGATCGCCGAGGTGCTGCCCGCGGCGCCGCGGAAGCGGATTTCGCCCGCGGGGCCGAGCAGCCCGCCGGTGGTGTCGATGTCGTTGCTGGTCAGCACCAGGCTGCCGACGTTGATCGCGGCGCCGCGGCCGATGATGATGCCGCCGGCATTGTAGAACCAGATATTGCCGCCCTGCGTCGTCGAGCCGCCGGCCGGCCCGATATAGCTGTTGACGGTGCCGTTGAGCCCGATCTGGCGGCTGATCGGGATCACCGCGCCGCTGAGCGGGTCGATCGCGATGAAGCGGTTGAGGACGATATATTGGCCGGTGCCATAGAAGTTGAGCGTGCTGCCGGTGGGCAGGAAGTCGATCGCTCCGCCCGCCGCCGCGGTGTCGGTCGGGGTCCAGTTGATGATCGTCTGGGCGCCCGTGGTCTGGACGTTGGTGGTGTTCGCGGGCGCTCCGGGGCCGGGGGGCGAGATGGTTGCGCCGCTGAGGCCGGGGCCGGTGACGACCTGTCCGCTTCCCGCGACGCCCTGGGCGCGGGCCGGCCCGCCGAGGGCGAGCGCGGTCAGCCCGGCCGCGATAGCGCAGCTGGCGAGCAGGCGCGGCTTGCCGACGCGGACGGGCTGGATCGAAGCGGTGGCACGCATGGCGGAAGTCCTCGATGGATGGGTCATGTCAGCGCGCCTTCACGCCGAACTGGGTGGTGAAATTGAGCAGGAAGCGCGGATCGGGCTTTTCGAGCAGAAATCCGCCACGGTTGAGCGGCACCGCGACGGTCAGGTCGAGCCGCCCGACGTCGCCATAGGCGAGGCGGATGCCGCCGCCCGCCGAATAGAGTTTTTGGGGATTGAGTCCCGCGAAGGCGAGGTCCTTGTTCCAGACCCAGGCGGCGTCGAAAAAGACGAAGGGCTGGAGCGCGCCGCTTTGCGTGTTCGCGGGGACGAGGCTGCCGTAGCGCGCCTCGACCGACACCGCGACGCCGCTGTCGCCGATCACCGTGCCGGGGTCAAAACCGCGCCCGACGGTGAAGTTGCCACCCGAAAACTCCTCATAGGCGAGCAGCGGGTCGGCCGCCCATTGGCCGCGCGGGGCGAGCGAGAAGGTGAAATTCTTGACCGGTCGCCATTCGGCGAGCGCATTGGCGCGGACGAGGAAGGCGTCGGGCTTGCCCTCGATCCGCGTCAGCGGAATCGCACCGGGGACGAAGCAGGCGGCGCCCGTCGGGCCGCAATCGTCGCTGGCGCCGAGGAAATTGACGCCTTTTCGCGCTTCGACCGAACCGCCGAGATACCAGCGCGGTTCGGCGGGGCTGAAGCCGCTGCGTCCGCCGATCGAGGCGGGGTCGGTCCAGCTGCCGTCGGCGCGCAGGTTGAAGACGCGCAGCCGGTCGCGGTTGAGCGGCACGCCGCCGAACCCGATATCCTGGTCGATCAGGTCGAGGCCGCCGCCGATGCTGAGCCGCCGCGCCTGCGTCAGCACGAGCGGATAGGAGGTGTAGAGGCTGACGATCTGCGTTTCGGACTTGATCGGCAGCGCCGCGACGCTCGGCCGCGTCCAGGCATAGGTATAGCTGGCGCCGAATTTCAGCCCTTCGTCGCCGACGCGGAATTCATGCGCGATCTGCGCGACATTCTGTTCGTCGAGGTCGGGGGTGGTATAGAAGCTGACCGTCGTCATGTCGCCCATGCCGGTGATGCCGAAGACGCGCGCGCGGGCGATGGCGCCCCAGCGGCCGACATCCTTCGACCCGAAATTCTGGACGTTGAAGTCGAGGATCGCGGCGGTGCGGTCGACGGTGACTTCGCCGACGACCTCGCCCGGCACCGCGCCGGGGCGCAGCGTCAGCCGGGCAGAAAGGCCGGGGATGTCGCGTGCGAGGAGCAGATAGCGTTCGGCCTCGACGATGTTGAACACCGGCTGGTCGTCGAGATGCGAAAGGTAGCGCTGGAGCAATTTTTCATTGGCGCCGGCATCGCCGCGCACTTCGATCCGGCTCATCCGCGCGGCGAGGATGTCGAGCTTGACGACGCCGTCGTCGATCGTCTGCGGCGGCACGCGCACTGCCGCCAGATAGCCCGCCGAGCGCAACGCCGTCGCGGCGCGGTCGCGGATGTCGCAGACCACCGAAATCGGCAGGTCCTGGCCGACACGGTCGGACCAGGCGGGCGCCAGCATCGCGGGGTCGATTCCCTCGACATTCGAAAATTCGACGCTGCGCAGCGTGATGCGGACATTGGCGAATTCGGGATTGGCAAGCGGGCAGGGCGCGCGCTCGATGGTGTCGTCGGCGGTGACGACCTGTTCGTTCGACGGCGGCGCGGCAGGCGGCGGGGTGCGCAGGATTTCTTCGCGGGTGGGAGCGAGCGGCACCGGCGATTGCGCCTGTGCGGCGACGGGAAGCGCGGCGAGGACCAGCCCCGTTCCGACCAGGATAGGCCCGATAGTCCGCCGCCGTTCCCCGATCGCGCGCGACTGCCCCTGATTGCCCCTGCCGCTCATCTCCACCCCTTGCGTTCGACCACGCGCGGCGTCGCCGCCGCACGTCAAATTCACGATGCGCAGCCCTGCTAGAGGCTGTGCGAATTTTCGACCCAAGGAAAGGACATGCCGCTCGAACGGCAGCTTTTCATCCCATTGTTATCAGATGGATGGGGCGGGTACAATCATTCCCGCCCGCTCCGTTCAACCGCTCGTCGCTTCTGACTCGGCCATCGCGTCGACCAGCCGGTCAAGCTGCGGCGTGCAGCCCTTGCCGAGCAGCATTTCGCTCGCCGCATCGGGGGTTTCGGGCATCGCCGCCACCGGCGCGAAGCGCACCGTCACGGCCTTCGGCACGCCGGCGACCGACAGGCTGTAATCGACGCCATATTCGACGGGGACCGCCTCGGTCGGCCATTTGCCGAACTGCGACAGCGCCTTGATCGCGACCGTCTCGCTCTTGCCGCCGGCGGTGATCGTCACCGCGGTGTCGCTCGTCATGTCGGGACGCCACAGCATCAGTGTCGCAGGATCGGCGACGCAGAAGGTGCCACCGTCGCGATAGTCGAGGTACCAAAGGTTCGGCGCGCGCAGTTCGTCGGGCTGCGCGATGTTCGCTTCGCGCGTCGCCCCACCGCGCGTCGCCATCGGTCGTTTGGCCATCATGCGCGTGACGGTGGTGCCCATCGACTGGCTGGCGACCACCGTCGCACCCGCCGTGAAGGTGCCCGCGCCGGTCAGCGTCTTGGTCTTGCCGCCCTGGATCAGCACGACCTTGTCGCCTGCGACGAGCGTCACGCGGTCGGTGCTCTTGAGCTTGGTCCCGGCGGGATATTTAGAGGCCGACGGCCCGGTCGAGCGGACGACCATCGACTGCGCGGCGGCGGCGGCGGTGACGGCCATCGCGGCGACGGCGGCTGCCGCGGCCAATCCCAGCCGGCGCGTGCGGATCTCAGGACAGGACATAGCTTTCTCCACTTTCGGTCTCGTTCAGTCGTTCTATCAAGAACAGGATGGATGTATCGTGACTGAATTCGGCGCCCAGCGCTGTGGCGCAGGTCACATAAAGATTTTTATCGCCCGCCGCGTGTGCCGCAACCATTTTGGCGATGCGCGCGCGCTGGTCGGGCGTCAGGTCGGCGCGCGGGGTGAAGGTGTCGACGGGCTGGGCGCGCCCGCGCAGCGTCACCCGGCCCATCGGCACCAGGTCGTCGCGCTTCGAGCGCGCCTCGGCCTCGGCCGAAATCAGGACGCCGGTCTTGAGGCTCTTGTTCGCCGCCTCGAGCCGCGAGGCGGTGTTCATGCTGTCGCCGAGCGCCGTATATTGGATGCGCCCTTCGCCGCCGAAATTGCCAACGATCGCATCACCGACGTGGAGTCCGACGCGCGTCATGCCGAGCGGCGGCACATCCTCGGCAGCAAGATCGACGCGGAACTTCTCGCCCGCCGCATACATGGCGACCGCCGCCGCCGCGGCCTGCGGCCCGTCGTCGGGGCGGCTGAGCGGTGCGCCCCAGAAGGCGACAACCGCGTCGCCGACGAATTTGTCGATCGTCCCGCCATGTTCGAGCACGACGTCCGACAGGCGGTCGAGATATTCGTTGAGCAGCCGCGCGACCGTCTCCGGGGTCGTCGCATGGCTTAATTTGGTAAAGCCCTCGAGGTCGGTGAAGACGCAGAAGATGTTGCGTCGTTCGCCGTGCAGCGACAGCTGTTCGGGGTCGCGCATGATCTGTTCAGCGACGTCGGCGGGCAGATATTTGCCGAGCGCCGATTGCGCGAAGGCGCGCTGGCGCGACCCGACTGCGCGCGCCGCCGATCCGACCGCGACGAAGCCGAACAACCAGCCGAGCGCCTGGCCGAAGGCGGGCAGGCCGGTGGTATCGACCCCGGCCCGTTGCAGCCAGAAAGGATAGGCGAGGAAGAAGAGCATCTGGCCGATGAAGATCAGCACGACCCAGCGCGCGCGCAGGTCGATCAGGCTGGTGAGGCCGCCCGCGATCACGACCAGAAAGGCGAGCGCCCACAGCCCCCAGCCCGGAACCGGATTCGCCCATGCCCCATCGAGCTGCTGCGCCAGCATATGCGCATGGATTTCCAGCCCGATCATCTGTTCGCGCTCGCCCGATTGCAGGTCGGGCAGGCGCGACAGCGGGGTGGTGAAGAGGTCGTTGTCGACGATGTCGCCGCCGATCAGCACATAACGACCGCGCACCAGCTCGGCGAACCCCGCGCGGGTCTCGGCGTCCATCGGGATGGCGAAGCTGTCGATCGGGATGTTGGCGAAGACCGGCTCTTCCTGCCCGGCCTCGGCACGGGCGGGCAGGCGGAAGCGGACATTGCCCTGGTAATCGGCATGCGCCTTGTCGACCGGCGCCATCGCATTGGCCATCAGCGGCGGCAGTCCCTTGGGCCTGTCGGGCCAGTTGCGCATCACGCCATCCTCGTCGGTGCGGAAACGCACGCTGGTCGGGTGGGTCTTTGCGGTGGTCACATCGGCGAGGAAGGCGTCGAGGAACTGCTGCTGCTGATATTGGATCGTGGTCGGGTTCTGTAACTGCGACAGATAGGCGAGCCAGGTCGGGGTCTGCATCGCGCGCAACTGCGCCTTCAGCGCATCGTCGTCGGGGCGCGGCGAATCGTAGAGAATATCGATCCCGATCGCCTTGGCCCCCATCTGATCGATGTTGGCGAGCGCGGCGGTCAGCAGGCTGCGGTCGAGCGGCGAGCGGATGCCGGTGTTGAACAGCGTTTCGTCATTATAGGTGATCATGACGATGCGCGGGTCCTGCCCGACATGCTGTGCCATCAAAGTCGCGCGGCTGTCGTAGAGCGCGCGTTCGGCGTCGCCCGCGAGCGGCAACTGCCAGCTCATCCGCGCGACGAACACCGCGACGAGCAGGAAAGCCAGCGTCGTCGCCATGCGCGCCGAGCCGAGCTGGGTGAACAGCCGCCGCAGCTGTTTGCGCAGCGGCACAGCCGCGCGCTTTTCGGCCGCGGCTTCGGGCGGCGCCTCGGGGTGGGTCGTCGGGGTTTCGGTCATCGGATCAGCGGGCGGCGCGGCCGGTGGCCTCCCCCGCCGGCGACGCGTCGGCGGTCGCCGTGCCACCGTGGAGCAGCGCCTGACCACCGTCGCCGATGATCGCGAAACCCGCCCAATAATAGGGATGCGAGGTCTGTTTCTCGTTCATCAGCATCGTCTGCGTCGACCACAGGGCGTCGGCGACGCTTTCGCCCTGACGCGCGGCGAACAGCCCGCCGATCAGTCGCTTGGTCGCGTCGAAATCGTCGGGGGCGGGCCAGTGGCTCGCGATCACCGAGCGTCCGCCGGCGCCGATGAAGGCGCGGACCAGTCCGTCGAGGGCGTTGCCGCCGCCGCTCGCCACGCCCGCTTCGCGCGTCGCGCGGACCGAGGCGGCACCCGCCGTGTCGCACGCCGACAGGATGACGAGGTCGGCGTTGATCTTGAGGTCATAGATTTCCTGGAAGGTCAGCAGTCCATCCGAATCGCTGTCGCCGAACGAGGTGACGAGCGCCGGGCGTGCCGGGCACGACGGGCGCGGCGCGGTGACCAGGCCGTGGGTTGCGAAATGGATGATACGATAATCATTGAGGTCGCTGCGCGCCTTGACCGCGGTATCGGTAAAGGCGCCGCCGGTGAGCAACGTTCCCGCGCGGTCGCCCATCGCCGCGCGCGCGGTGTTGAGCTCATCGGCAGAGATCGGCCGGTTCCATTGCGAGGGGGCCCATTGGCAGCTGTCGTCGATGCCCCCCGCTGCGCCGCGTGCACCGAGCGAGGGCAGGGCGGCGCCGACCGGCAGGTTCTGGCCGAGCCCGAAATATTGGTGCGTCGCGTTCGATGCCGGGGCCTGGCGTGCGTTGCGGAACGACAGCGCCGACACTGCGGTGCTGGGGCGCGTCGTCCGCCCGAGCCAGGCGATCTGGCGCATGTCGAAGGCGTCGGCGCCCGGGTCGACGAGGCGCTGTTCATAGTCGGCGAGCCCGGTGTCGGCGGTAACCAGCAGATTGATCGGCAGGCGCAGCATTGCGCCATCGGGTTCGAAGATCAGGTTGGCGATCGTCGGCAGCCGGTCGGCGACGGGGCCGAACAACTGGGTATAGAGGCTGCGCGCGGTGGCGGCGTCGAAGGGATAGGTCACGCGGCGGCCGTTTTCGACGATCGAGATCGTCGAGCGGATGCTGTCGACCGCATTTTCGAGCTGTACCGTGCTGAGGTCCGAGCGCCACAGCTGCGCGCCCTTGGCATCGATCAGCATCGCATAGACCGCGTCGCCGACGACGAGCATCTTGAGATAGGCTTCGTCTGGGCGCAGCACCGCTTGCAACTCGGCGAGGTCGAGCTTGCCCGGCGCGACAACGCGATATTGCGGAAACGCCGACAGCGAGGCGACGGTTTCGGCCTGCTGGAAGCCAAGATTGTCGAGCCGCGTCTTGAGGTCGGCGCGCAACGCGTTGATTTCAGGGGTCGGGACCATCTGCGCGAGCCGCGCATCCTCGATCCGCGCGCGTTCGATGTCTCGATTGAGCGTCGTCGCCTGGCGGAACAGTCGCGAGCCTTCTTCGCTGCCGCTCGACAATTCGCGCGCGAGTACGGCCTGGGTGTCGGCGACGCCGGGGCGGACCTGAAGCTGGCTGGCGACGAAGAAGTCGGCGACCGCCGCCGGGTCGGTCGCGGCTTTCGCGGCGAGCAGGCGGTAATAGGGCGCCATCATATTGGCCATGCCCGAGGTCGAACGCTGCGAATTGGCGAGCGCGCCCACCACTGCCTGATAGATGGTCATCGCCTCGGCATCGCGGCCATGGCGGGTGAGGAAGGCGGCATAGCGCGCGCGCGACGAAGCGAGCGCATTGGTTTCGGGATATTCGACCGCGAGCGCGTTCACCGATTCGAGGAAACGCGCGTCGGCGGCCTCGATGTCGCCCGCGGCTTCCTCGGCGAGCGCGAGTTCGCCGAGCATCTGCGAGCGGAGGCGCACGATCGAAGTCACGCGCCCCTCGCGCACCGCCATCGCGTCAGCGAGCCCCTTGAGCTGTGCCGCCTTGGCTGCGGCGGGGTCTCCGCGCAGCCGTTCGACGGTGCCGAGCAGGTGGACCGCCTGCGCGTCGATGATCTGTGCGCGTTCGAGCGGGGTCAGCCGCTCGTCGTCCGAGCTCTGGCGGATCGCGCGGGCGTTGCTGCCGCTGTTCACCCCCGCGACGATTTCGGGCGTCAGCGTCACCGCATTGCCCTCCACCGTCACCGCGCTGGTCAGCGGCGGGATCGGGGTGTTGAGGAGGTCGGCGGCGCCGGCATAGTCGCGCTGGTTGAGCGCGTGGATCGCGCGGAAATTGCGGCGCAGGCGCAGCTGGACGGCATCGCTGGTCGGGATCGCCTCGACTTCGCCGAACAGCCGCTCGGCTTCGGCGAATTCGCCGAGGTTCGATTTCTGGAGCGCACGGTTGAGGGTGAATTCGGTCGGGTCGATGTCGGCGGCCGATTGTTCCTCGAGCGCGCGGCGCGACAGCGCCTCGAAAAATTCGGCGGCCTCGGCATAGTCGCCGCTGTGGTTGCGGCGGTAGCCCTCGGCGAGCGCGCGGTCGACGTCGATCGTTCCCGCGAGCGTCCGGGCGAAGCCGTCATTGCCGCCGATCGAGGTCGTCGCGACGTTGATCGTGCCCGAGACGACCTTGCGCTGGCGGATCGAGTCGAGCGCTAGGTTCAGCGCGTCCTTGTAGGCGGTGAAGCCCTCGACCGCGTAGCTGGTCTTGCCGTCGCCCTCGATCCGGGTGGTCCATTGGACGTCGCTGTCCTTGACCATGCAGCTGTCGGGCGCGGTGCAGGCGATCGTGCCGCTGCGCGCGCGATCGACGCGCGCCTGCGCCTCGGCCGGGGTCGCGCGCAGCATGCGGACATAGCCGACCGGCTGGCTGGCGTCGCGGCAGACGATCAGCCACGCGCGGTCGAACATGCCGTCGATCACCGAATCGCGCACGGTCGACTGGACCTCGCACAGCGAACCGCCCTTGTCGCCGATGGCAAAGCTGTCGAGTTGGGTCGGATCCGCCATTTGCGCCGACGCCGAGCCGGGCGCGGCAAGCGCCAGCATCCCTAGAAACGGCAAGAAAAACGGACGTCGAGCGGCCATGTGCGCAATCCCCCAAACACAAACGCAAGGGCGCCGTGCCAGCTCCATGGCGGCAAGGCGCAGTCTTTGTTGCTGCGGTACGACCCATAACCGTTGGCGCGGACCCTAAACCCTTCGCATTCAAAAGGGAAGTGATCTGGCGCACAGGCGCCTTGCGCCCCTCGTGCGCGCCACCTATCTGCAAGGGGACAGGTTCCAACCAAGAGGATAAGATGAGCGCATTCGACGATCGCGAAAAAGCATTCGAGGCCCAGTTCGCGCGCGACCAGGAGGTGCAGTTTCGCATCACCGCGCGCCGCAACCGCCTGGTCGGCGAATGGGCGGCCGAGCGCATGGGGCTGACCCCCGAGGAAACCGACGCCTATGCGAAGGCGGTCGTCCAGGCCGATTTCGAAGAAGCGGGCGACGAGGACGTCATCCGCAAGCTCGCGGGCGACCTGACCGCCGCGGCGGTCGAGATCAGCGACGCCGAAATCCGCGCCGCGCTCAACGACAAGGCCGTCGAGGCACGCCGCCAGTTCATGGACAAGCTGTAAGGACCGCGCGATGGCGATGCGCGAATCCGATCTGCAGGCGATGATCGCGGCGGCCTTTCCGGATGCGAGCGTCGTCATCACCGACCTTGCGGGCGATGGCGACCATTATGCAGCGCATGTGGTCAGTGAATCCTTTCGCGGCATGACCCGCGTCGCCCAGCATAAGGCGGTCTATGCCGCGCTCGGCGGACGGATGGGCGGCGAACTTCATGCCTTGCAATTGACCACCGGCGTTCCTTCATAGGGACCAGATGATTTTCGGGCGCGGCGTCGCGCCCCACCGGAGACTGCACATGACCGAAGCCACCCACGACCGTATCGCCAAGCTGGTCGGCGACCACCCCGTCCTCCTGTTCATGAAGGGCACGCCGCTGTTCCCGCAGTGCGGCTTTTCCTCGCGCGCGATTGCGATGCTCGACCGCCTCGGCATCGAATATGACACCGTCGATGTCCTTCAGGACATGGAGATCCGCCAGGGCATCAAGGACTATTCGGACTGGCCGACGATCCCTCAGTTGTATGTGAAGGGCGAATTCGTCGGCGGCAGCGATATCATGATGGAAATGTGGGAAGCCGGCGAGTTGCATACGCTGGTCGCCGACATCCCGGCGCGCGCCGAATAATCCGCCGCGTGCGGGCAAAGATGCCGCGCAACCCATAGGTATCGCACCTTTTTTTATGCCCTTGCAACGGAACGCTGAACTCGGGTGTTTCGGTTCCTCGGTCGTTTTGAGGGGGTAAGCGAAATGCGGTTCTATCAGGCGACGCGTTTCCTGTTTCCGCGCCATTATGAGCGCCGGATCCTCGCCATCTGTTTCGGCGCGGTCCACCTGCCGCTGCTCGCCGGCCTCGCGTTCCAGGCCTGGCGCGACCAATGGGATTTCACCCTGCTCGCCGTCCTGCTGGTCGCGACGCTGATCGGTACGATCGGCGCGATCCTGTCTGTATCGGCGCTGCTGGCGCCGATCCACCGTGCGACCTTGTTGTTGCAGGATGTCCAGGGCGGGCGGCCGATCGATGTCGTTCCCGTCGGCGGCGAGGACTTGGTCGGGCGTCTCCTCCATGGCGTCGCGCGCGCGGCGAGCGAAAATGCGCGGCGTGTCGAAAAGCTGAAGGACGCGGCCGAGCGCGATGTGCTGACCGGCCTGCGCAACCGCCGCGGCTTCCTCGACTCGGTCGCCCCGCTGCTCGCGCACGACAGCGAGTCGGCGGTGGCGCTGATCGATATCGATCACTTCAAGGAGGTGAACGACGAACATGGCCACGACCGCGGCGATCAGGTGCTGACCGACTTCGCCGACCAGCTTGCCAGCCAGTTGCGCCGATCGGATATCTCGGGGCGCTGGGGTGGCGAAGAGTTCATCGTCTTTTTCCCCGGCACCCCGCCGCAGCAGGCACAAGACATCCTGGCGCGGTTGCAACAGGCGCTGCGCAATGCGCCGGCTCTCCTGATCGAAGGGCGCCCCGTCACCGTTTCTTGCGGCGTCGCGAGCGTGCGCAGCTATACCGAATTGAGCGAGGCAACGCGGCGGGCCGACCAGGCGCTTTACGACGCCAAGGAAGCGGGCCGGAACCTGATTCGCGTCGCGGACTGACCGCAAGCACGGTCTCAGGCCGCTTCGGCCTCGGCATAGGCCTGCGATTCGGCGGCGATCAGCATGTCGGCGAGCATCCAATAGGCCTCGCCCCACGCCGCGAGCACTTCGTCGGTCGCGGCCTCGGCACCGAGCACATCGCGGATCGCGGGGAGCAGCGCATTGGCGACATAGGGATAATGGTCCGCTTTTACCCCGGTCTCGATATGGCGCGCGACCATGCGCGCGACCGCGGGGCCGAGGTTGGCGAGCTTGTCGATATTCTTCGCATAGGCGAGGATCGCGGCGGCGAGGCGCTTGGGCTGCTCGCCGCTCTCCTGCGCGGCGCGGTCGAACATCGCGGCGATGTCCGCATTCTCGAACAGGCGCGCATACATGGCGGTGGTGATCGCGAGCCCGTGCTTTTCGAGCGCGGGGGCGGTGGCTTTGACGATGGCCATGGCGGCGGGAGAGGCGGTACGCATGGGACTGGCCCTTTCTGTGGGGTGTGGGAACGGGGTCAGGCGGCGCGGCGACCGGGGTCGCCAAGACGGAAAAAGAGGGCGAGTTGCAGGCTTTCGGCGATGCGCGCGGCTTTGGCTTGCAGCGCTGCTGCGGCGGCGGGAGGCATCATCGCGTCGGTGGTGTCGGCCCATATGGCGAGCCAGCGGTCGAACATCGTCGGCGTGATCGCGGCGCGGTGGCGCAAATGCGCCGCCATCGGGCTGCCCTTGTAGCGCCCGCTCGTCAGCATCACCGACGACCAGAAGGCGACCAGCCGCTCGAGATGGTCGGGCCAGTCGTGCACGGCATCGTCGAACAGCGGCCCGAGCAGGGTATCGGCGCGCACCCGGGCGTAAAAAGCCGGGACCAGCCGTTCGAGCGCGGCTTCATCGATCTGGCAGTCCTGTGTCACGACTCGCTCCAATCATGTATTTGATGTACATGTATATGCACGATTTGAAACATGCAACAAAAATACATATTATGGTGGCGGACGGATTTTCGAAGGATGTGCGATGCGCCTGACGCGCTACACCGACTATGCGATGCGCGTGCTGCTCTATGTGGGCGCGCAGGACGAGGAGCGGCTGAGCCCGATCTCGGAGATTTCGCGCGCCTATGGCATTTCGCAGAACCACCTGATGAAGGTGGTCAACGACCTGGTGAACGCGGGCTATCTGGAAAGCGTCCGTGGGCGCTTCGGCGGCGTGCGGCTCGCGCGGCCGGCGGCCGAGATCAATGTCGGCGCGGTGGTGCGCCATACCGAGGAGGGGTTCGACCTGGTCGATTGCGGCAGCTGTATCATCGCGCCCGCCTGCGGACTGACGAGCGCGCTCGCCGAGGCGCTGGCGGCGTTCATGAAGGTGCTCGACGGCTACAGCCTCGCCGACCTGCTGCACAAGCGTCAGGCCTTTGCCGCGCTGTTCGGCGGAGAATTGCGGAGGAAGTGAAAAGAGCGTCCGGGGGGCGGGGCCTTTCGGCCGCTCCGCCCCCCGTCGCGTCGGGGGTAAGTGGGGTGTTCTTGAGTGGGGGCAGGGGACATCAGGGACCAGACTGATGTCCCCCACCGCTCCTTTGAGCGGAACACTCGGGAACATCTGATACCATACAAGGGCCGTGCCAGTTTCGGCCGTTCGCGCTTTTGTGCGGGATATGCTGGTTAGCGATTCCTTACCGACATTGCCGGGTGTCAAAAATCCCGACAGATTGGATGCCCGTGCGGCGTTCAGCTTCATTCATGATCGGTTCAGCCTATTGACTACATTTGTAGTCGTGTTGCAGATGAGGCCGAAGGGAGGGGTTCCACGATGGCAGAACGCGCCAGCGAATCCGAAATGCAGATATTGTCCGCGCTGTGGGACGAAGCCCCGCAGAGCGCGACCGATCTTGCCGAAAATGTCGGAGCGGCCAATGGCTGGACGCTCGCAACGGTCAAGACGCTCGTCGCACGCCTCGTCCAGAAGGGCGCGGTGACCGCCGAGGCGCAGGGCCGACGTTTCCTCTACAGCCCCGCAGTCGACCGCGCCGACGCCGTCGGCGATGAATCGCAGCGCTTTGTCGATCGCCTGTTCGGCGGGCGTGTCAGCCCGCTGATCGCGCATCTCGCCGAGCGCGAGGCGCTGTCGGACACCGACATCGCCGAGATCGAGGCGCTGCTGAGGAAGCTCAAGTCATGAGCGCCGCGATGTTCTTTCAGGCCTGGGGCGACACGCTGGTCACGACCGCGGCGCTCGTCCTGGTGATCCTGCTCATCCGCAAGCCTTTTGCGCGCCATTTCGGCCCGGGGCTCACCTATGCGCTGTGGGTGGTGCCGGCGCTGCGGCTGTTGCTGCCGCCCTTGCCCTTTGCCCAGCCCGACGCGGTGCCCGTTGCGGCGAGCGCGGTCCCTGCGTCCGCCGAACCTGCGGTCGAGCTGGTCATGCTGGCACCCGTCGATAGCGTCGCGGCGGTACCGGCAACGCCGGCGGTCCCGCTGCTGTCGCTCGCCGAGCTGATGCCCATCCTGTTCGCCCTGTGGGCGGCGGGCATGGTCGCGGTGCTGGTTGCGGCGATGGTGTCGCACCATCGCTTTCGCCGCTCGGTTCTGACCGGCGCGGTGACGCTCGAGCCGATCGGGACGATCCGGCTGGTGATGACCGAGGCCGTCGACGGCCCCGTCGCCTTTGGCCTGTGGCGGCGCTATGTCGCGGTGCCGCAGGATTTCTTCGCGCGCTATGTCGCCGAGGAGCGCGCGCTGGCGATCGACCATGAACTGGCGCACCACCGCCACGGCGACCTGTGGGCCAATGCGGCGGCGCTGCTGCTGCTCTCGGTCCAATGGTTCAACCCCTTTGCCTGGCGCGCGATCCGCGCCTTCCGCTTCGACCAGGAGGCCGCGTGCGACGCGCGCGTCCTCGCGCTCGCCGACAGCGCGCCGCGCAACGTGCGCACCGCGCGCTATGCCACCGCGATCGCCAAGGCGGCGGTTGGGTCGCGGCTGTCGCTCGCGGCGCCGATGGCGGTCCACGACAATTTGCAGGAGAGACTGACGATGCTGATGCAGCAGGATATTTCGAAAAAACGCGGTCTCGTCGGGCGACTGCTCGTCGGCGGTGCGACGCTGGCGGTGCTCGCCACCACTGCGACGCTGGTGCC
>NZ_LYVN01000105.1 GCF_001990265.1 Sphingopyxis sp. KK2
GGGCAGGCTTGGGCCCGCGCGCGGCGCGTTCGGCGAGCGTCGACGCTTTGGGCGGCTCGGGCTTTTTCACGATCGTATCGGCTTCGGCCCCCAGCACTTCGCGCGTTTCCTTGTCGGCCTCGCTCGAATCATAATCGACCCCCATGCGGTCGGCGAGTTTCTGATATTCGGCGCGGCGCAGCGCATTGGCGCGGTTCACTTCCTTGGCGCGTTCGATCCATCCGGCGCCGACTTCGGCATCGGTGCGCCCTTCGGTCCAGTTTTCGAAATAGATGATTTGCGCCTTCGGCTCTTCGGTGCGGACGATATTTTCGGCGATGCCATAGAAGACCGCGAGCGTCACCGCGATGGTGACGGTCCAGAACGCCCAGCGATACGGGCGCGGCGCGCGGATATAATGCCAGAAGTCGGAGAAGCCGCCGCGGACGTCCCAATGGTTCATCATCACTTTCATGTCCCCAATTTAGGGGAGCCACGCGCAATTTGCGAGAGGATAGCGATGGCGTGATTGCGGCGGGATTGCGGCGCCCTTGCGCGGGTTCTTTACCCACCGGTGTCACGATTGCAAAAAATGCAATAGCGGATGCTCATTTCGCAGTTGCACAAATTTTTGTGCGCTGCAATATGAGCATGCCTTTTAGGCATCCTCTCCCAAAACTTTCACGGGCCACCTTCGGGTGGCCCTTTTTTTTCGCCCGAAGCCGCCAATTTCTCGACTTTTTAAGTCGAGAAATGCGATCCGGTTCGAATCACCGGTGGCGAATCACTGCTGCGCGGGGGTCCGCGATTCGAATCGCCGCACCTCGGCGATAAAGCTGCCGGGCAGCGCGGTCGGCTGGCCGCTGTCGCTGTCGATATGCGCATAGCTGATTTCGATATCGGTAAGCCGCTGCGAATCCCTGAAAATTCCGCAATGAAGCGTGAAGCTCGTGCGCCCGAAGGCGCTGATTCGCGCCGCGATGGTGATCAGCTCGTCGAGCCGCGCGGGGGCATGATAGTCGATCTCGCAATGCGTCTCGCGAATGTCCGTACCATATTGGTGAAAATAGGGGCCGGGCTGCCCCTCACCCAGCGCGCGGAAATATTCGGTCACACCGATGTCGGCGTAGACGAGGTAATGGGCGTTGAAGACGATATTCTGCCCGTCGATCTCGTTGAAGCGCACGCGCACAGTTTCGGTGACGCGAAAATCGCCGAGCGGGACCTGTTCGATTCCCATGGTCAGGCGGCGAGCGCGGCGAGGGTGCGATCGAGCGGCGCGCACGCCGCTTCGAGCCAGGCGCGGTCGCCCTCGTCCATGCCCGGCGCGAGTTTCTCGAACACTTGGGCATGATAAGCGTCGAACCAGTCGGCCTCGGCGGGCGAGAGCAGCGCGGTGTCGACGAGGTTCTGCGCGATCGGTGCGAAAGTGATCGTCTCGAACCCCAGCATATCCTCCTCGGCGCCGTCGATGCTCTGCGGCGTCACGATGACGAGATTCTCGATCCGGATGCCGAAATGCCCTGCCTTGTAATAGCCGGGCTCGTTCGAGAGGATCATGCCCGCGTGGAGCGGCTCCTCGGTCCCCGCCTGCCCGCCCGCGGGCTTGGCGATGCGCTGCGGCCCCTCATGGACCGCGAGATAGGTGCCGACGCCATGGCCGGTGCCATGCGCATAGTCGACGCCGTCGGCCCACAGATATTGGCGCGCGAGGATGTCGAGCTGGCTACCGCGCGTGCCCTTGGGAAAGCGCGCCATCGCGAGCGCGATATGGCCCTTGAGCACCTGGGTGAAGCGGCGGCGCATTTCAGCGGTGGGCTGGCCGATCGCGATCGTGCGCGTGATGTCGGTGGTGCCGTCGGCATATTGCCCGCCCGAGTCGACGAGATAGAGCGTGCCGGTCTCGATCGCGCGGTTGGTGTTCTCGTCAACCTTGTAGTGCGGCAGCGCGCCATTCGGGCCGGCGGCCGAGATCGTGTCGAAACTCAAATCGACGAGCCCGCCGCCCGCCTCGCGGAAGTCGCGGAGCTTCGCGGCGGCGCCGAGTTCGTCGAGACCGCCCTGCGGCGCGACATCCTCCATCCATTGCAGGAAGCGCGCGACCGCGACGCCGTCGCGGACATGCGCGGCGCGGGTGCCGTTTAGTTCAGTGGCGTTCTTGATCGCCTTGGGCAGCACCGCGGGGTCGCGGTGGCGCGCGACCTTGGCACCCGCCGCGTCGAGCGCGGTGAAGATCGCCGCGACCGCCGAGCCGGGATCGACCGCGACTTGTCTGCCCTCGAGCGCCGCGAGCGCGGCCTCGAACGCGTCACGGTCATGGATACGGACGCTGTTGCCGAGATGCGCGCGCACTGCGTCGGTCATCTTTTCGGGCGCGATGAACAGGTCGGCGGTGGCGTCGGCGTGGAGCAGCGCGAAGGCGAGCCCGACCGGCGTGTGGCTGACGTCGGCGCCGCGGATATTGAAGGTCCAGGCGATCGAATCGAGCGCGGTCATCACCGCGGTGTCGAGCCCCTTGTCCTTGAGCCAGTCGGCGATCACCTGCCTTTTGTCGACCGCACTCTGCCCCGCGAGCTTGACGTCATGCACCGCGACGACGGCATCGCTCGGCGCCGGCTGGTCGTCCCACACCGCGTCGATCGGGTTGCTGTCCACCGCGACGAGTTCGGCGCCCTTCGCCTTGAGCGCGGCGGCGGTGCCATTGGCCCAGTCGATGCCGTGGAGCCAGGGATCGTAGCCGACCTTCTGCCCCGCGCTGACGTTCGCGCCGAGCCATTCGGCGACGCTCGACTGCGGCACGCCGACATAGTCGAACAGCGCGCCGTCGACCTGGTCGCGCACCTGCACCGTGTAACGCCCGTCGATGAACACCGCGGCCTTGGCGGGCAACACCGCCGCGGTCCCCGCCGAGCCGCCGAAGCCGGTGAGCCACGCCATGCGCTGCGCATAGGCGCCGACATACTCGCTCATATGCTCGTCGCTGATCGGCACGACGAAGCCGTCGAGGCCGCGCTTCGCGAGTTCGGCGCGCAGGCGGGTCAGACGATCGGCATGGACGGGGCTGGACATCGCGTGTTCCTTATTCCTACATCGCGGCAATCGCGCCCATCGGGGCGACACCGCGGAGGTTTTTGTGATGCGCGCTATTTGGATGTTTCTGGCGGCAATTGCCACCCCGCTTGTCGCGCCCCCCGGCGCTTTCGCCGAAGAGAAAGAGACGAATTTGACCGACAAGACCGCCGCCCCCGTCGCGGACAAGCGCCCGCACGAAATGACGCTGCACGGCACGACGCTGTCCGATCCGTACCACTGGCTGAAGGACGAGAGCTATCCGGTGATCGATGACAAGGATGTCCTCGATTATGTGAAGGCCGAAAACGCCTATTTCGACACCCAGATGAAGCCGCACGCGGCGCTGGTCGAAACGCTGTTCCAGGAGATGAAGGGCCGCATCAAGGAGGCCGATTCGTCGGTGCCGCAGAAGGACGGCGACTGGACCTATTGGGTCGAATATGAAGAAGGCGCCGAATATAAGAAATGGTATCGGCGGCCCGTCGCGGGCGGGGACGCCGTGCTGATCCTCGACGAGGTCGCGATGGCGAAGGACAAGGATTATTTCCGCCTCGCCGAACTGTCGATCAGCCCGAACGGCAAGCTGATGGCCTATTCGTTCGACGACAATGGCTCCGAACGCTTCGAAGTGCGCATCCGCAACCTCGAAACCGGCGAAATGCTGCCCGACGTCATCCCCGGCACGCTGTCGTCGCTGATCTGGACGTCGGGCAATGACGCTTTGCTCTATGGCCTCGCCAACGAGAATTGGCGCACCGACAATGTCCGGCTGCACAAGCTGGGCACGCCGATCACGCAAGACAAATTGCTCTACAAGGAGCCCGACATCGGCTTCGGCGTCGGCATCGGCAAGACCGCCGCCGACAATTATATCGTGATTGCGACGGGCGATAACGAGACGAGCGAGGTCTATCTGCTCCCCGCCGACAACCCCGAGGCGCCGATGCAGCTGGTGTCGGCGCGCCAGAAGGGCCGCGAATATAGCGTCGATGAACGCGACGGCACGCTCTACATCCACACCAACGACGAGCATCCGAACTTCCGCGTCGCGACCGCGAGCATCAAGACGCCGGGCGAATGGAAGACGCTGATCCCCGGATCGGATCACAGCTACATCACCGGCTTCTCGGTATTCCGCGACTATTTCGTGATCGAGGCGCGCGAGGGCGGGCTCGACCAGGTCGATGTGCGCAAATATGACGCGCCGCTGACCCCCGGCCGGATCAAATTCCCCGCCGTGACCTATGTGGCGGGGCTCGGCGACAATCCCGAATATCATCAGGACAAGTTGCGACTCGATTATGAATCGATGGTCACCCCCGACACCGTCTATGATTATGATATCGCAAGCGGAAATCTCGAGACGCTGAAGGTGCAGGAGATTCCTTCCGGTTACGACGCGACACAATATGTAACCGAACGGGTTAACCTGCCGAGCCGCGACGGGAAGACGATGATCCCCGCCTCGCTCGTCTACAAAAAGGGGACCAAGCTCGACGGCACCGCGCCGATGCACCTCTACGCCTATGGCTCGTATGGCTACCGTGTGCCGCCGGGTTTCTCGACGACGCGGCTCAGCCTCGTCGACCGCGGCATGGTCTATGCGATCGCGCATGTGCGCGGCGGTGACGACATGGGGCGCGCCTGGTATCTCGCGGGCAAGACGACCGAGCGCAAGAACACGTTCAACGACTTCATCGACGTCGCGAAGGGCCTGATCGCGAAGAAATATACGAGCGCCGGCAAGATTTCGGTCGAAGGCCGCTCGGCGGGCGGACAGGTGATGGGGGTGATCTACAACGAGGCGCCCGAATTGTGGGGCGCGGTGCTCGCAGGCGTGCCCTTTGTCGACGTGATCAACACGATGGTCGACGAAACGCTGCCGCTGACCCCGGGCGAATGGCCAGAATGGGGCAATCCGATCACCGACAAGGCCGCGTTCGACTATATGTTGAGCTACAGCCCCTACGACAATGTCACCGCGAAGGCCTATCCGCCGATGCTGGTGTCGGCGGGGCTCAACGACCCGCGCGTGACCTATTGGGAGCCCGCCAAATGGGTCGCCAAGCTGCGCGCGACGCGGACCAATGATGCGACCTTGCTGCTGCGTACCAACATGGGCGCGGGCCATGCCGGCAAGTCGGGCCGCTGGGGCGCGCTGCGCGAGGATGCCGAGGAGTTCGCCTTCGTGCTGACGCAGTTGGGGGTTGAGAAGTAGGGCGACTATTCGGGAAGAATGACGCCGCGACGCGACAGCCGTTCGCGCGTCCCCGGACAGAGTCGCATGTTGGGCTGGATGTCATCCAACATCCTGCGCCGCTCGGCAGGCATGAAGCGCAGCTTCAAACCTGCCGACAGGAGAATCATCGTACCATTACGCGCCAACATTTTCTGTTCGCCAAACTGCGGATGCCGCAGCCTGTAAAGCAGCTCTTGATCGACGATATGCTGCGACAGGACACCCTTCTGCCGAAATAGCGCGAGCCTCCCATCATCACATAGCGATGCGTTGGCAAAATGGCTGCGCCCAATCGCCGCGTTGACCGTGAGCAGAGAAAGCAAGAGGAAGAAAAAAGCGCAAAGACCCGGCACAAGAGCCAGCCAAAAAGCAATGCGCCGCACCATCAGCGAAGATAGCCCCGGCCTACCAGTTCACGCTCCAGCGTCGCCGCATCGATAAACTGATGCCCCGCGATGCCCACTGATTCGGCGCCCGCGACGTTCGCGGCGACATCGTCGATGAAGAAGGCCCCCGCCGGATCGATCCCGAATCGCTCGATCGCGAGGGCATAGATTGCGGGATCGGGTTTCATCAGCTTTTCGGTGCCCGAGACGATGATATCGCGGAAGCGGTCGAACACCGGCTGGGTGGGGCGGAAACCCTCCCAGAAATCATGCCCGAAATTGGTGATCGCGAACAGCGGCACGCCCGCGGCGTCGAGGCGTTCGACCAGCTCGAGGCTGCCCGGCACCGGGCCGGGGATCGATTCGTTGAAGCGCGTCGCATAGGCGTCGATCAGCGCGCCGTGCTCGGGATATTCGGCCTTTCGCTCGGCGACCATCTCGGCGATCGGGCGGCCGGCGTCGTGCTGGAAATGCCAGCCCGGGGTGACGATATTTCCGACGAAATGGTCGAGTTCGGCGGGGTCGGCGATGAGCTTGGCGAACAAATGCCGCAAATCCCATTCGAACAGCACGCGGCCGACGTCGAAGATGACGCAGCGGGCGATCATGCTGCGCCCGGACACGCGAAAGCGCCGCCGGAAGGGTCCGACGGCGTTACGCGGTTCAGCAAAAGCAAACGGGGCAATTCTGCCCCGCGCAGGGGCATCAGCCCTGGCGCGCCTTGAAGCGGCGGTTGGTCTTGTTGATCACATAGGTCCGGCCGCGACGGCGGATCACGCGGTTATCCCGGTGGCGGTCCTTCAGCGACTTCAGGCTGTTGCGAATCTTCATGATCTTGTGTCCGTAAAAACTCAGGCGGTAACGCGAAGCGGCGCAACTATGGGGATGCGGGCTAAAAGTCAACCGGCTTGGCGCGGAAATCAGGCCGCGAGGCGACGTTCCTGCAAGGCGCGTTCCCACGCCAGCGCGTGCGCGACGATCGTGTCGAGGTCGGCATAGTGCGGCTCCCAGCCGAGGGTGCCGCGAATCGCTTCATTGTCGGCGATCAGCGCATCGGGATCGCCCGCCCGGCGGTCGCCCAGGCGGCGCTCGATCGTGCGATTCGTCGCGCGGTCGACGGCATCGAGCACTTCGAGCACCGAAAAGCCGCGGCCATAGCCGGCGTTCAATTGGTGACTGACATCGGGCTGCGCAATCAGCGCGTCGAGCGCGAGCAGATGCGCGGCGGCGAGGTCGCTGACATGGATATAGTCGCGCACCCCGGTGCCGT
Source organism: Sphingopyxis sp. KK2 (assembly GCF_001990265.1). Classification (GTDB taxonomy): domain Bacteria; phylum Pseudomonadota; class Alphaproteobacteria; order Sphingomonadales; family Sphingomonadaceae; genus Sphingopyxis. Next base: position 6,947 of record NZ_LYVN01000105.1, read on the forward strand.
CGGGGGTCGCGAAGTCGGTGCCGAAGACGTCGACATGGGCGCGGCGGCCGAGCGCGGCCTCGACCGCGACCTTGATCAGGTGCGTCGCGCCGGTGGTCGACTGGCCGCTACGCGCCTTGGGATCGGCGCCCGCGACGTTGAAATAGCGCAAGGCGCAATAGTTGAAGTCATGCGCGGCGGCGACGTCGGCGAGCATCGCCTCGGTCATCAGCTTCGACATGCCATAAGGGTTGATCGGCCGCTGCGGCGCATCCTCGCGCACCGGGATCTTATCGGGGATGCCGTAGGTGGCCGCGGTCGAGGAAAAGATGAAGTGGCGCACCCCGGCATGGACGGCGGTGTCGATCAGCGCCCGGCTGCGCGCGCTGTTGTTGTCATAATATTTGAGCGGGTTGGTCACCGATTCGGGAACCACGACCGACCCCGCAAAATGCATGATCGCGCCGACATCCTGTTCGGCGACGATCCGCGTGACGAGCGCGGCGTCGGCGATATCGCCCTCGTAGAAGGTTGCCTCCTTCGGCACCGCCCAGCGAAAACCGGTCACCAGATTGTCGAGCACCGCGACGCGCCAGCCGGCATCGAGCAGCGCGAGCACCGCATGGCTGCCGATATAGCCGGCGCCGCCGGTGACGAGGACGGTAAAGGGATGGCGCTGTACGGTCACGCGGTCGGCTCCTTTGGCCGAAACGCTATCCGCGACGTGGTTAGGAAATGGTTAGCGGCAGGCGCCGCTCAACCCGCGAGCGCCTTCTGCCGCCGTCTTTGCACCGACGAGCCATAACCCATCGCCTCGCGATATTTCACCACCGTGCGGCGCGCGATGTCGTGGCCCTCGGCCGAGAGTTTCTGCGCGATCGTCTCGTCGGAGAGGATCGCCTTGGCATCCTCGCCCTCGATCATCGCCTTGATCCGGCTCTTTACCGCCTCGGCCGACACCGCGCCGTCGCCCTCGACCGCCGCGATGCCGCTCGAGAAGAAATATTTGAGCTCGAACAGCCCGCGCGCGCAGCTCAGATATTTGTTGCTGGTGACGCGGCTGACGGTCGATTCGTGCATGCCGATCTCCTCGGCCACCTGGCGCAGCGTCAGCGGCCGCATATGCGCGACACCGTGAATGAAGAAGCCTTCCTGCTGCTTGACGATCGCGCTCGCGACCTTGACGATCGTGCGCTGGCGCTGGTCGAGCGCACGGACGAGCCAGTTGGCGCCGGCGAGCTGTTCGGAGAGCCACGCCTTGTTCTTCGCCGCCGCGCCGGTCGCGAGTTCGGTATAATAGCGGCGGTTGACGAGCAGCCGCGGCAGCGTGCCGCCGTTGATCTCGACAGCCCAGCCCGCCGCGGTCTGGCGCACATAAAGGTCGGGGACGACCGCCTGCGCCGCCGAACCGCCGAAGCGCAGCCCCGGCTTGGGGTCGTAGCCGCGCAGTTCGCGGATCATGTCGGCGAGATCCTCGTCATCGACCCCGCAGATCCGCTTCAATTGCGGAAAGGCGCCCTTGGCGACGAGGTCGAGGTGCGCGATCATGGTGGCCATGGCGGGATCGTAGCGGTCGGCCTCGCGCGCCTGGATCGCGATACATTCGGCAAGATCGCGCCCGCCGACCCCCGAGGGATCGAAACATTGCACCCGCGCGAGCACCGCTTCGACGAGCGCAAGCGCGACGCCGAGCCGCTGCGCGAGCTCGGAAAGGTCGGCGCGCAGATAGCCCGCCTCGTCGATCATCGCGACGAGCTGCTCGGCGATCAGCGCCTCGAGTCCGTCGAAACATTCGCCGACCTGTGCGAGCAGGTGCGCGTGGAGATCATCCTCCTCGCCCGCGAAGCTGTCGAAATCGATACCTTCGCTGTCGCCCGACAGGCCGACGCTGTCGCTCGCGCTGTCGTGGTGGAAGCTTTCGGCGCCGAGATCGACGTCGAGATCGTCGGTCGCGCCGCTGTCGGAGGACAAGGCCTGATCGGCGTCGAGCGTCGCGGCCTCGACCGGCGCGACGTCGCCCTCGGGCGCCTCGTCGCCGCCGCCTTCGCTGTCGGGCGCGGCGGTGTCGAGCAGCGGATTGCCTTCGAGCGCCTCGGCCAGATAGGCATCGAGCTCGAGGTTCGACAACGCCAGCAGCTTGATCGCCTGCTGGAGCTGCGGCGTCATCACCAGCGATTGCGACTGGCGTAAATCGAGGCGGGGACCCAGCGCCATGGCGCCTCAGTCGATCACAGCGAGAAGCCCTCGCCGAGGTAGAGGCGGCGCACCTCGGGATCGGCGACGAGCTCGGCGGGCGACCCGGCGAGCAGCACCTTGCCGTCGTAGATGATGCAGGCGCGGTCGACGAGGTCGAGCGTTTCGCGGACATTATGGTCGGTGATCAGCACCCCGATGCCGCGCGTCTTCAAATCGGCGACGAGATCGCGGATGTCGCTGATCGACAAGGGATCGATGCCCGCAAAGGGTTCGTCGAGCAGCATGATCGACGGATTGGCGGCGAGCGCGCGAGCGATTTCGGCGCGGCGGCGTTCGCCGCCCGACAGCGCCATCGCGGCGGCGCTGCGCAGCCGGGTGAGGCCGAATTCGTCGAGCAGTTCCTCGAGCCGGCGTTCGCGCGCGACCTTGTCGGGCTCGCTGAGTTCGAGCACCGCGCTGATATTCTGTTCGACGGTCATGCCGCGAAAGATCGAGGTTTCCTGCGGCAGATAGCCGAGGCCGAGGATCGCGCGGCGATACATGGGGAGCGCGGTGATGTCGGCGCCGTCGAGCATGATGCGCCCGGCGTCGGGCTTCACCAGCCCCATGATCGAATAGAAGCAGGTCGTCTTGCCCGCGCCGTTGGGACCGAGCAGGCCGAGCACCTCGCCCTTCGCCACCGACAGCGAGACGTCCGAGAGGACGACGCGCTTGTCATAGCTTTTGGCGATCGACACGACCGCGAGGCCGTTGCCCGCGGCAGCTTCCTCCTGGACGTGCGCGACATGGTCGGAAACGCCGTGGTCGCCGCCCGAGGGCGGGGTCGCGAGGGAAGTGTCGTCGGTCATGTCGCGGTCATCGCCTTCAAATCAGGACCCGGCACTACCCCAACGGCGCGACCGAGGTCAATCTGGCAAGATTATTGCAGGGAAGGAGCAGCGGCGATCAGTGCGCGGCTTGCGGCCCGCGCACGACGCCCGACAGCGCGAGCTGTTCGTCGATCGCCGCCATCAGCCGCTCGAGCGCCGCTTCGTCCTTCGCCTCGGCGCGCGCGACGAGCACGTCCTGCGTGTTCGACGCGCGGAGCAGCCACCAGCCATCGTCGGTCAGCACCCGCGCGCCGTCAGTGCGGTCGACCTTCGCGCCGGCCGCCGCGAGCCGTTCGAGAACTTCGTCCACAATGGCAAATTTGCGCACCTCATCAACCTGGAAACGCAGTTCGGGGGTGTTGACCATCGGCGCCATGCCGCCGCGCAGGTCGGTGACGCTCTGCCCGAGCTTCGTCGCCGCCTCGATCAGCCGGACCGCGGCGTAGGGCGCGTCGTCATAGCCATAATAGCGGTCGGCGAAGAAGATATGCCCGCTCATCTCCCCCGCCAGCGGACTGCCGGTTTCCTTCATCTTCGCCTTGATCAGGCTGTGCCCGGTCTTCCACATCATCGGCTGGCCGCCGAGCTCCGCGACGCGGTCGAACAGCGCCTGGCTCGCCTTCACGTCGGCGATCACCGTCGCGCCGGGCACGTCCTTGAGCACCGCAGCGGCATAGATCTGCAGCAGCTGGTCACCCCAGATCACCCGGCCCTGGCCGTCGATCGCGCCGATGCGGTCGCCATCTCCATCGAAAGCGACACCGAAATCGAGGCTCCTTTCGGCGACGAGCTTCCTCAGATCGGCCAGATTCTTCTCTTCGGTCGGGTCGGGATGGTGGTTCGGGAAATGGCCGTCGATGTCGGTAAACAGCAGGAAATGCTCGCCCGGAAGCCGCGCGGTCAATTTCTCGATGACGGTGCCCGCGGCGCCGTTGCCCGCGTCCCAGCCGATGCGGTACGCGCCGCCGGCGAAACCCTCGACCAGCCGGTCGACATAGGCGTCGACGATGTCGATGCTCTGCGTCGATCCCTTGCCCCCGGAGCCGGCGACTTCCCAGTCGCCCGCGGCGGCCATCGTGCCGATGCCCGCGATGTCGGCGCCGTAAAAGGGGCGTCCCTGAAACACCATTTTGAAGCCGTTATAATCGGGGGGATTATGGCTGCCGGTTATCTGTATGCCGCCGTCGACCTTTTCGGTTGAGGCCGCATAATAGAGCATCGGGGTGGGGCCGAGCCCGACGTTGAGCGCATCGACGCCCGCATCGTTGATCCCCTCGATCAACGCATCCGCCAGCATCGGCGACGACAGCCGCCCGTCATAGCCAACCGCGACCGACCGCCCCCCTGCCCGCTTCATCAGCGTCGCGAAGCTGCGCCCGATGGCATAGGCGTCGGCGGCGGACAGCGTATCGCCGACGACGCCGCGAATATCATATTCGCGCAGCATCGTCGGGTGGAAGGCATGGCTGGTGATGGCGGTCATGGGTGTTCGCTCGCTTTCGGGGGAGAAGAGAGGTCAGGCGGCGGCGAAGAGATCGCCGTCGGGATGCAGCCGCTCGCGCGTCGGCAGGTTGAGCCCCGCCATCGCTTCGCGCAATTCCTGCCGCGCGACGACATGGCCGATGCCCATGCCGCCCAGATGTGCCTTGTCGAGAAGGGTGAGGCCCGCCGGGAACAGCTCGCGATAGATGACGCGCTCACCGAGCCCCGGGATGACGCGGAAACCGACGCGGCGCGACAGCTGGGTCAGCGCCTCGCCGACGCGGCGCATATTATGCGCATCGACGTGCTGGAGGCGGTTGCGCAGGATGATCCAGTCGATCGTCCGCCCGTCGGTCTTGGCGCGCGCCTTGCGCGTGTCCCAGATGAGTTCGGAATAGAAGCTGGGGCGGGTGACCTGGAAGGTCTCGGGGTCGACCTGGCCGATCAGGTCGAAGTCGATGAAGCTGTCGTTGATCGGGGTGACGAGCGTGTCGGCGCTGGTCGCGAGGTGGCGCGCGAAGATGTCGTCGCGGCCGGGGGTGTCGGCGACGAAATAGTCGGCGCCCTCGGACAGGCGCGCGACCTGGGCGTCGAGCTCCTCGATCGTCGAGCCTTCGAACACTTCGAATTTGGGGGTCGGCAGCGCGATGTCGCGGCGCTTTTCGGTCTGGACGCGATTTTCCAGATAGCGGTGGAAGGTGCGCTGACGCGGGTCGAGGTCGAGCCCCGCGACCTTCCAGCCCTGGCTCGCCAGCGCGACCGCGAAATGCACGGCGCAGGTCGATTTGCCCGTCCCGCCCTTCTCATTGGCAAAGATGATATTGTGCGGCGCGGGAGTCGTCATGAGCGTTGCGAATTTCCTGTCGGCGGCGCATGGGGGCCGCGTGGGTGGCGTGTCAGCCGCCATTATCGGAGGGCGGGCGGCCGTGCAAATCATCCGTGATATCGCGACGCTGCATCGCGCGGTCGACGCCCTGAAACGGGACGGAAAAAGCGTTGCGCTGGTGCCGACGATGGGCGCGCTGCACGACGGGCATTTGTCGCTGGTCCGCATGGGCAAGCGCGTCGCCGACCATGTCGTCGTGTCGATCTTCGTCAACCCGACGCAATTCGGCCCGAACGAGGATTTCGCCACCTATCCGCGCGACGAAGCGCGCGACGCCGCGCTGCTCGCGCAGGAAGGCGTCGCGCTGCTGTGGGCGCCCGACGTCTCCACCATGTATCCCGCCGGCTACTCGACGCATATCGAGGTCGCCGAACTCGGCAGCGATTATTGCGGCGCCGCGCGGCCCGGCCATTTCGACGGCGTCGCAACCGTCGTCGCCAAATTGTTCAACCAGGTGCGCGCCGATGTCGCGATCTTCGGCGAGAAGGACTGGCAGCAGCTTGCGATCATCCGCCGCATGGCGCGCGACCTCGATTTCAAGCTCGACATATTGGGCGCGCCGATCGCGCGCGACGCCGATGGCCTCGCGCTGTCGTCGCGCAACGCCTATCTGTCCGCAGCGCAGCGCGCCGCCGCGACCGCCTTTCCCGACGCGCTGAAGGCCGCCGCCGCGGCCATTGCGGCCGGCGCCGACGTCGGCGAAAGCCTCGCCGCCGCCGAAAAGGCGATCGTCGCCGGCGGCTTCGACAGCGTCGATTATGTCGCGCTCGCCGATGCCGACAGCCTCGAACGCCTGACCGATTTCCGCGCGCCTGCGCGGCTGCTGGCGGCGGCGCGAATCGGAAAAACACGCCTGATCGACAATTATCCGGTCGGCTGATTAACCCCGCCAGCCCTGCTTTTCTGCGGATCTTGGACTTTATCCCCGAAAAAATGCGATCATCGTTAACGCTTTGTTGACCATGATCCGCAAGGTTCGACCCCGAAGTCTCTCGGTGGGGAGAGGCGACAGGGGGTTACTCATGGCTAACAGTCTGAAGTCCGCACAATATCTGATCGAAAGCCGGCTGCTCGATGCCGCGCGCGGCGACGCAGGCGCCTATTTCGATCTCGGCATCGCCTTCTCGACCGGAAGCGGCGGCGTCGATGTCGACCTGATCCAGGCGCATAAATGGTTCAACCTCGCGGCGCTCGGCGGCAACAAGGAAGGCCAGCAATGCCGTGCCGACCTGTCCGACGAAATGACCCGCGACGAGATTGCCGAAGCGCAGCGCCAGGCACGCGCCTGGCTCGACGAAACCGCGCGCCGCCCGGCCGCACGCCGCTTCGCCGCCTAATCCTTCCGCCTGAAGGGCGTATGCCCTTCGAGCCAGTCCATTTCGGCTTCTTCGGCGCGGCGTTCGGTTTCCAGATAGTCGGCGACCGCGCGCCGGAACCCCGGATCGGCGATAAAATGCGCCGACCAGGTCGCGACCGGGCCATAGCCGCGCGCGAGCTTGTGCCCGCCCTGCGCACCCGCCTCGACCCGCCCCAGGCCGCGCGCGATCGCGATGTCGATCGCGCGATAATAGCAGAGTTCGAAATGGAGATAGGGGATGTCGGCAAGGCAGCCCCAATAGCGCCCATAGAGCGTGTCGGCACCGAGGAAATGCATCGCCCCCGCCACCGCGCGATCACTCCCGTCATAGGCGAGGACAAGGATGATCTCGTCTGCCATGTTCTTGCCCATCAGGTCAAAGGCCTCACGCGTGAGATACGGCTGGCCCCATTTGCGCGCGCCGGTGTCCTGATAGAAGAGCCACATCGCGTCCCAATGCTCGGGCCGGATCGCCGCGCCGGTGAGGTCCTCGATGCGCAGCCCTTCGACCGCCCGGGCGCGCTCCTTGCGCAATTGCTTGCGCTTCATCGAGGTCAGCGTGGCGAGGAAATCGTCGAAACTCGCATAACCCGTGTTGGCGAAATGAAACTGGATGTCGCGCCGGACCAGCCACCCCGCCTCTTCGAACAAGGGCATCTGCTCGGGCGCAACGAAAGTCGCATGCGCCGATGACAGGCCATTCTGGCGCACCACCGCCTCGGCGGCACGGAGCAACAGCAGCGCGTCGTCGTCGCTGTTCGACAGCAGGCGCGGCCCCGGCACCGGGGTGAACGGCGCGGCAATCTGCAGCTTCGGATAATAATCGCCGCCGGCGCGCGCCCAGGCATCGGCCCAGGCGTGGTCGAAGACATATTCGCCCTGGCTGTGCGATTTGAGATAGGCGGGCG
>NZ_LYVN01000106.1 GCF_001990265.1 Sphingopyxis sp. KK2
AGATGGTCGCGATGATGGCGATGGTGATGGCGCTCAATGCGCTCGCGATCGACGCGATGCTTCCCGCGCTGCCGGCGATCGGCAAGGGGCTGGGGGTCACGGTCGCCAACGACCGCCAATATGTCATCTCGGTCTATATCTTCGGCACCGCGATCGGCGCGCTGATCTATGGCCCGCTCGCCGACCGTTTCGGGCGCAAGGGCGTGTTCGTGCCGGCGCTGATCGCCTATACGATCTTTGCGATCGGCTGCGGGCTGGCGACGAGCTTTCCGATGCTGCTCGCGCTGCGTTTCGGCCATGGGCTTGTCAGCGCGGCGCTCGGCGTCGTCGTCGTCGCGGTGATCCGCGACCTGTTTTCGGGCGACGCGATGGCGAAGCGGCTGTCGCTGATCTTCCTCGTCTTCATGATCGTCCCGATCATCGCGCCGTCGATCGGCGCGGGGGTCGCTGCGCTCGCAGGCTGGCGCGCGATCTTCCTCGTGCTCGCGGGCATGGGGCTGGTGATGCTCGTGTGGCTGCGCCGTCTGCCCGAGACGCTCGACCCCGCCGATGTGCGGCCGCTCGATTTCCGCACGATGGTCGCGGGCTGGGCCACCGTGACGCGGCATCGGCGCGCGGCGGGCTATATGCTCGCCTCGGGGCTGATGCAGGGCGCGCTGTTCGGCTATATCAACAGCAGCGAGCAGATCATCGCCGAGGTGTTCGACGCACAGGCGCTGTTCCCGCTGATCTTTGCCTGCGTCGCCGTCGGCATCGCGATCGCCAATTTTTCGAACGCTGCGATCGTCGAGCGCTTCGGCGCGCGGCGCGTGTCGCAGACCGCGGTCTTCGCCTTCATGGCAACGGGGTTGGCGCAGATCGTCGCGGCGATGAGCGGGGCCGAGACGCTGGTGATGTTCACCGTGCTGATGATGGTCAATGTCGGTCTGGTCGGCTTCATCGGGAGCAATTTCGGGTCGATCGCGATGGAAGATTTTGGCCATATGGCGGGCATCGCCTCCTCCTATCAGAGCTTTGCCAAGGCGCTGGTCGCCGCCGGGCTCGGCGCTTTCATCGGCCAGCAATATGACGGCACGACCCTGCCGCTCGCCTTTGCCTTTCTGTCGAGCGCGGTCGTCGCGCTGCTGCTCGTGCTGTGGGCCGAGCGCGGCAAGCTCTTCACCCGGCCGGGTACCGCGCCGAAAAGCCCGCTCTAGCCAAAAAGAAAGGGGCCGCCCCGGCATTTTGCCGGGACGGCCCCTTTCCTGTTCGAGTGCCGACGCCTCAGTTGATCGGGGCGTGCGGTTCGAGATCGTCCTCATGCACCTCGACGATGCCGCGGCCGAGATGGCTGCGGCTGCGGCTGTAGAGATAATAGAAGACAAGCCCGATCGCGCCCCAGATCGGCAGCACGAGCATCGCGTCGAGCGGCAGGTTGAGGAAAAGGAAGATCGTGCCCGCGATCGTGGCGGGGCCGATCAGCCACAGCGCCGGCGTCGTGAAGGCGCGCGGCTGGTTCGGCGCGGTCTTGCGCAGGATCATCACCGCGATGGCGACCATCATGAACGCATAGAGCGTGCCGGCATTGGCGATGTCGGCGAGCTTGCCGACCGGCAGGAAGGCCGCGGCGATTGCGACCGCGACGCCGGTGATCGCGGTGATCACATGCGGGGTCTTCCACTTCGGGTGGACCTTGCTCCACGATTCGGGGAGCAGGCCGTCGCGGCTCATCACGAAGGCGACGCGGGTCTGGCCGAAGAGCAGGATCAGGATGACCGACGGCAGCGCGACGAAGGCGGCGATGCCGAGCATGTTGCCGACGCCCGACCAGCCGATCTGGCGCAGCACATGCGCGAGCGCTTCGTTCGAGCAGACGAGCGGCAGCTGGTCGGCGGCGAAGGTCGCGCACTGGCGCGCCAGCTCTTCCGAACCCGCCGGGAAAGGCACGCCGTTCGGACCCATGATCGGCTGGCCGCCGACGGTGCCGATCGCGCCCGCGGCGACGAGGATGTAGAAGACGGTGCAGAAGAGCAGCGAGCCGATCAGGCCGATCGGCACGTTGCGCTGCGGGTTCTTGGTTTCTTCCGCCGCCGTCGAGACCGCGTCGAAGCCGACATAGGCGAAGAAGATCGTCGCCGCGGCGCCGACCGCGCCGATGCCCGATCCGAAGCCGCCGAACACGCCGGCGGGCAGGAAGGGATTGAACTTGTCGGTCGAGAAATAGTCGCTGGGCAGCGTCAGCACGATGAAGGCGGTGAGCGCGGTGACCTTGATCGCGACGAGCACGGCGTTGACGCGCGCGCTTTCGGTGGTGCCGATCATCAGCAGCCAGGTGATCAGCAGCGCGATGAAGACGGCGGGCAGGTTGATGAAACCGCCCTCGATCCCGCCGAGCGCCAGCGGGGCGCCGGCTAGGTAGGACGGCAGCTGTATCCCGAGGAATTCATTGAGCACCGTCCCTGTGAAGTAGCCGGACCACCCGACCGACACCGCGGACGCCGCGACCGCATATTCGAGGACAAGGGCCCAGCCGACGGTCCAGGCGAGCACCTCGCCCATCGTCGCATAGGTATAGGTATAGGCGGAGCCCGCGACCGGGATCATCGCCGCGATCTCGGCATAGCAGAGCGCGGCGACGATGCAGATCAGGCCCGCGATCGCGAAGGCGAGCATCAGGCCCGGGCCGGCTTTCTGCGCGCCGGCCGAGGTCAGCACGAAAATGCCGGTGCCGATGACGCAGCCGATGCCGAACAGGGTAAGCTGGAAGGCACCGAGGGTTCGGTGCAGCGACTTTTTCTCGGCGGTGGCCAAGATGGCGTCGAGCGGTTTGACGCGACCAAATTTCATGAATGATGTCCCCTTTGGGGCCCGGCGCGGGCCCTCTCCTGGCGGGGCAGACTAGCCGCTCCTCCCGTCAGCGCAACTTAATTTCAGGGATGTGACAGTCGCTTTGTCGCTTATCGCACCGTGAAGCGAATGCGGTCGACGGTGCGGCCGCCGGGATCGACGAGGGTCAGGATATGGCTGCCGGGGCGGGGCAGGATCTGCTGGCCCGCGTCGGCATCCCCGAGCATCGTCTTGTCGAGGATCAGGCGGTAGCCGGTCACCTCGCCGCTGACCGCGACGCCGAGGCGCTGGCGGTCCAAGGGAATGTCGGGGTCGAGCGCATAGACGCTGCCGCTGACCGGGCTGGTGATGCGCGGACGGCGCGCGGCGGCGGGCGCGGCGGCCATTTCGGCCTGGCCGGTGCCGCGAATGAAATATTCGCGGCGCGGGGGTTCGCGCGTGCCGGGGAGCGCGATCTGTTTCGCCTCGACATCGGCGGGCATGGCGGGCGGCTTGCCGGGACTGCCGGCGTGGAGCGCGAGCATCACGTCGCGCCACACCGGCGCGGCGCCCGATGTGCCCGAGACGGCACGCATCGAATCGCCCTCGAGATTGCCGACCCACACGGCGACGGTGAAGCGGTCGGAGTAGCCGATGCACCAATTGTCGCGCATGCCCTTCGACGTGCCGGTCTTGGCGGCGGCCCAGAAGGGGAGGCGGAGTGCGCTGTCGGCGCCGAAGGCGTCGGTGCGCGCGGAGGCGTCTGCGAGGATGTCGCCGACGATGAAGGCGGCGGCGGGATTGACGACCTGCCGCGCCGCTTCGCCCTTGTCCGACGCGCTGAAGCGCACCGGGGTCCAGCGTCCGGCATTGGCTAGCGCGCGAAAGGCGTTGGCCTGTTCGACCAGCGACACTTCGGCCGAGCCAAGTGCAAGGGAGAAGCCATAATATTCGCCGTCTTCGACGAGGCCGTGATAGCCGAGCGCCCAGAGGCGGTCGCGGAACTGCTGGACGTCGTCGATGACGAGCGCGCGGACGGCGGGCACGTTGAGCGACGAGGCGAGCGCGTGGCGGACGCTGACCGGGCCCTTGAAACTATGGTCGTAATTCTTCGGGACATAGAGCCCCGAGGCGGTGTCGAGCTGGACCGGGCTGTCGTCGAGGATCGAGGCGGCGGTGAGCCATTTATGCTCGATGACCTGCGCATAGAGATGCGGCTTGAGCGTCGAGCCCGCCTGCCGCCGTGCATTGGCGCCGTCGACCTGCGCCGCGGTCGATTTGAGGCCGACGCCGCCGACATAGGCGAGCACGTCGCCGGTTTCATTGTCGAGCACGACGACCGCGCCGTCGCGGACGCGGTCGGCGCCGAGGCCCGAAAGTTGCCGGCGAAGCGCGACGATCGCGGCCTCCTGAATGCGGCGATCGATGGTGGTGGTGACGCGCTTGCCGGGCTTGTCGAGCAGGCGGACCGCGAGGTGCGGCGCGAGCGCGGGATCGAGCTCGGCGATGCGTTCGCCCGAGACAAGCGTCGCGGCGGCGGCGCGGATCGGGCCGCAATCCTTGGCGCCACCACTTCCCTGGGCCACCCGGCAGGCGCGAATGCCGAGCGTCTCGGCGCCCGCGGCGGGATTGGGGAGGAGGCCGGCGAAGAGCGCCGCGTCGGTGCGGTCCATGTCGGCGGGCTTCTTGCCGAAGAGCGCGCGCGCGCCGGCACCGATGCCCTGCGTCTCGCCGCGCAAGGGCACGAGGTTGAAATAGGCCTCGAGCATCTGCTCGCGGCTCCAGTCGGACGCGAGCGCCTGTGCCGCGCGCATCTGGCGGATCTTGGCGAGCCAGCCGCGCTGGCCGGGGAGCGCGAGGTCGGGGGCGAGGAAGCCCGCGAGCTGCATCGGCAGCGTCGAGGCGCCGCGCGAGCGTCCGCCGGTTTCCCCCCAATTCAGACGCGTTCTTGCGGCGCTGGCGATCGCGAGCCAGTCGACCCCGCCGTGCGACCAATAGCGCTTGTCCTCGCTCGCGACGACGGCGCTGCGGACGGCGGGCGCGATGTCGGCGAGCGGCACCCACGCCATGCGGCGGCGCTCGAAATCGACGCGTTCGCTGTCGAGCAGGCGGCCGTCGCGGTCGTAGAGCCAGGCTTCCGACGGTTTCCAGTCGGCGCGGACGTCTTCGTAGGCGGGCATCGCCGGAGGCTTGGTGGCGAGGTGCGCTGCGGTGGTGAGGATGAGGAGCGCGAGTGCGGCCCAGGCGAAGGCGTCGAACCAGCGCCTTTGGGGGGGGGCGGGGGCAGTCATCGCCATTTTGTGCGGGCGCCGCGCATTCCGTCAATCATCGCGTCATTGCGAGCGAAGCGAAGCAATCCAGGGTGTGACAAGCCGCTCTGGATTGCTTCGCTCCGCTCGCAATGACGGAGATTGAAAGACGGACGCCGTGACCATCAATCCGCTGCGCTCGCCACGGTCACCGGGGCGTTGGGCCACTGGCCGCGGATCGCGGGCGAGTACATCGCCTCGACGCGCGTCTGCGGCATGTTGAAGCGGCCCGATCCGTTCAAGCGCACGACATATTCGACCGCATGGGTGCCCGCGGGCATCCAGCCGAAATAGCCGCGCCAGCTGTCCTTGCCGCGTTCGACATAGCTGGGCCACACGCCTTCGCCGCCGGCTTGCGCCGCGAGCATCTGCGACTGGCCGCCGAGGTTGCCGACGATCGTCGCGCCCGGCGGGATCGGGTCGTTGACGACGACCCAGGTCCGGCCGGCGGCGGCGACCACCTCGATCCGCACCTTGACCACGTCGCCGCGGACGAGGCGGTTCGGGTCGGCGGCCTTGACGATGCTGACGCTGCGCTTGATCCGGTAACCCGCGTTGAGCGGTTCCTTGAGCGGCACCGGCGCCTTGACGCTGACGACCGCCCACGGGGCGCCGCCGCCCTCGTGGCGCAGGCTCATCTTGCCGGTGACGAGCGGGACGCGCAGCGGGCTGACGGGGTCGGGCAGCGGCCAGCTTTGCGCCGCGCTCGCGTCGGCGAGGCTGATCCGCGTGACGCCGGTGATCGCGGCGGCGGGATAGAGCTTGGCGAAGCGGCGGACGACGGTCGCGCCCCAGGCATTGGCCGGGGTGGTGTCCCAATGGCCCTTGCGCTGGCGCTGCGCGACACCGACCATCAGCTTGCCCGCGTCATTTTCCCAGCCCTTGCGACCGAGCACGGCGTCGAGCGCCTTGATTGCCATTTCGTCGCCGCTGACCATCATCCACCAGGGTGCGTTGGCATCGTCGACGAGGTCGACGCGCGTGCCCTCGTAGACGAGGCGCTTGCGCAGCTCATTCTCGGCGGCGGTGCGCAGCGCGGGGGCATTGCGGACGTTCGGGGTGCGTTCGATCGCGACGAGCCAGTCGGCGAGCGTGCCGGTCGCCATGTCGGCGGGCGCCATGTCGATCGCGGCGACGAGCTTGGCACTCGACGCATTGTTGCGCGCGAGCGCGGCGAGCGCGGCGACGCGGACCGGGCGGATGTCGTAGGGGCCGTAACCCTTGCGGCTGAGCCGTCCCTCGACGACCGCCTGCAGCGCCTTGACCATCTTCGCCTTCGAATCCTCGGGGATCGGGAAGCCGTTGGCGGCGGTGATGCCGAGCACATAGGCGGTGAGTTCGGGCGACCCTTCGATCCGGTCGCTCGGCCAGTAGCGCAGCAGCCCGTCCTTATCGAGATAGGTCGGGATCGCGCCCGCGAGCGCCTGCCAGCGGCCGAGGTCGCCGAGCGCGACGGCGCGCGAGGTCGACTGTTCGAAGCAATTATACGGATAGACGCCCATATAGTCGCGCACCCCGGCGAGCGGCGGCGCGAGCGTGCCCGCGAGCGAAATGTCGACATAGCCGCCGGTCAGCGCGCCTTCGGGCACCGCGATGGGCAGGCTGGTGTCGGGGCCGACGCGGAACAAGGACGCCGCCCAGGTGTCGACCGGCACCGCGGGTTCGACGACCTGCTGGAAGACCAGCCGGTCGCGCGACTTGCCGCCCTTGGCCACCGCCTCGACCGTCCATTCGATCGGGCCGGCGAGGTCGGGGGCGGTCATCTGCCAGCTGACCGGCACCGCGCCGCCCGCCGGAATGGTGACGGTCAGCGGCGGTGCGGTCGCGACCGCGGGCGACAGCGTCGCGGTCGCGGTGACCTCCATCGCCTTGTCGGTGCCGTTGCGCAAAGTGAAGCGCGCGTCATAGGCGTCGCCGGTGCGGACGAGTTCGGGCAGGCCCGCGAAGACGCCGAGATCCTGCACGGTGCGGATGCTCGTTTCGCCGGTGCCGAAATATTGCGATCCGTCGGTCGCGATCGCGACGAGGCGGAAGGCCGACAGATTGTCGCTGAGCGGCACGTCGACCGTCGCGCGCCCCTTGGCGTCGAGCGGCACGCGGCCTTTCCAGAGCAGCACGGGGCGGAAATCCTCGCGCGTCAGGCCCGAGAGGTCGCCGCCGCCGCCGCCGCCGGGTTCGAGAGCCTTGCGGCCGTAATGCCGCTTGCCGACGACCTGCATCTGCGCGGTCGAGGTGAGCACGTCGAGCGTGCGTTCGCCCATCATCGCGTCGATCAGTTTCCAGCTTTCGTTCGGCGCGAGCTGGAGTAAGGCCTCATCGACCGCGACGAAGGCGACGTCGGCATTGGCGGGAGCCTTGCCGTTCGGGCCCTTGACCTCGATGCTCGCCTTGGCGGTTTCGCGGACGGCATATTTGGCCTTGTCGGAGGCCACTTTCACGCCGAGCTGATGGCCTTCCCAGCCGACCTTGATCCGCGCGATGCCCATGCGATAGCTGGGCTTGGCGAGGTCGACGAGCGCGGTCGCGGGGGCGCCCTCGCTCGTTTCGATCTTGAAGCCCGCGGCGCGTTTCAGCTTGCGGAACCAGCTTTCCTCGCCGGTGACGCGGCCGCGCACCGCCATCACCGAGACATAGACGTCGGGCGCGTAAGTGGCGGGCAGCGGCACCTTGACCACCGGGTTGGTGCCTTTCAGCGGCACGACGAAGCTCGACAGCACGCCTTCGCGTTCGACGGTGACGAGCGCGGTCGCCTCGCGGAAGGGCATGCGGACCTGGAAGTTCGCGGTGTCGCCCGCGGCATAGCGCGGCTTTTCGGCGATCACGTCCATGCGATCGCCATTGTCGCCGCCGAACCACCAGTCATCGTCGCCCGCGAGCCAGACCGAGCGCACCGCGCGCGCCTCGTTGCCGTCGGCATCGACCGTGGTCGCGACGACGGTGACCTCGCCCGAGACGCCGGGCGCCATCGCGCAGCGCGCGCGGCCGAGCTTGTCGGTCGAGGCCGCGCAGGTCGCGGCGAGGCGCGTGGTGCGCATCTGGTTGTCATAGGCGTAGAAGCCGCCGATCAGGCGCCGCCGCGCGGTGATGATCTCGCGGCTGTAGAGCGCCACCTCGACGCGCTGCCCGGCGATCGGTTTGCCGTCGAGGTCGAGCGCGACGAAGTTGAGGCGCAGGTCGTTGTCGCGCATCAGCCAGCCGTCGGTCTTGAGGCCCAGCCGCACCGCCGACGGGAAAAGAGTGATGCGGCGGCTCGACGTCAAAGTCTCGCCATTGGCATCCTCATAATCCATTTCGACCGCCATCTGGGTCGGCTGGGTGATCGGCTGGTCGACCATGACATTGGTCGTCGCGCTGCCATTGGCGTCGAGCACCAGCGGCACCGAGCGCGCGAGCGGCAGGTCGGCCTCGGGCTCCTCGCCGCTGTCGTCGAGCTGGATCACACCCTCCTTGACCGGCTGGCCGTCGAAATCCCAGTCGCGATAATCCTCGGGCGGCGACCAGCTCGGCGCGAAGCTGGTGCGCATCTCGACCGGCAGGTTCGGCGCGGGGCCACCCGACAGATAGCCGACGAACAGCGACAGCGGGATTTGCGTCGGGCGGACGGGCGGCAGTTTCGGGCCGGTGACGGTCGCCTTCATCGTCGGCAGGCGATATTCGTCGACCTTGACCGACTGCGACGACCAGATCGTCTTGTCCTCGCCATCCTTGTCCTTGGTCACGAAGACGAGGTCGTAATCGCCCATCGGTGCCGAGGCGGGGACGTTCCAGACAGTCTCGCCGCTGCCGCTCGCATCGATGCTGAACGGCATCGAGAATTCGGTGTCCGAGCCGCGGTGGACGAGGCGCAGCTTGCCCGCCATCGGCTTGGGCGTCGCAAAGCCGGTGCCGACGGGGCGGCGCAGGACATGCTTCATGTTGACGCTCTCGCCCGCCTTGACGAGCGCGCGGTCGAAGATCGTGTGGAGGATGTCGTCGCGTTCGGACCAGCCGTAAGGAAGGTCGAAATCATAGGGGCGGATGCCGTCGCCCCAGTCGGTGAGGGTGAAGCTGAAATCGTCGCCCGAGCGCGCGCTGACCATCAGCGCATGGCCCTCGCTGACCGCCATGTCGGGCTTTTCCTCGCAGCTCGCATAGGTTTCGGGCTGCGGCAGCCCGGCGGGGAAGGCGAGGCGGCCCTGCTTGTCGGCGATGCCGCGCGCGAGCTGGCGCCCGGTGCAGCTGTCGGTGACGCGGATCTCGGCGCCCGCGACGGGCAGGCCGGTGTCGAGCGCGGTCACCCAGGCGAGCGAATTTTCGCGGCCCCATTTGAAATGCACCGCCATGTTGGTGACGAGCGCGGCGGTTGCGACATAGCGCGTCGCCTTGCGACCGAGCAGCGCGGCGCCGAGTTCGGGGCTGGCGATCTCGACGACGTGGAAACCCTTTTCGCCCAAGGGAATGCCGACGACCTCGAACTCCTTGCCGCCCGCGGCGGGGCTGAGCTGCAGGTCGCGGCGTTCGCCGCCTGCGGGCGCGCCGTCGAACACCGACTTCGATCCGGTGTAATTGACCGTGACTTCCTTGCCGGTCGCGTCGCGTTCGTCGCGATAGTCGCTGTCGTCGGCGCTATCGACGCGCTTCAGCCAGCGCGCGATCGCGGCATCGTCGTCGCTGACCTTCAGCACATTGGCGGGCATCTTGAGGTTCGATTGCGCGAGCGAGGCTTCGACCCCGCGCACGGTGACGGGCAGCACGCCGCCTTCGCTCGCCTCGAGGATGCCGAATTCGGCGGCGAATTTGACCAGCGGCGGCGCGCGGTCGATGTGGAACTTCAGCGGGAAGTTCGACTGGTTGAGCAATTTGCGGCCGCTCTGGTCGGTGACGTCGGCGGGCAGGACGAGCGTCGCGTCGACATTCTGCGGCAGCGGCCCCTTGAAACGGACATAAGTGACGAAGGCGTCATTCTTGTCGTCGTCATCGACGCGTGGGGTCAGCTTCTTGCCGTCGGCGGTGCTGAGCGTTGCGGCGAGCGCGGTGTCGCGCGCGACGGGGGCGGCGAAGCTGAGCGTGATGTCCTTGATCGGGTTGCAGCCCGCCTGCGGATTGATGCGGCTGCACGACATTTTCGCGGTGAAGGCGGGACGGACGTCGTAATCGAAGCGTTGGTCGCGGCCGGCGGTGCGGCTCGGCGCGCCCGCCTGCTGGATGCGCGCGTCCCAGACGAGCGCTATCTCGCGGCCCGGGGGCAGCGGGCGGCGGCATTTGACGGGGACGATGCGCTCCATCGCCGCGCTGCGGTCGGCGCCCTTGGCGAGGCGCAACGGGAGATTGCCGTTATAGGCGAACTCGAGCCGGTCCCAATTGCCGTCGCCGAGCCCGTCGAGGATTTCGCTCGTGGTGTCGTTGCCGAGCACGTCGACCGGGATTTTCTCGCCGATGCCGTCGACCGCGCAATAGGCGAAACGGCCGACCGAAGCGCGGTCGGCGGCGACATTGGTCGCGACGAGGAAGATCTGGTCCTCCTCGACGCCGTCGTAGGTGCCGCCGACGAGCACGGCGCGCGCGGTAGGGCCGCCCGAATCGATCTCGAAGCGGCTGTTGCCGCCGACCGCGACGCCGCCGCTGGTCTTGAGGTCGGGACGCAGTTCGACCGCGCAGGTCATGCCGCCTGGGAGCGACTTTTCGAATTCGAGCACCCAGGTGCGCGTGTCGACCCAGCGGCCGGTCGAGCCGACCTTGCAGTCGTTGGTCGCGGGCGCCTTGGCGCGCGGATCGCCCAGCGGCACGATGTCTTCGGAAAAGCGCAGCGTGAAGCGGCTGATCGTGCCGTCGCCGCTGCCCGCGCTGCCGGGAGTGGCGAGGATGACCTGCGGGATGGTGTCGCCGCTGGCACCGGCAACAGCGAGCGCGAGGGGAAGCATCAGCGCGAGGCGGGCCTTTGCCGCGAATCGCACCCCGAGTCCTTGCCAAAAACGCGCCATCGCTGCCTCCCAAAGACCCAGGGTCTTATGTGCCGAATCGCGGGCGAATAGTCAACGGTTCGCCGATGAAATGAAACGGTTCATCGCAGATTTGATCGCGACGAGGCGTTTCGCCGCCTCAGCGCGCGAGCATCGGCCCTAATTTTTGTCCTGCAAAAAGATGGACATGAAGGTGCGGGACCTCCTGATGGCTGTCGAAGCCGACATTGGCGAGCAGGCGGTAGCCCGGCGCGACGAGGCCGAGGTCGCGCGCGACCTGTCCCACCGCGCGCACGAAACCCGCGATCTCGGCGTCGCTGCCGCGCGCCGAAAAATCGTCCCAGCTGACATAGGGACCCTTGGGAATCACGAGGATATGCGTCGGCGCCTGCGGGTTGATGTCGTGGAAGGCGAGGCTGAATTCGTCCTCATGGACCTTCTTGCACGGCAGTTCGCCGCGCAGGATGCGCGCGAAGATGTTGCTATCGTCATAGGGGAGGGTGGCGTCGATCGGCATGGTGGCTCCTCTTGGTCAGGATGTCGGGCGCGCGGCCTTTTCGGCGTGGCCCGAGGTGCCGTGGCGGCGGGCGATTTCGGCGGCGATGGCGTCCCAGCCGAGGCCGCGGTCGGCGAGCAGGACGGCGAGGTGGAAGAGGAGATCGCTCGCTTCGCCGACGAGCGCGGCATCGTCCTCGGTGAGCGCGGCGATGACGGTCTCGACGGCTTCCTCGCCGAGTTTCTGCGCGATCTTTCCGCGGCCCTTGGCGGCGAGGCTGGCCACGTAAGAGGCTTCGGCATCGCCCGCGGCGAGGCGTGCCTTCACCATCGTTTCGAGCTGCTCCAATGCTTCGCCGATCGCCATCGCCATGATCCCCTTTGTGCGCGCCGTGCCTAGCGGGGCATTCGCCGCTGGACAAGGCGTGCCGGCTCCGGTCAAAGGCCGCATGGCCGAGGTCAAGCTCCATCCCGACTGGCTCGCCCGCATCGGCGGCGAGTTCGAAAAGCCCTATATGGGCGAGCTGAAGGCGTTTCTTGCCGCCGAGCGCGCGAAGGGCAAGACGATCTATCCCAAACCGCGCGACTGGTTCGCGGCGCTCGATGCGACGCCGCCGCAGGATGTGCGTGTCGTGATCCTCGGGCAGGACCCCTATCATGGCCCCGATCAGGCGCATGGGCTGTGCTTCTCGGTCCAGCCGGGCGTGCGGACCCCGCCGAGCCTGGTCAATATCTACAAGGAAATGCGCGACGACCTGGGCATCGCACCGGCGCGGCACGGCTATCTCAAGCATTGGGCCGAGCAGGGCGTGCTGCTGCTCAACAATGTGCTGACGGTCGAGGCGGGGATGGCGGCATCGCACCAGAAGCGCGGCTGGGAGCGCTTCACCGATGCCGCGGTCGCCGCGGTCGCCGCCGATCCGGCGCCGAAGGTCTTCATCCTGTGGGGCAGTCATGCGCAGAAGAAAGCCGCCGACGTGCCGGGGCTGGGCGCGGGCAGCCCGCATTTGATCCTGCGCGCGCCGCACCCCTCGCCGCTGTCGGCGCATAACGGGTTCTTCGGGTCGAAGCCGTTCAGCCAGGCGAATGCGTTCCTCGCCGCGAACGGTCGCGGGACGATCGACTGGCAATTGCCCGACGCTCCCCCCGAAACGCCCGGCGGCGCATGAGCCTATTGGCCGACCCGGCGACGCTGGCGGTGCTGATCGTCGCGGTGATCCTGCTCGGCATGGCGAAGGGCGGGCTGGCCGGGGTCGGCGCGCTCGCGACCCCGCTCGCGGCGCTCGTCCTGCCGCCCGCGACCGCTGCGGCGCTGCTGCTGCCGATATTGATCGTGCAGGATGTCGTCAGCGTCTGGTCGTTCCGCGCGACATGGGACGGCTGGATCATCGGCTGGATGCTGCCCGGCGCGGCGGTCGGCATCTTCGGCGGCTATTATTTCGCGGAAGCGGTCAACGAGGCGCAGCTGATGGCGGCGCTCGGCGGGATCACGATGCTCTTCGGCCTTTACCGGCTGTGGGTCGAGCGCGGCGGACGCGTCGTCGCCGCGTCGCGCTCGCCGGGCTGGGTCGGCAGCCTGTTCGGGGTCGCGACGGGGCTGACGAGCCAGATCGCGCATGCCGGCGGCCCGCCCTTCCAGATGTGGGTGACCCCGCGGCAATTGCCGCACCTCGTCTTCATCGGGACGAGTTCGATCCTGTTCGCGCTGATCAACTGGATGAAGGTCCCCGCCTATCTCGCGCTCGGCGCCTTTCCGCACGAGGTGGTCGTCGCGGCGCTGCTGCTGATGCCGCTCGCGATCGTCAGTACGCTGGTCACGGTGCGCTGGCTCAAGCGGATGGACCCGGCGCGCTTTTATGTGATCATCTATGTGCTGATGGTGCTGCTCGGCGCCAAATTGCTGTGGGACGGGGTGCACGGATGAGCGGACCGATCACGATCCTCGTCGATGCCGATGCCTGTCCGGTAAAGGACGAGATCTACAAGGTCGCCTGGCGGTACGAGGTCCAGGTCAAGGTGGTGAGCAACAGCCGGCTGCGCGTGCCCGAACATCCGCTGATCGAGCGTGTCGTCGTCTCGGACGGTTTCGACGCCGCCGACGACTGGATCGCCGAAGCGGCGACGCCGCGCAGCGTCGTGGTCACGTCAGACATCTTGCTCGCCGACCGCGCGCTGAAGGCGGGGGCAATCGTGCTCGCGCCGACGGGCAAGCCCTTCACGCTCGCGTCGATCGGCCCCGCGATCGCGACGCGCGCGATCATGGCCGATCTGCGTGCGGGCATGAGCGCCGAAACAAATGGGGGCATGGGCGGCCCGCCGCCTTTCTCGAAAGCCGATCGTTCGGCGTTCCTGCAGGCGCTCGACACCGCGCTGGTGAAGCTCAAGCGCGGCTGATTCGCGTGCGCCGGTGCGGCGCTGCGCTGCGACGCGAATTTTCTTTCCTTATCTTTTCAAAATCTTGCGAAGTTTTTTCGGGGCCAGTGATTTGGCTCACCGAGGGCCGGCGCGTGCGCTGCCATAAGCGGGGCATCGGGAACGCCCCGAACCAGTTTCGAACCGAACCGCAGACTTTGAACCGAACAGAAGGAAGAGTGACATGACCAGGAAGATGCTTCTCGCCCCCGTCCTCGCGCTCAGCGTGGCGCTGTCGGCGACCCCCGCGATGGCGCAGTCGGCACAGCCCGCTGCGGGCGGCATGACGATCACCAGCAACCCGGTCCAGATCCTGATCGGCCTGCTGCTCCCCGCCGTCCAGAAGGTCCGCGACGCCGCCGCGCGCTGAGCGCCCGCCGATCGCATGTGTTTTCGTCCCCGGATCGGCCCTCCGTCCGCTCCGGGTCCAAGGAAGCCCTTCCGCCGATGCGACCCCGGCGGGAGGGCTTTTTGGCGAGGCTTGTATCGATTGCGAACCGGAGTTCTGCATCGGCTTTGGGGTGGAAAGCGGACGTTATTCTCCCCTCCCGCAGGCGGGAGGGGTCGGGGGTGGGCCAGCAGCGTTGCCAAT
>NZ_LYVN01000107.1 GCF_001990265.1 Sphingopyxis sp. KK2
TCCTTGTCGGTGACCGCCGCGACCGGGGCCGAGCTGCGGTCGAACACCGCATATTGCAGCACGCGGCGTTCGGGGATGCTGAAGCGGGCGCGATTCGCCGCGAGATATTTCTGCAGCGCGGCGTCGCCGGGATCGGCGGTCGGCGCGAAGCTGCTCGACGGGATATAGGTCGCCTGGCCCTCGCGCCGTTCGAGCAGCAGCGCGGCATAGGGCTGCGCCATGCCCGGGGCGACGCGCGGCATGCTGCCGACCGGGACCGCGAGCTGTTCGGCGTAGATCTGTTCGGCGATGTCGGCGCGCAGCGCGGCGTCGGTGATATTGTTGTTGCGCAGGAAGGCGTCGTACATCGCCTTGTCGAAGCTGCCCGACACGCCCTTGAACACCGGCAGGTCGGCGATGCGGCCGTCGATCAGGCGCTTGTTGATCCCGAAGCCGATCGAATCGGCATATTGCGTGAACGCCGCGCCGTCGATCATCTGGTCGAGCGTCTGCTGCATCCCGCCTGCCTCGATAAAGGCCTCCATCGTCAGGCCCGGCTGGTCGCGGCGGGCCTGGTCGAAGGCGCCGCGCACCCGGTCGCGCAACTCGGCATAGCCGATGTCGGTCTTGCCGACGCGCGCGACATTGGTGCCGCCGACCCCGCCGGAAAAGGGCGAATTGTTCGTGACGTCGCCGAGCACCATGATCAGGCCGATCAGCGCGACGAAGGCGAGCGCCAGGATCTTGCCGAGCACGGAGGAAAACAGGTTGCGGATCGCGGTAATCATCGAGCGGGCAATCTTTCGAATGGATGCGCGGGCGCGCAATTGGGTGCGGCTTTAGGCGGGTGAGCCAGCGGCATCAAGGCGGGAAAGCGCCGCCGCGCCGCGCAGCCGCGTCTTGCCTATCGGCTCCCGCCGCCGCTAGGGCCGTCGCAACCGGAACAACAGCAAGAGGGAATGGCGATGGCGCGGCGGAAATATGTGGTCGGCAACTGGAAGATGAACGGCGTGTCGGACTCGCTGGCCGAGGCGCAGGCGATCTTTGCAGGCGCCGCCGAGCATCCGGCGGTCGACGTTGCGCTGTGCCCGCCCTTCACGCTGATCGGCGCGATGGTCGCCGCGGCGCCGGGCGCGGCTGTCGGCGGGCAGGATTGCCACAGCGCCGCGTCGGGCGCCTTTACCGGATCGGTCGCGGCGTCGATGCTGGTCGATGCCGGCGCGCGGCTGGTGATCGTCGGACACAGCGAGCGCCGCGAGGGGTGCGGCGAGAGCGATGCCGATGTAAAGGCGAAGGCCGAGGCGGCGCTGGGCGCCGGGCTCGACGTCATCCTGTGCGTCGGCGAGCCGCGCGAAGTGCGCGAATCGGGCGGCGCGATCGACCATGTGCTTGCGCAGGTGCGGGAATCGCTGCCCGACAGCTTCGACCCGACGCGGCTTGCCATCGCCTATGAACCGATCTGGGCGATCGGCACCGGGCTGGTCCCGACGACCGAGGATGTCGCGGCGATGCACGGGTCGATCCGGGCCGCGCTGTCCGAACGCATCGGCACGGGATCGGGCGTGCTGCGGCTGCTCTATGGCGGATCGGTCAATGGCGACAATGCCGCCGAGCTGCTGGGCGCGGGCGACGTCGACGGCGCGCTGGTCGGCGGCGCGAGCCTGACCGCGGGCAAGTTTTTGCCGATCGTGGCCGCGGGCGCCGGTCTCTAGGCGTATCGTACCAGCTAGCGGGTTGAAGAAAGCGCGCGTCCTCTCTATGTGGGCCGCCAGATCGGCCGCGTGGCGGCCCCTGCCATTTTCCGGGAATTATCGATGTCGAACCTCTTCACCTTCCTGCTCGTCGTACAGGCCATTGTGGCCGCCGCGATGATCGCGGTCATCCTGATGCAGAAGTCGGAAGGTGGCGGGCTGGGCGTCGGCGGCAGTCCCGCCGGGCTGCTTTCGGCCCGCGGCGCGGCAGATTTCATGACGCGCGCGACCACGATCCTCGCCACCGCCTTTGTCGGCCTGTCGATCGTCCTCGCGGCAATGGCATCGGTCGGCGGCTCGGGCAGCAGCGCGACGCTCGACACCTCGTTGTCGAAATCGGCGCAGCCGGCGAGTGGCGGGACCTCGGGCCTGACCGCGCCGGCACCGGCACCCGCGACGGGCGCACCCGCCCAGGCCGCGCCGACCGACGATCCGCTGGCCGCCGCTGCCGCGGCCGCCGCGGCCGACACCCCGGCGCCCGCGCCGGCACCCGCGGCTCCCGCCAAGAAATAAGCGGCAGCGCCGCACGGCGCCCATCGCTCCCCGCATGCGCCGGCGCGGATTTATTTCCGCGCCGTGCGATTCGACGGCTTGCGCCGTCCCCCTCCTGTTGAGTAAGTCTTTCCTCCCATGGC
Organism: Sphingopyxis sp. KK2; assembly: GCF_001990265.1. GTDB lineage: Bacteria > Pseudomonadota > Alphaproteobacteria > Sphingomonadales > Sphingomonadaceae > Sphingopyxis. The sequence continues at coordinate 2,366 of NZ_LYVN01000107.1, forward strand.
GCGGTTCATTTTTATCACCGGCGGCGTGGTCTCCTCGCTTGGCAAAGGTTTGATGGCGGCTAGCCTCGCCGCCTTGCTGCAAGCGCGTGGCTATCGCGTCCGTATCCGGAAGTTCGATCCCTATCTCAACGTCGATCCGGGCACGATGTCGCCCTATCAGCACGGCGAGGTCTATGTGACCGACGATGGCGCCGAGACCGACCTCGACCTCGGCCATTATGAGCGCTTCACCGGCGTTGCGGCGCGGCAGAGCGACAATGTCACCTCGGGCCGCATCTATCAGCAGATCATCACCAAGGAACGCCGCGGCGATTATCTCGGCGCGACTGTGCAGGTCGTCCCGCATGTCACCGACGCGATCAAGGCCTTTGCGCGCGCCGAAACCGACGACCTCGATTTCGTGCTGTGCGAAATCGGCGGTACGGTGGGCGACATCGAATCCTTGCCGTTCATCGAGGCGATCCGCCAGCTGCGCAACGAAGAGGGGCGCGACAAGACCCTGTCGGTCCATGTCACCTTGGTGCCGTACATCGCCGCCGCGGGCGAATTGAAGACCAAGCCGACGCAGCACAGCGTGCGCGAACTCGCCTCGCTTGGCGTCCAGCCCGACATATTGCTCTGCCGCTGCGAAAAGCCGCTGCCTGAGGGCGAACGCGCCAAGATCGCGCAATTCTGCAACGTGCGGAAGGAGGCGGTGATCCCCGCGCTCGACGCCGACAGCATCTATTCGGTGCCGGTGCAATATCATGGCGAGGGGCTCGACGGCGAAGTGCTGCGCGCCTTCGGCATCCACGACGCGCCCGACCCCGACCTGTCGCGCTGGTTCGACATCATGGACCGCAAGCAGCATCCCGAGGGCGAGGTCACGATCGGCGTCGTCGGCAAATATGTGTCGCTGCCCGATGCCTATAAGTCGCTCAACGAAGCGCTGGTGCATGGCGGCATGGCGAACCGGGTGAAGGTCAACATCCGCTGGCTCGACGCCGAGATGTTCGAGAATGACGGCAATCTCGCCGAAAATCTCGAGCCGCTGCACGGCATCCTCGTTCCCGGTGGCTTCGGCGAGCGCGGGTCGGAGGGCAAGATTTCGAGCGTGCGCTTCGCGCGCGAACGGGGGGTGCCCTTCTTCGGCATCTGCCTCGGCATGCAGATGGCGTGCATCGAGGGTGCGCGGAACACCAGCGGCATCGAAGCCGCGTCGAGCACCGAATTCGGCAAGACCGACGAACCGGTGGTCGGCATGATCACCGAATGGATGAGCGCCGAGGGGCTGCAGCAGCGCGGCGCCGACACCGACCTCGGCGGCACGATGCGGCTCGGCGCCTATGAGGCGAAATTGTCGCCGAACAGCCATGTCGCGGCGGTTTACGGCGCGAACGAGATCAGCGAGCGCCACCGCCACCGCTATGAGGTCAACGGCGCCTATCGCGACCGGCTGGAGAATGGCGGGCTGGTGTTTTCGGGCATGTCGCCCGACGGCATGCTGCCCGAAATCGTTGAAAGGCCGGACCATCCGTGGTTCATTGGGGTGCAGTTCCATCCGGAACTCAAATCCAAACCCTTCGATCCGCATCCGCTGTTCGCCGGGTTCATCGAAGCGGCGGTGAAGCACAGCCGGCTGGTGTAAGCCGCACGCTTTAATAGGGGAAACGGGGCTTATGGATCACGCGAAACTCGCTGCGCTTCAGGGTCCCGAAAGCATATTCTCCGGCCTGACGGTCGAGGACTGGGCCGACATCGCCAGCCGCGCGGTCCAGATCAATTTCGTCAAGGGCAAGGAATTGCTCGTCCAGGGCGACCCGGGCGACATGATGCTGATCCTGACCGAAGGCACGGCGCGCGTGTCGATGTTGACCGCGGGTGGGCGCGAGATCGTGCTCGCCTATGCCGAGCCCGGCGCGGTGCTGGGCGAGATCGCGCTGCTCGACGGCGGCGAACGGACGGCCTCGGTCACCGCGACGAGCGCGGGCAGCGCGCTCCAGCTCGGCCGCAACGCGCTCAAGGATTTCGCGTCGAGCCACCCGGAATTCACCTGGTCGCTGATGCAGCAGCTCGCGCATCGGCTGCGCACCGCCGACCAGACGATCGAGAGCGACCGCGCCTATGCGTCGGGCCCGCGGCTGGCGCGCTACCTCAAGCGCCTGATTCGCAAGGACAGCGTCGAGACGACGCATCGGGTCGAACTCAGCCAGACCGAACTCGGCAATTTCGCGGGGATGAGCCGCGAACATATCAACCGGCAGCTTCGGAGCTGGGAGGAATCGGGGGTCATCTCGCTCGAGCAGGGGCGGGTGCGCGTGCTCGATACCGACATGCTCGAGGATATCAGCGAGAGCGAAGGGTAGAATCACAACGCCCGGGCCTCGATAGCGAGACCCGGGCGCCTGTGACGAACTACCGCCATCCCCCTTTGCGTGGACGAGGCGAAGCGTCCACACTCCCTGAAACCGGGCCTTTAGCCGCGTGATCCAGAAGTCATCGGGCTAGGCCCCCGGACGCCGCTTGTCACCCTCTGGCAGTTAGGTTGCGATGCTTTTCCAGCGCCCTGTGGCCGATGGGCAACAGATTTTGCGAATCATTCGCAGGCCCTTTCGCTCCAAAGCGCCCATTGCCAGCACCCCGGTCGCCGCTTAAAGCGTCGCTATGACCGCCTATTCCAGCGCGTTTCGCGGACCGACCCTATGATCCTGCGTCCCTATGAACGCACCATCTTCAAACGTTATCTGCTTCCGCATCGCGGCGAAGGGTTCATCTTCGTCGCGGCGGCGTTCAGCTTTGTCGCGGTGATGATCGGCGTCGCGTCGCTCGTCATCGTGATGAGCGTCGTCAACGGGGTGCGCAGCGAGCTGTTCGACAAGATCGTCGGCCTCAACGGCCACGCCGTCGTCCAGGGTTTCGGCGGGCGGATCGACAATTGGCGCGACGTGCTGAAGGAAGTGCGCGCGACGCCGGGGGTGACCGAGGCAACACCGATCATCGAGCAGCCCTTGCTGACCACCTTCAACGGCCGCGTCGAGGGCGTCGCGGTGCGCGGGATGCTGGTATCCGACATCCGCAACAATTCGGTGCTGAAGGGCGAGGTCAAGGCGGGCAACCTGGCGCGGCTGACCGACGGGTCGGGCGAAGTCGCGCTGGGATCCGAACTGGCGCGCAACCTGGGCGCGACGGTCGGGTCACAGATCACGATCATCAACCCAGCGGGTCGGTCGACTCCTTTCGGGACGGTGCCGCGCGAGATCAGTTACAGTGTCGGGGCGATCTTCGAACTCGGCGTCTATGACTTCGACAAGAGCTATATCATCATGCCGATGGCCGACGCGCAGCTCTTGCTGCTCACCGGCGACCAGATCGGGCTGATCAAGGTGCAGACCGAAAATGCCGACAAGGTCGGCGAGATATTGGGGCCATTGTCGCAGAAACTGGCGTCGCAGGCGGTGGTGACCGACTGGCGATCGATGAACAGCAGCCTGTTCGAGGCGCTGTCGGTCGAGCGCGTCGCGCTGTTCGTCATCCTGTCGCTGATCATCCTGGTCGCGGCGTTCAATATCGTGTCGTCGCTGATCATGCTGGTGCGCGCCAAGACGCGCGACATCGCGATCATCCGCACCATGGGCGCAACGCGCGATTCGGTGCTGCGCATCTTTGTCGCGATCGGCGTATCGATCGGCGTCGGCGGGACGCTGGTCGGGCTGGTGCTAGGCTTTACGCTGCTTTACTTCCGCAAGGGAATTCTCGCGGGGATCGGTTATCTGTCGGGACAGAATCTGTGGGACCCGTCGGTGCGCTTCCTGACCGAATTGCCGTCGAAGCCGAACGCGGTCGAGATCGGCGTGGTGGTGGTGATGACCATCGTCTTCAGCTTCCTCGCGACGCTTTATCCCGCCTTCAAGGCGGCCAACACCGATCCCGTGCAGGTGCTGCGCTATGAATGACGTGCTGCAACTGACCGCGCTGACGCGCCATTTCGAGCAGGGCGGCGCGCGCATCGACGTGCTGCGCGGCATCGACGCGCGACTGCGCCCGGGCGAGATCGTCGCGCTGCTCGGTCCCTCGGGGTCGGGCAAGTCGACGCTGCTGCAAGCCGTTGGCCTGCTCGAAGGCGGTTTCGGCGGCAAGATCATGATCGACGGCGAGGATGCGACGCGCTTCGACCAGGGCGAACGCACCAGGACGCGGCGCGAGAAGATCGGCTTCGTCTATCAGTTCCACCACCTGCTGCCCGATTTCAACGCGATCGAGAATGTCGTGCTGCCGCAGCTGATCCGCGGCACGAAGCAGGCCGAGGCCGAGGCGCGCGCCGAGGAGCTGCTGACGCGGCTGGGGCTGGGCGAGCGACTGCATCACAAGCCGAGCAAGCTGTCAGGCGGCGAGCAGCAGCGCGTCGCGGTGGCGCGCGCGCTGGCGAACCGGCCGCTGCTGGTGCTCGCCGACGAGCCCACCGGCAACCTCGACGAGGCGACGTCGGACAAGGTGTTCGACCAGTTCGTCGCGTTGGTGCGCGACAATGGCTCGGCGGCGCTGGTGGCGACGCATAACGAACGGCTCGCCGCTCGTATGGACCGTGTGTTACGACTGCACGATGGACGCATCGAGGACGAAGTGTCGATGATCGATATCAGGGGAGGGCAAAATGGCGCTTTATGATCTTTCGGCGAAGCTGCCGGGCGGCGGCACGCAGTCGCTGGCCGATTACAAGGGCAAGGTGCTGCTGATCGTCAACACCGCGTCGAAATGCGGCTTCACCCCGCAATATGAGGGGCTGGAGGAATTATACCGCGACTATAAGGACCGCGGGCTCGAAATCCTCGCCTTTCCGTGCAACCAGTTCGGTGCGCAGGAGCCGGGCGATGCCGAGGAAATCAAGAATTTCTGTTCGCTGACCTATGACGTGTCCTTCCCGCTGATGGCCAAGATCGACGTCAATGGCGACGATGCCGATCCGATCTTCAAGCATTTGAAGAAGGAAAAGACCGGGCTGCTCGGCAGCGGGATCAAGTGGAATTTCACCAAATTCCTCGTCGACCGCGACGGCAAGACGGTGTCGCGCCACGCGCCGACGACGAAGCCCGAGGCGCTGCGCAAGGAGATCGAGGAACTGCTGGGCTAGGGGCACCCTGATGGCCGGAATGAAGCGCACGACGCGGCTATTCCTCAAGAAGTTCGCGATCATCTGCGTTTCGCTCGCCATCTATTTCGTGGTGCGCGAAAATTTCGGTTGGACGGGCGTTCTGCTGCTCGTGTCGATCGGTTTCGCGATCGGATATCTTGTGCCCGTCATCGTGCGGAAATGGGTGGAGCGCGACGCGATTTAATGCGGGCCGGGGGCCGTATCGGGCCTTCCCCGAATCGTCACATATGCCTAGCGTCCTCCGATGGCCTACAGCCCCTTTGTCCCCCTGCGCGTCTTTTCCAGCTACACGATGCTCGAAGGGGCGATCGACCCCAAGGCGATTGCGAAAGCCGCGCGCGAGCGCGGGTTTCCGGCGGTGGCGATCTGCGACCGCAACGGGCTCTACGGCGCGATGGCGTTTGGCGAGGCGTGCAAGGCCGCGGGCGTCCAGCCGATCGTCGGCGTCTTCCTGAGCATCGCGCGGCCGGGGCCACGGCTCGTCAATGGCGCGCCGCAGATCGACTGGATTGCGCTCTACGCGCAGGACGAGACGGGGTATAATAATCTGTGCGCGCTCGTGTCCGACGCGCATCTGGGGCGCCCGGTCGAGCAGGACCCGCATGTCACCTTTGCCAGGCTCGCAGGGCGCACCGACGGCCTGATCTGCCTGACCGGTGGCGGTGAGGGTGCGCTGGCGCGGCTGCTCGCGGGCGAACAGAAGACCGCGGCAGAGGATTATGTCGAGCAGCTCGAGGCGCTGTTCGGCGGGCGGCTGTACATCGAACTCTCGCGGCGCGGCGATGCGGCGGAGAAGGCGGCCGAAAAGGCGCTGATCGACATGGCCTATGCGCGCGCGCTGCCGATCGTTGCGACCAACCCCGCGTCGTTCGTCGAACCGCAATTCCACGCCGCGCACGACGCGATGCTGTGCATCGCGCAATCGGCCTATGTCGAGAGCGAGGACCGGCGCGTGTCGAGCCCCGAGGCGTGGCTGAAGCCCGCCGAGGCGATGGAGGACGCGTTCAGCGACCTGCCCGAGGCGATGCGAAACTCGCTCGTCGTCGCGCAGCGCTGCGCTTTCATGGCGCCGAAGCGCGCGCCGATCCTGCCGAGCCTTGCGGGCGACCGCGAGGGCGAGGCGGCGCAGCTCGCCGCCGACGCGCGCGCGGGGCTGGAGGCGCGGCTGGCGCTGATCGCCGATCTGTCCGACGAAGAGCGGCAGGCCTATGTCGAGCGCCTCGATTTCGAGGTCGGGGTCATCGTCCAGATGGGGTTCCCCGGTTACTTCCTGATCGTTGCCGACTTCATCAAATGGGCCAAGTCGCATGACATTCCGGTAGGGCCGGGGCGCGGGTCGGGCGCGGGCAGCGTCGTCGCCTGGGCGCTGACGATCACCGACCTCGATCCCTTGAAGCTTGGCCTGCTGTTCGAGCGCTTCCTCAATCCCGAGCGCGTGTCGATGCCCGATTTCGACATCGACTTCTGCGAAACGCGGCGCGGCGAGGTGATCCGCTATGTGCAGGAGAAATACGGCCGCGATACCGTCGCGCAGATCATCACCTTCGGTAAGCTGAAGGCGCGCGCGGTGCTCAAGGATACCGGGCGCGTGCTGCAGATGAGCTATGGCCAGGTCGACCGGCTGGCGAAGCTGGTGCCGAACCATCCGACCGACCCCTGGACGCTCGAACGCGCGCTGAACGGCGTCGCCGAGCTGATGACCGAATATAAGCAGGACGACGGGGTCCGCCGCCTGTTCGACATGGCGCGCCAGCTCGAGGGGCTGCCGCGGCACAGCTCGACCCACGCCGCAGGCGTGGTGATCGGCGACCGGCCGCTCGACCAGCTCGTCCCGCTCTATCGCGATCCGCGCTCGGACATGCCGGTGACGCAGTTCGACATGAAATATGTCGAGAGCGCGGGGCTGGTGAAGTTCGACTTCCTCGGCCTCAAGACGCTGTCGGTGCTCAAGGAGGCGAAGCGCCTGCTCGCGCTGCGCGGGATCGACGTCGATCTCGACGGGCTCGCGTGGGACGATACGGCGGTCTACGAACTGCTCCAGCGCGGCGAGACGGTCGGGGTGTTCCAGCTCGAATCCGAAGGCATGCGGCGGACGCTGTCGGCGGTAAAGCCGACCAATTTCGGCGACATCATCGCGCTCGTCGCGCTCTATCGCCCGGGGCCGATGGACAATATCCCGCTGTTCGGCGCGCGCAAGAACGGGCGCGAGGCGATCGCCTATCCGCACCCGCTGCTCGAAGGCATCCTCGCCGAAACCTATGGCATCTTCGTCTATCAGGAACAGGTGATGCAGGCGGCGCAGATCCTCGCCGGCTACAGTCTCGGCGGCGCCGACCTCTTGCGCCGCGCGATGGGCAAGAAGGTCCAGGCCGAGATGGACGCGCAGCGCGAGACCTTCGTTGCGGGCTGCGGCGAGCATAACCAGATCGCGCCCAAGGCGGCGAACGAGCTGTTCGACTTGATCGACAAATTCGCCGGCTATGGCTTCAACAAGAGCCATGCGGCGGCCTATGCCTTGTTGTCGTACCAGACCGCCTGGCTGAAGGCGCATTATCCGCACGAATTTTTCGCGGCATCGATGTCGTTCGACAGCCACCAGACCGACAAGCTCTCGATCTTCATCGACGACATGCGCCGGCTGAACGTCGGCATCGCGCCGCCGTCGATCAACGACAGCGAGGCCGATTTCTCGGTCGGGCAGGGCGATGAGGGGCTTGCGGTGCGCTACGCGCTCGGCGCGCTCAAGGGCGTCGGCGAAAAGGCGATGGAGGCGCTGGTCGCCGAACGCCATGCGCATGGCGATTTTGCGAGCCTTGATGACTTTGCCGGGCGCATCGACCCGAAACTGCTCAACCGGCGCCAGATCGAGGCGCTGGCGGGGGGCGGGGCGTTCGATCCGGTCGAACCCGAGCGGCCGCGCGCCTTTGCCGGGGCCGAGGCATTGCTCGCCTGCGCCAACAGCAGCGCGCATGAACGATCGACGGGACAGGGCGGACTGTTCGGCGGCGACATCGCGATCGCCCCGGCGCTGCAACTGCCCGCCGCCGAACCCTGGACGCTCGGCGAGCGGATGACGCGCGAGAAAGATGCCTTCGGCTTCTATTTCTCGGCGCATCCGGTCGAGAATTACGAGACGATCATCGCGGCGCGCGGCGCGCGCAGCTATGGCGATATCTGCGCCAATGTCGCAATGACGCCGGGGACGCGCATCCCGATGATGATGGCGGCGATGGTCGAAAGCGCGCGACCGCGTATGTCGCAGCGCGGCAATCGCTTCCTCAACCTGACGCTCTCGGACCGCAGCGGGCAATTCCAGTCGAGCTGCTTCGATGAGGGCGCGGGCAAGATATTGGAAGCGCTGGCGGTCGATGGCGGCTGCGCGATGCTGTCGGTCGAACTCGACCTGCTCGAAGGCGAAGAGACGCCGCGCGTGACGGTGCGCGGGGCGCAGCCGCTCGCCGACATTGCGGCGACCGCGGCGCTGCAGCTCGAGTGCCGGGTCGAGGCTGCCGAGGCGATCGCCGAGATCGCGCGCTTCGCCGAACGGCGCGAGGATGCGCGCGGGACGATCGTCGTGACGACGCCCGACCCCGATACGGGGCTGGACATCCAGATCAACCTCGGCCGCCGTTTCGCGCTCGACCCCGATCTCGTCGCGCGGCTCGAGACGGTGGCGGGGATCGCGGTGCCAAAGCTGTCGCTGGTGCCGCCGAAGGATTTCAGGGTGCGATGACGGGTTCGACCCGTGGCGCCTGTCTTTGCGGCGCCGTCCGCTTCGAGATTTCGGGCGGGTTCGACGCGTTTTTCCTCTGCCACTGCTCGCGGTGCCGCAAGGACAGCGGCTCGGCGCATGCGGCAAACCTGTTTTCGGCGAGCGCGACGATAGCTTGGCTGACGGGGAAGGAACGGGTCAAATCCTATCGCCTTCCCGGCAGCCGCCACGAACGGAGCTTTTGCCGCGAATGCGGCAGTGCGCTGCCGGGCATACAGATGGACGGCGCCTTGCTTGTCGTGCCGGCGGGTAGCCTCGACGATCCGATCGCTATCCGGCCGACCGCGCATATCAGCTGTGCGAGCCGTGCGGACTGGGATGTCGGACTGGAGCTGGTACCGGCGCTCGACGGGCTGCCGGGCTGAGACGGACCGGACGGTAAGAAAATGCGCCTTGGGCCTTGCGCCGCGCGCCCTGCCGCCTTTATCCCCGAGCAAAGCCATAAAGAGGATGCCCCTATGTCGATGCAAGGCCAGCCGTTACTCGTCACCAGCCTGATCGATCATGCCGCGCGCGAGCATGCGTCGCGCGAGATCGTGTCGCGCTGGGCCGACGGCAGCATGACGCGCTCGACTTGGGGCGAAGTGGGCAAGGATGCCCGGCGCTTCGCCGCGGCGATGACGCGGCTCGGCCTGACCAAGGGCGACCGCATCGCGACGCTGGCGATGAACCATGGCCATCATCTCGTCAGCTGGTACGGCAGTGCGGGCCTTGGCGGGGTGCTGCACACGGTGAACCCGCGGCTGTTCGACGAGCAGCTTATCTATATCATCAACCATGCCGCCGACCGCGTGCTGCTGTTCGATGCGATGTTCCTGCCGATCGTCGAGCGGCTGCGGGGCCAGTTGCCGACGGTCGAGCATTTCATCCTGTTCGATGCGCCGGCGCAGGGCGATTACAAAAGCTATCGCGAGCTGATCGACGCCGAGGATGGCAGCTTCCAGTGGGTGGCGCTCGACGAGCGCGATCCGGTCGGGCTATGCTACACCAGCGGGACAACGGGCAATCCGAAGGGCGTGCTCTACGAGCATCGCTCGAACGTCATCCACGCGATCACCGAAATCCAGCCCGACGTGTTCGACATGTCGAACCGCAGCGTCATCCTGCCGATCGTGCCGATGTTCCACGCCAACAGTTGGGGCATCCCCTTCGCGGCCGCGACGGTGGGGGCGAAGCTGGTGTTTTCGGCGACCAATGACGCGCAGGTCCTGTGCGACCTGATGCACGACGAGGGCGTCACCCACAGCGCCGGGGTGCCGACGGTGTGGATCGCGATGTTCGCGCATATGGACAAGACGGGGATCGGCTATGGCAAGCTGGCGCGCGTCATCATCGGCGGCTCGGCGTGTCCGCGCGCGATGATCGAGCGCTTCATGAAGGACGGAATCGAGGTCGCGCACGCGTGGGGCATGACCGAAACATCGCCGATCGGCACGATGGGCAAGCGGCCGTGGAACTGGGACGCGATGAGCTTCGACGAAAAGGTCGACAATGTCGCCAAGCAGGGCTGCCCGCCCTTCGGCGTCGAGCTGCGGATCGTCGACGACGAGGACCAGATCCTGCCGCGCGACGGCGAGACGAGCGGGCGGCTGCAGATTCGCGGGCCGTGGATCATCCAGCGCTATTATCGCGCCGACGAGGATGCGACCGACGCCGAGGACTGGTTCGACACCGGCGACGTCGCGCTGATCCACCCCGACGGCGTCATGCAGATCACCGACCGCGCCAAGGACGTTATCAAGTCGGGCGGCGAATGGATCAGTTCGATCGAGCTGGAAAACGCCGCGCTCGGCGCGCCGGGGGTGCAGGAGGCCGCAGCGGTCGGCGTCTATCACCCCAAATGGGACGAGCGGCCGGTGCTGCTGGTGGTGAAAAAGCCCGACGCCGAGGTGAGCGAGGCGAGCATCACCGCCTATCTGGCCGACAAGATCGCCAAATGGTGGATGCCCGACGAGGTGATCTTCGTCGACGACCTGCCGCACACCGCGACGGGCAAGCTGCTCAAGCGCCAGCTGCGCGAGGATTATAAGGATTACAAGCTGAAGTCGCTGGTGGGGGCCTAGAACAGTTCCATCTGCCCGTCGCGTTCGGGCGGGCGGAAGAGGTCGCAGCGCAGGGCCGGGAATTTGCGGTCCATGCCATGTTCGCGCGCGGCGCGCTTGACGCGGGCGCGGATCAGGTCGGCCCATATGCCGGTGCCTTTCATCCGCGTGCCGAAATTGGGGTCATTGTCGCGGCCGCCGCGGATATCGCGGATCATGTTCATCACCTTGTCGGCGCGGTCGGGATAATGCGCCGCGAGCCAGGCGCGGAACAGCGGCGCCACCTCGTGCGGCAGGCGGACGAGGATATAGGAGGCGCGGATCGCGCCGGCGTCGGCCGCCGCGGCCATGATCGCCTCTATCTCGTGATCGGTGATCGCGGGGATGACCGGTGAAATATTGACCTGCGTCGGCACCCCCGCATCGATCAGCTTGCGGATCGCGGCGAGGCGGCGGCGCGGGTGCGGTGCGCGCGGTTCGAGCGTGCGGGCGATGGCGGGATCGAGGCTGGTGACCGACACCGCGACGCCGATCAGCCCGTCCTTGGCCATGCCCGCGAGCAGGTCGATATCGCGGAGCAGGCGGTCGGACTTGGTGGTGATGAGCAAGGGGTGCTTCGTCTCGGCGAGCACCTCGACCACCGAGCGCGTCACGCCCCATTCGCGCTCGATCGGCTGATAGCCGTCGGTGTTGGTGCCGATCGCCAGCGGCGCGACGCGGTAATTGCGCTTGGCGAGTTCGGCGCGGAGCAGTTTGGCGGCGTCGGGCTTGGCGAAGAGGCGGCTTTCGAAATCGAGCCCCGGCGACAGGTCGTGAAACGCGTGGGTAGGACGCGCGAAGCAATAGATGCAGCCATGCTCGCAACCGCGATAGGGATTGATCGAACGGTCGAAGCCGATGTCGGGCGATGTATTGCGCGCGATGATCGTCCTGGGATGCTCGACGGTGACGATGGTGCGCAGGCGCGGCGGTTCGCCGTCGATCGCCTCGGCCTCGTCGAGCCAGTCGCCATCGGCCTCGCGGGCGAGCGAGCCGGTGCGGGTGGGGCGAAGGTTGGTCGGCG
>NZ_LYVN01000108.1 GCF_001990265.1 Sphingopyxis sp. KK2
TGCGGTTGCCGATCACCATCACCTCTTCGGCATAATCGGCGGTCGGCTCGATGATCGGCGGCAATTCCCAGAATGGATGCGTGCTCGTAATATCCATCGGCCAGCATTTGAGCTGTAGTGCCCCCGGCGGGGTGCGCGGCAGGGGCGCGCGATAGCCCTTGTTGAGCCGCCCGGCGATGACGTTCAACTGCGCCCCCGGAAAGCTCGTGCCCCCGCCATTGGCGACGGTGATCCACCCCGTGATGCCGAGTCCCTTCGCATCGCCCGCACGGTCGACGACATAATTCGCCGCCCAGTCGAATCCTTCGGACAGATAGACGAGCTGCAGCGTCACCGTGCGCGCCCGCGCGCTTTCGACCAGGATCGACAGCGTCGGTTTCGCCGACAGATCCTTGGGCACGCGGCTATAGAGCATGCGCTCGGGCAGCCCCGCACAGCCGAGCGCCTCGAACCCTGCATCGGTCTGCAAGATCACCCCGCCGGTCGGCCCCGCCTGGATAATCGCCTGCTGCTCGCGGACCTTGCCCGTCTTGCGGTCGGTGCGGCGCAAGGTGACGCTGCGCTTGAGGTAAGCGTCGACCAGCCCGGCGGGCGACAGCAGCCGCGCGTCGCGATTCTTCTCGCGCACCCCGTCGGGCATGCCCGACACCACCGCGGTCTCGGGCAACAATCCTTCGGACACCCCCTCGAAACGCAGCACCGACGATCCGGCGGGCAGCGTCACGACGCGCGTCTCGGTGACCAGCGCAAAACCCTGCGGCCAGTTCGGGTTGATCGGCCCCGCGCCGCGATAGGGCGCGCGATAGACGGTGACCGCGACATCCTTCAGCACCGACGACACCACCACCGGCGCCTCGGGCCGCACCGGCGGCGCGGGCAGGCTCGCGCCCTGTTGCGCCGCGAGCGGCGTCGCAGCCAGTGCGGCCAGCAAGGCCGGGATCAGGCGCATCGCGCGCACGGCCCGGTCCTTAGTAGCGCGAATCGAAGGTGGCAGTGACTTCGGTCTTGCCGTTGGCGGTCACGGGTACCGACCATTCGACGCGGTCGGCCGAGACGCGATTGCCCTTGATGCTCTCGTCGCTGATCCGCACATCGCCCCACAGCCCGCTCTGCGACAGCTCGACCGTCACCGGCCCCGGCCGCGCATTGCTCACGACATATTTCATCTTGGTCACCCAGCGCGAATCGCTCTTGCGCGTGCGCGACACCACGGTCGACTGCACCTTGACGTCGAACGCATCGCCGGTGCGCAAGGTCATCGACGACCCCATCGGCGTGTGGCCGATCGTATTTTCGCCGATGAACTGCGGGTCGCCGCGCGCGTCGCGCATATAGACGCGGATCGTGCCGGCGGGCAGCTGGTCGCCCAGCCCGCCCTTCGCCGAGGTCGAGAAGCGCAGCACGCTCGCCGCGCTCACCGGCTCGGTGCTGCTGCCCAGCCAGCCGTTGACATATTCATAGGTCGAGCGCGCGGGCGCCCCCTTCACGTCGAGGAAACTTACCTGCTTCTGCTGCGCATTGGCGATCGTCGTGCGCTCGGCGAGCGGATAGAGATAATAGTCGCCAAGCCGCTCGCGCGTGCTCGTCTCGGTTCCCGCCTCGTCGAGCGCGCCCGCCATCTGCGCGAACCCGCCCCCGCCGCCCGGGCTGCCCGCCACCAGCAAGGTGCGCGCATTGGTAAAGGTCGTGCCCGTCGAATTGGTCAGCGTGACCCAGCCCTGCATGTCCATCGCGCCCTTGGCGGCGTCGAACAGCGCGACATAGTCGGCCGTCCAGCCGAGGTTGGGCGTGAGGTAAGAGAGGCGCGCCGGCACCGTCCCCGCATTCTCGGCCTGCACCGTCACCGACAGCGTCGGGCGCGCGCGCAAATTGGGGGGCAGCCGGTCGAACACCGCGCGCACCGGCAGGCCGTCGTCGCGCAGCACCTCGATCCGCTCGCCGATCTGCAGCACGATGCCGCTGTTCGCTGCGAGCACCTTGGCGCGCTCGCTGCGTTCGGCACCGGTCGCGGGGTTGGTGCGCACCAGCGTGATCGACTGGCCGACCGCCTTGTCCATCAGCTTGTCGGGGGTGAGCAGGTCGAAGTCGAAATTCTGCTCGACGATCGCGAGGCCGCCGCCCGACAGCGTCACCGTCTCGGGGCGGATGCGCGCCGACACGTCGGGAAATTCGATGCGGTTGCGCCCGGCGCTGACTGCGAGCTGGCGGTCGTCCTGCACCAGCGACTGGCCATTGTTATAGATGGTGACCGCGACATCGCCCTGCGCGGTGGCGCCCGGGTCCTGCTGCGCCGAAGCGGGAAGCGAAAGCCATGGAGCGACGGCGGCTCCCAACAGGCAAGCCTTTGCCAAAGCGCGCATAATCGCTCTCCCCCGCATGATTGTGGAAGAGAGGCTAGGTCAGTTCGTGGCGATTGGCCAGCGCGAAATAGGCGCGCGCGGTCGGCACAAACAGCGAAGCCCTGAGCCTGTCGAAGGGCGCCTCACGGAGAAGCGCGCTTCGACAAGCTCAGGGCTATGGTTCTGACGAACTATGTCGCCGATTATTCGGCGGCTTCGACGTCCGAGCTGCGGGCCGCGAGCGTGCGGCGCTTGCGCGGCTTGGGCGCCGCCTCGGCAGCTTCGCCGTCATCGGCCTCGGCCACCGGAGCCGGCCGGCCGATCGCGGGCGGCAGCACGGCGCTGTCGATCCCGGCGCCACCTTCGTCCTCGTCGCGCGGACGGCGCGGGCTGCGACGCGGCGCACGCGCCGGCTTGGCCGCTTCGACCGCGACTTCGGGCTCGGCCGCTTCGGCCTCGACGCGTTCGCTGCGCTCGGCGCGTTCGCGCGGCTGGCGGTTGCCGCGATTGTCGTCATTCTCGTCGCGGTCGCGGCGATTGCCGCGGTCGCGGTTGCGCTCGCCACGATTGTCGCGATCACCGCGATCGTTACGATCGCCCCGATCATTGCGCTCGTTCCGCTCGCCGCGATTGTCCTCGCGCTCGCCGTCGCTGTCGCCCTGGCCCTCGTCGAGGTCGGTGTCGTCATGCGCGTCGAAATCCTCGACCCCGCGCACTTCGCGATGGCGGTCATTGCGGTCCTGCTGGCCGCCGTTCTTCTCTTCCTGGCGCGCGCGGAAATCGCTGTGCACGCGGAAATAATGGTCGGCGAACTGGAGGTAATATTCGGTCTGCACCCGGTCGCCCGAAAGCTGCGCGTCGCGCGCGAGATTCTTGTATTTCTCGATCATCTGCGCTGCGTTGCCGCGCGCCCGGCTGTCGATGCGATTGGCCTGGTCGGTGCCGCCACGGCCGCCGCCCGACTGCGGGCGATTGTTGTTATTGTTGTTACGGCCGCGACGGCGACCGTTCTGCCGGTTGTTCATGTTCAACTGAGACATCCTGTCGAAAAGCTCTAAGCTATGCCAACCCCTTTTGGCCGACCGCGCATCTTGCGCGTCGTGCCCGCGCTCCCTTGCGCGGCTCTTCCGTGTTACCGCTTGCGCGAGACGGCTCGTCCCGCACCAGCATCGTAAATGGGAAGCAGACCCGCCGGACCAGTATCGGTGCGCTGCACCGCCAAAGGGACCCTGATCAGGCCTGTAAGCCGCCCCTACCGCGCTTTGGGCGCGAAACCAAGCGATTTCTTGGATACGCTCAGGGGGTGCGGGTCAGGAGCAGGGCGCGGTCGCGGCCACCGAGGTCCTGGCGGCAAGCGACGGCGAAACCGGCCGCTTCGGCCAGTTGCCCGACCGAGATATGCTGCGTCGCGCCGATTTCAAGCACCGCCAGCCCGCCGGGCGCGAGAAGGCGCGGCAGGTCGGGGATGATGCGGCGATAATCGGCGAGCCCGTCGCCCCCCGCGAACAGCGCCCCCGCCGGCTCATGCTCGGCGACATCGGGCATCAATTGCTCGCTGTCGGCAATATAGGGCGGGTTGCACAGGATCAGGTCGAACGGACCGTCGACACCCGCGCTCCAGTCCCCCGACTGGAACGCCGTGCGGTCGGCCATCCCCAACGCTTCGGCATTGTCGCGCGCAAAGGCGAGCGCGAACTCGGATGCGTCGACGCCCAGCCCTGTCGCCTCGGGAAACTCGCTGAGCACCGCCAGAAGCAAGGTGCCCGGCCCCGTGCCGAGATCGAGAGCCCGCGCTGGCCAACCCTCGCCCCCTCTGCCCTGCGCGAAGTCGAGACACGCCTCAATCAAGGTCTCGCTGTCAGGCCGCGGGATCAGCACCCCCGGCCCCACCTCGATCCGCAAGGTCCAGAAATCGCGATAGCCGAGGATATAGGCGATCGGCTCGTGCGCCATGCGCCGCGCGACCAAATGCGCATAGATCTCCGGTACCGCATAGCGCGCGGGATCGAGCAGCAGCGCCGACCGCTCGACCCCCAGCGCGTGCGCCATCAGCAGTTCGGCGTCGAGCCGCGGCGTGTCGCTGATCCCGGTGAGCAAATTGGCCGCGGTGCGCAGCGACTCCGCCACCCCCGCGAAGGTCGGCGTCTCAGTCACCCAGCCCCGCCAGCCGCTGCGCCTGGTCCTCGGCGATCAGCGCGTCGACCAGTTCGTCCATCGCGCCTTCCAATATCTCGGGCAGGCGGTGGAGCGTCAGGTTGATCCGGTGGTCGGTCACGCGCCCCTGAGGGAAATTATAGGTGCGGATGCGCTCGGAGCGGTCGCCCGACCCGACCATCGACTTGCGCGCCGACGCCTCGGCGCTGTGAATCTTCTCGCGCTCGAGGTCATAGAGCCGCGCGCGCAGCACCTGCATCGCCTTGGCGCGGTTCTTGTGCTGGCTGCGCTGGTCCTGCTGGATCACGACGAGCCCGGTCGGGATATGCGTGATGCGGATCGCGCTGTCGGTCGTGTTGACATGCTGCCCGCCCGCGCCCGACGCACGATAGATATCGATCTTGAGGTCGCTGTCGGCGATCGCGACATCGACCTCCTCGGCCTCGGGCAGCACCGCGACGGTCGCCGCGCTGGTGTGGATGCGCCCGCCGCTCTCGGTCACCGGCACGCGCTGGACGCGGTGGACGCCGCTCTCGAACTTCAGCTTCGCGAACACGCCCTGCCCGCTCACCGACGCGACGACTTCTTTATATCCGCCGACCTCGGCCTCGTTCGCCGAGATGATCTCGACCTTCCAGCCGCGCAAATCGGCATAGCGGCTGTACATGCGCAGCAGGTCGCCTGCGAACAGCGCCGATTCATCGCCGCCGACCCCGGCGCGGATCTCGAGCATCGCCGATCGTTCGTCGGCGACGTCCTTCGGCAGCAGCTTGATCGCAAGGTCATGCTCGGCGGCGGGCAAGGCTTCCTCGACCACCGCGAGTTCCTCGGCCGCCATCGCCTTCATCTCGGGATCGGCGAGCATCTCACCCAGCGCGACCACCTCGCCGCGCAGCCGCACCACCTCGGCCGCCGCCTGCGCGACGGGTTCGAGCTCGGCGAACTCCTTCGACGCCGCGACGAAGTCGGCGGGCGCCATGTCGCCCGTCGCCATGCGCGCCTGCAAGGCGGCGTGGCGTTCGATGATGGCGTCGATCTGGCGGGCGGAAACGCTGGTCATCAGAGCGCGCGAACGATCGCCTCGACCGCCTTCGCCCGATCGCCGTCGCCGCGCACATTGATATGCACGGCATCGTCGCGCGTACCGACCGACACCAGCGCCTGCGCCGGAATCTTCGCCGCCTTGTCGAACCGCTTGCGCGGCGACCCCGTCGCGACGATCTCGGCCGAGAAACCGCTGCCGCGCAGCGCGGTCAGCGCCTGCATCGCCAGCGCCAGCCGCGCGTCGTCCTCGAGCGCGATCACCGCGTCGAGCCGCGTGTCGATGATATCGTCGGCCAGCAACATCGCCAGCCGCTCGATTCCCGCCGCCCAGCCGACCGCCGGCGTCGGCGGTCCGCCGAGCGCCTCGATCAGCCCGTCGTAACGCCCGCCACCGAGCACCGTGCCCTGCGCCCCCAGCCGGTCGGTGACGAATTCGAACGCGGTGTGGCGATAATAGTCGAGCCCGCGCACCAGCCGCGCATTGCGCTCCCACGCGACACCCGCGGCGTCGAGCCCCGCCGTCACCGCACCGAAGAAGTCGCGCGCCTCGGCCGTCAGATAGGCGTCGATATCGGGCGCGCTGTCGGCGATCGGCCGATCCTTCGGATCCTTGCTGTCGAGGATGCGCATCGGATTCTTGTCGAGCCGCGCGAGGCTGTCTTCGGACAGCTCGCCGCGATGCGCCTCGAAATGATCGACGAGCGCCGTCCGCCAGGCATCGCGGCTTTCCGCATCGCCCAGCGTGTTGAGCGTCAGCGTGACGCCTTCCGAAATCCCCAGCTCCTTGAGCAACTGATCGGCGAACACCAGCAGTTCGGCATCGGCGAGCGGGCTGTCGCTGCCCAGCACTTCGGCGTCGAGCTGGTGGAACTGGCGATAGCGCCCCTTCTGCGGCCGCTCGTAGCGGAACAGCGGCCCGTGCGTCGCGACCTTCAGCGGCGCATATTGCTGCCAGCCGTTGGTGACATAGGCGCGCGCAATCCCCGCGGTGAATTCGGGACGTAGCGTGATCGATTCGCCGCCGCGGTCGTCGAACGAATACATTTCCTTCGACACGACATCGGTCGTCTCGCCGAGCGAGCGCGCGAACACCGCGGTCGGCTCGATCACCGGCACCTCGATGCGCTTATAGCCATAGAGCCGCCGCACGCGGTCGAAGGTGTCGACGACGTGCTGGAAACGATCGGCGAAATCGCCGAGCATGTCCTGCGTGCCGCGAACCGGCTGCGGTGTGGCGATCTTGGCGGATTTGTCCTTGCTCATGGCGGCGGCGTCTAATCGCTTTTGGTCGAAAGGCAAAGCGCACAAACTCCCCTCTCCCCTTGCGGGAGAGGGTTGCGCAGACTTGGCAGCTTGCTGCCTAGTCGAAGCTGGGTGAGGGGTTGCGAGCCATCGGCTCGCGCGGTCGCCGAGCGACCGCCACCCCTCATCCAACTCCGCCTGGTCGCTTCGCGACAAGGCTCCCTATCCTTCTCCCGCAAGGGGAGAAGGTTGTAGAAAAGACCATTTCGCGGCAGAGAGCCGTCATGAAAAAGACACCGTTGGTCGCAGCCGCCCTCATCGCCTTCACCGCGCCCGCCGCGCATGCGCAGGAGGGCAACAGCCGCCCGCAGCCGGTGGTCCAGCCGCTCACCATCCCGCTCCCCGCCGACCGCCCCTATCCCGGCACGATGCAGCTCAAGGTCGACGCGACCGACTATGCGCGCGGCATCTTCCATGTCCGCCAGACGATCCCCGTCCCCCGGCCGGGCAAGTTCACCATCCTCTATCCGCAATGGCTGCCCGGCAAGCACGCGCCGCGCGGCGCGATCGCCGAGGTTGCGGGCTTCAAGCCGACCGCTGGCGGCAAGCCGCTGACCTGGACGCGCCAGCCGACCGACGTCTACGCTTTCGACATCGACGTGCCGCAGGGCGTGAAGAGCATCGACATCGCCTTCGACTTCCTCTCGCCGACGCGCACCAGCGAAGGCCGCGTCGTCGTCACCCCCGCGATGATGAACCTGCAGTGGGAACAGGTCAGCTTCTACCCCGCGGGCTGGTTCACCCGCCAGATTCCGGTGCAGCTCGAGGTCAGCCTGCCCGAAGGCTGGACCGGCGCCGCCGCGCTCGACGGGATGCAGGTGTCGAAGAACCGCTACAGCTTCGGCGTCACCAGCTATGAGAATCTCGTCGACAGCCCGATGTTCGCGGGCAAATATTTCCGCGCCTGGGCGCTCGGCAACGGCGTGACGCTCAACGTCGTCGCCGACGAGGAAAAATATCTCGCCGCCAGCCCCGACCATATCGCGCGCCATGCCGCCTTGGTGTCCGAAGCCGTCGCGCTGTTCGGCATGCGCCATTTCGACCGCTACGACTTCCTGCTTGCCTTGAGCGACGAGCTCGGCGGCATCGGGCTCGAACATCACCGGTCGAGCGAGAACAGCCGCAACCCCGATTATTTCACCAAATGGGACGATAATGACAGCGAGCGCGGGCTGCTCCCGCACGAGCTCGTCCACAGCTGGAACGGCAAGTATCGCCGCCCCGACAAGCTCTGGACCCCCGATTACCGCACCCCGATGCAGGACAATCTGCTCTGGGTCTATGAAGGCCAGACCGCCTATTGGGATCTCGTCCTCGCGGGCCGCTCGGGCATGCAGTCGAAGGAGATGATCCTCGCCGAATGGGCGACCAACGCGGGCTTCTTCAGCAGCCAGGCCGGGCGCGACTGGCGTTCGGTCGAGGACACGACGCTCGACCCGATCATCGGCGCGCGCAAGCCGCGCGCCTTCCCCAGCGCGACGCGGACCGAGGATTATTACAACGAAGGCGCGCTGATGTGGCTCGAAGCCGACATGCTGATCCGCACCGGCACCAATGGCGCGAAGAGCCTCGACGATTTCGCGCGCGCCTTCTTCGGCGGCCGCGAGGGCGACTGGGGCCAGGACACTTATGATTTCGACGATGTCGTCGCGGCGCTGGGCGCCGTCCATCCCCATGACTGGGCGAAATTCCTGCGCGACCGGATGCAGACGCCCGGCCGCCCCGCGCCGACCGCGGGGATCGAAGCGGCGGGCTACCGCCTCGTCTGGCGCGACGCGCCCAATATCTACGACCGCGACCGCATGGCGCAGGCGAAGAACGCCGACCTCACCCACAGCCTCGGCCTCGTCATCGACAAGGACGGCGTCGCGGGCAGCATCGCATGGGACGGCCCCGCCTTCCGCGCCGATATCGTCAACGGGACGAAGATCCTCGCGGTCGATGGCGTGACCTACAGCCGCGAGCGCATCGAGACCGCGATCCGCGCCGCGACCGACGGCAAGACGCCGGTGAAGCTGCTCGTCGAGCGCGGCGGCCGCTATCGCAATGTCGAGATCGACTATCGCGGCGGACTGCGCTGGCCGCATCTCGAAAAGGCCGGCCCCGGCCCCGACGCCTTCGACGCGCTGTTCACGCCGAAACGCGCGCTTTAACGCCCGATTTTACAAAGCGAGGGGTTCCGCGCCGCGTCCGCGAGGGCTAAGGCGCGCGCGACTCAATAACAAAAGGACTGCATCTCCCATGCGCATCGACCTCATCCCGGCCGGCGACAGCCCGCCCGACAGCCTCAACGTGCTGATCGAAGTGCCGATCGGCGGCGAGCCGGTGAAATATGAGTTCGACAAGGCGTCGGGCGCGCTGTTCGTCGACCGCTTCCTCCACACCCCGATGCGCTATCCCGCCAATTACGGCTTCGTGCCGCACACGCTCGGCGAAGACGGCGATCCCTTGGATGCTCTGGTCGTCGCGCGCTCGCCGATCGTCGCGGGTGCGGTGGTCAAGTGCCGCCCGATCGGCGTGCTCTTGATGGAAGACGATGCCGGCGGCGACGAGAAGCTGCTCTGCGTCCCGGTCAACAAGACCTTCCCCTATTATGCCGATGTCGCGAGCTACACCGACATGCCGCCGATCGTGCTCCAGCAGATCGAGCATTTCTTCACCCACTATAAGGACCTCGAACCCGGCAAATGGGCCAAGCTCAACGGCTGGGGCGACGTCAACGAAGCCAAGCGCATCATCGTCGAATGCATCGAGCGCGCGAAGGCGAAGGGGTTCTAGGAGCCCCCGTCATGGCGAAAAGACTGTTCCCCGGCGAAAGCCGGGGCCCAGTGCATACCGACGCCGGCCTCGCGTAATCCGGCTCTGGGCCCCGGCTTTCGCCGGGGAACATCAAGCAGGCGCCGCGCCCTCGTCCCCCAGCACCCGTACATCGGTGCGCGGATAGGGAATCCGGATCCCCGCTTCCTTGAAGCGATCCCAAATCCCCAGGAACACCTCGCCCTGGATATTGCCCAGCCCCGCTTCGGGGTCGGAAATCCAGTAGCGCAGCTCATGCTCGACCGCGCGCTCGCCAAAGGCGGTGATCCACACCACCGGTTCGGGATCGGCCAGGATTCGCGGGTTGGCCTTCGCGGTCTCGACCATGATCTTCTGCGCCGCGCGCAGGTCGCAGTCATAGGCGACCGGCACGCGCATCCGCACCCGCACATCGCGGCTCGAATAGCTCCAATTCTCGACCGGCATCGTCATGAGAAGTTCGTTCGGGATCAGATGCTTCTTGCCGTCGCGCGTCACGACATTGACCGCGCGCACCCCGATCTTGGCGACGCGCCCGACATTGGGGATCGCTCCCGGCCCGGTCGATCCGCCCATGCTCGCCCCGTCGCCGACGACGATGACGTCGCCCGGCTTGATCGAGCGGTCCATCAGCAGGATGATCCCCGCGATCAGATTGCCGACGGTCTTCTGCAGACCGAAACCGATCGCCAGGCCCGCCGCACCCGAAAAGACCGCGAGCGCGGTCAGGTCGATGCCGAGCAGGTCGATACCGAACAGCAGCGCAAAAATGGCAAGCGCGATCGCGATCAGCTTCTCGGTCAACAGCCGCTGCGTCTGGTCGATATGGGTGTTGCGGCGCAGCACCCATTTGATCGCGCGCATGGTGAGCTTGACCGCGAGATAGAGCAGCACCGCAACGACGATCGTCGAGGCCAGCCCATAGAGCGACAGCCGGTACGAGCCGACGTCGATGCCGATCGCCTGCATCGCCTCGATCGTGCGGCCGACACCGCCCGACAGGTCGGCGCGTACGCTCATCCCGCCACCGCCGCGAAGCCGCGCGCCAGGTCGGCGATCAGGTCGGCGGGATCCTCGAGCCCGATCGACAGCCGCAGCAGCGGGTCGGGATCGCTCCACTGCGTCGCGGTGCGGATATCCGCCGGGTTGCTCGGCACCACCAGGCTTTCATAGCCGCCCCAGCTGAACCCGATGCCGAAATGGTCGAGCGCCTCGATGAAGCGCGTCCGCCCCGCCTCGTCCGCACCCTTCAACGCGAAGCCGAACAGCCCGCTCGCGCCCGAAAAATCGCGCGCCCAAATGTCATGCCCCGGATCGCCGGGCAGCGCGGGATGCAGCACGCGCCCGACGTCGGCGCGCCCCGCCAGCCACTCGGCCACCGCCAGCGCACTCGCCTGGTGCCGCGCCATCCGCACGTCGAGCGTGCGCAGCCCGCGCAGCATCAGCGCGCAATCGTCGGGCGAGACCGCCTGCCCCAGCTGATAGGCGGCGCTGCGCAGCTTCGGCCACACCGCGCGGGTCGCGGTCAGCGACCCCATCATCGCGTCGCTGTGCCCCCCGACATATTTGGTCAGGCTCATCATCGTCACATCGACGCCATGCGCCAGCGCGGGGAAGAGCAAGGGCGTCGCCCAGGTGTTGTCGAGCATCGTCAGCACGCCGCGTTCGCGCGCCACCGCGACGATCGCCGGGATATCCTGCACCTCGAAGGTCAGGCTGCCCGGCGATTCGAGGAAGATCAGCTTCGTCTCGGGGCGGATCAGCTCGGCAATCCCGGCTCCGATCAGCGGGTCGTAATAGGTGGTGGCCACCCCCATCCGCGCCAGCATGCCGTTGCAAAACGCACGCGTCGGCTCATAGGCGCTGTCGACCATCAGCAAATGATCGCCGGGCGCGAGCAGCGCGAGCAGCCCCGACGAATTGGCCGCGACCCCCGACGGATAGAGCAGGGTTCCCTCGGCGCCCGGCTCCATATCGGTCAGCGCATCGGCGAGCGCCCACACCGTCGGCGTCCCGCGCCGGCCGTAATAGAGCTTGTCGTGCGTCGCATGGCCGCGCGCCTTGAGGTCGGCGATATTGTCGTAAAGGATCGTCGACGCGCGCCATACCGGCGGATTGACCACCCCGCCGCCCAGCCGCGGGTCGCCCGTCCATTCGGGCCGCCGCCCGCCCTGCACCAATTTCGTCGCGGGGCGGAGGCTGTCGTCGTCGCTCTTGCTCATGCCATCCCTGTTAGCGGAGCCCCGCGCAAAATCCAGAGGTGGGCGTCGTCCCGCCCGCGCCGCGGGCCTTCAAAAATCTCACACAAAGACACGAAGAGGGCAGTTCCTGCACGAGCCGTGCGCGCGAGAACTGCCCTCTTCGTGTCTTTGTGTGAGACTCTTATGGCGCTCCGCGCGGGGGTATCAACCACCCGCGCGGGGCGAGACCGATCAGGCCGCGCCGGTCGCCTTCGGGGTCGCCGCGTCGGCGCCCCATTCGGTCCAGCTGCCGTCATAGACCGCGACATCGTCCTTGCCGAGCAGGTGCGCGCCGAACGCCACGACGGTCGCGGTCATGCCGCTGCCGCAGGTGGTGACCAGCGGCTGGTCGAGGTCGATCCCCGCCGCGTCGAATGCCGCCTTCAGTTCGTCGCCGCGCTTCCATGTGCCGTCGGCGTTGAACAATTGGCCAAAGGGTAGGCTCTTCGATCCCGGGATATGCCCCGGCGCGATGCCTGCGCGCGGATCGCGTTCCTCGCCGGTGAAGCGCGCGGCCGAGCGCGCGTCGACGACCTGTTCGGCACCGCTTGCGACATTCGCCAGCATCTCGTCCTTGGTGCGCACCGCCTTGGCATCGCGCCACACGGTGAAGTGGCGGTGGCGCAGCGTCTGCTTGCCCATTTCGAGCGGACGGCCTTCGGCCTTCCACTTGGCGAGGCCGCCGTCGAGCAGCGCGACGTCATGCGCGCCGAACAATTTGAGCAGCCACCAGGCACGCGCCGCGCTCTTCAGCGGGCTGTCGTCATAGATCACGATGCGGCTGCCGTCACCGAGGCCGAGCGACTGCATGCGGCTGGCGAATTTTTCGGCCGGCGGCGCCATATTCTCGATGCTGCTCGTCGCGTCGGCCAGTTCGGCCAGGTCCATGAACACCGCGCCGGGGATATGCCCGACTTCATATTCGGCGCGCGCGTCGCGATCGGCCTCGAGGAATTTCGTCGCATCGACCACCCGCAGGTCCGATGCCCCCAGTTCGCGTTCCAGCCAGTCGGTTGAGACCAAGGCGTCCATGTCATGCTCCTGTTACGACCCGGCGGGGTTTCTGTAACCGCTCCCTCCGCCAGCCAACCTGCTCTTTCCGGGGAAGACAAGCCTATGCCCCCACCGGCGCCTTTTCAAGCGCCGAGGCGTCCTGCCTCAGCCGATGCTGCACTGCAACAGAAAAGCGTGACGCCATGGTGACGCGGCTATTGGCTCCGCCGGACCGCGGTCGAACGCGATCCGGGACGGTCGACGGCATAGGAGGGCCGGTCGAGCGGCAGCGGCGCGAGCTTGTCATTCTCCCCGCTGCCCGATTCGCGGCCGAGCACAAAGCTGCCCGCAACCTGGCCAAAGGCATCGGCGTCGCCCTCCCAATGATAGGTGACGTCGAACGCCATCACGGGGACGAGCATCGGCTTGCCGCCGATCATCAGCGGTTCGAGGATGTGGCGCGGCAGGCTCGCCTCGGTGGTCAGCGCCTCGCCCGCACCGACCTTGAGTTCCATGTCGTCGCGCAGCACGCTGCCGCCGGCACCGTCAAAGAAACGCGCGAGCACCGGCTCGGTCATCGCCGATCCCTGGTTGAGCGCGATGCGCACCATCAGTCCGGTCGCGTCGGCCGTTCCCTGGTTCACCATGTTCAGCGCAAAGCCGACCGTGACATGTTCGGGGGTCATGCGGATCGAAAGCACCTCGAGCGCCAGCCCGATCACCGCACGCCGTTCTTCGACGGCGCGGGTGACGAGCGGCGCGGGCGCGCCTGGCGCCGCATTGCCGGCCGCGCCTGCGGGCAGCGCCAGCGCGGCGGGCATGCGAGGCAAGGGTGCCGAAACCGGCGCAGCGCGCGGCGCCGGCGCGGGTGCCGGAGCAGCGGGAACCGGTGCCGGGCGCGGCGGCGCGGCGGGCGCCGGAGCGGGCGGCGGTGCGCTGCGCTCGACCGGCGCCTCGACCGCGAGCGCGGGACGGCGGCGCCAATACCAATAACCTGCCCCGCCCGCGGCGAGCAGTGCGCCCAGCCACATCCAGATCGGCGTCCCGCCGCCATCGGCGGGCGCCGCGGGGACGAGGGCG
>NZ_LYVN01000109.1 GCF_001990265.1 Sphingopyxis sp. KK2
AAATGCCGCAAGACGCTCGAGATCGGGTCGCTCGTGAAGAAGAACCGCGTGTGCCACACCAACGAGCAGTGGAAGGCGGTGTGGGCGAAGGAAAATCAGGACGCGCGCGACACCACCGAGGCGATGACGCGCGCGCCGGTCAACCACAGCAATTAAATTGCGATTGCGCGCAAGAGGCGCGCATCGGCGGGTAATCGGCATGCCGCCGCCGGCCGTTCGTCGAAACACGACGTCGCTTGGCCGGTCGCGGCTTGTCTTGCAGCGGTCGCGATCCATGCTGATTCACGCACCGGGGATCTTCTGAAATAACAGAAAATTAAGGATAATCCCCGAATGCGCAACGCGGGGTGGGTCGTGCCGGATGACGGGCACGCCGTCTTGGCGTGCGACCTCCTCCGACAGGACCTGCCCGTCTTTGACAAAAAAGGGAGTCCTGTCCGTGAATACCCCCCTCCTCCTGGCAAGCCTGCGCCGCGGCGCGGCGCCCCTTGCTCTCGGCCTCGCGCTTTGCGCCGCCCCCGCCTTCGCGCAGGATGCGCCCGTCGACGATGCGACGACCGATCGCGCGGCCGACGACGGCGATGCCATCGTTGTCACCGGATCGCGCATCGCGCGCCCCGAGGCCGATTCGCCCAACCCGGTTACTTCGATCAGCAGCGATACGATCCAGCAATCGGGCCTCACCAACCTCACC
This sequence comes from Sphingopyxis sp. KK2, assembly GCF_001990265.1. Lineage (GTDB taxonomy): Bacteria > Pseudomonadota > Alphaproteobacteria > Sphingomonadales > Sphingomonadaceae > Sphingopyxis. Next base: position 695 of record NZ_LYVN01000109.1, read on the forward strand.
GACCTGCTCGTCCAGAACCCGGCGCTGCTCGGATCGAGCACGACCGCCGATGCCGGCGGCTCGACCGCGCTGTTCGGCGGCGTGGGTGTCAACCTGCTCAACCTGCGCAACCTCGGCACCGAACGCACGCTCGTGCTCGTCAACGGCCGCCGTCATATTTCGGGGATCACCGGGACCTCGTCGGTCGATATCAACACCATCCCCAATGCGCTGATCGAACGCATCGACGTGCTCACCGGCGGGGTGTCGGCGGTCTATGGCGCCGACGGCGTGTCGGGCGTCGTCAATTTCGTGCTCAAGCGCGATTTCGAAGGGATCGACGCGCGCTTCCAGACGGGCATTTCGTCGCGCGGCGACGCGAACAACATCTATGGCGCGCTGACCGTCGGGACCAATTTCTCCGAAGATCGCGGCAATGTCGCGCTGTCCTATGAATATAATCGCGACGCCCGCGTCTCGGCCGATGCGCGCAAGACTGGGCGCAACCTCGGCCTGTTCAGCTTCCGCCGCAATCTTGCGGACTTCCCCGACGATCCGAACATCATCGACCGCATCCTGTATAATGACATCCGCTACGCCGACAGCTCGCCGGGCGGCGCGGTCGACGTCGATATCGACTTCTCGCCCGATTTCACCGGCGAAGGCACGATCTATGACCTCGGCACCGCGATCCCGGGCTCGGGCGGCGTCGTCCAGGGGGGCAGCAGCACGCCGATCGCAGGCTATCAGGGCGATCTCCAGCCCAAGACCGAGAAGCATAATATCAACCTGCTCGGCAGCTATGAGTTCAGCGACGCGCTGCGCTTCTTCGTCGAGGGCAAATACGTCAAGACGAAGAACTTCTCCTTCGCCCAGCCGTCGTTCGATTTCTTCACGACGGTGCAGGCCGACAATCCGTTCATTCCCGCCGCCATCCGCAATGCGATCGTGCCCGACGCCCTGTCGAACGGCATCTTCGGAGACCCCGGCTTCCTGCCCGACGGCGTGCTCGTCAGCCGCGACAATTTCGACCTCGGCGTGCGCGGCGAATATGCCGAGCGCGATACGTACCGCGGGGTGCTCGGTTTCGACGGGCGGCTGACCGACAACCTCACCTATGAGCTGAGCTATGTCTATGGCCAGACCAAGACGCAGTTCCTGAGCACCAATTATCGCCTGCGCGATCGCTATTTCGCGGCGATCGACGCGGTCGACCAGGGCGAGTTTCTGACCGGTACGCCGAACGGCAATATCGTCTGCCGCTCGACGCTCGATCCGACCGCGCCGCTCAACGATCCGAACGGCATCATCATCGGCGCGAACACGACGCCGATCACCTTCACCCCCGGCGCGGGCAGCGGCTGCGTGCCGCTCAACATCTTCGGCAATGGTTCGCCGAGCCAGGCAGCGCTCGACTGGGTCAATGTCGATCTCGCCAACCGCGTGAAGGTGCAGCAGCATGTCGTCAGCGCCTCGGTTTCGGGCGACACCGGCGCAGTGTTCGAGCTGCCCGGCGGCCCGATCGGCTTCGCGCTCGGTGCCGAATATCGCAAGGAAAAGTCGAAGTTCGTCCCCGACGCCTTCCTCGTCCAGGATGCGCTCGCCGACCTTGCGGCGCAATTCCCCGAGAGCGGCAGCTTCGACGTCAAGGAAGTCTTCGCCGAACTCAACATCCCGGTGCTGCGCGACATGCCCTTTGCCGACATATTGCAGTTCGGCGCGGCGATCCGCCTGTCGGACTATTCGACCGTCGGCAGCACGACGACGTGGAAGGTCGACGGCACCTGGGGTCCGGTACGCGACATCCGGTTCCGCGGCACCTATTCGGAAGCGGTGCGCGCGCCGAACCTGACCGAGCTGTTCGCGCCGCAGAACGGCGCCTTCTCGTTCATCGACGATCCGTGCGATCCGAGCAACCTTGCCGAAGGCACCTCGTTCCGCGTCGCCAATTGCAACGCGACGCTGACCGCGCTCGGGATCGATCCGGCAACCTTCAACCCGGCGAACGACCCGCAGGCGACCGCGTCGCTGCCCGGACGGACGATCGGCACGCCCTTCCTCGACGAGGAAACGGCGAAGACCTGGACCGCGGGCGTCGTGCTGCGGCCGAGCTTCACCCCGGGGCTGGTCGCGACGGTCGACTGGTATGACATCAAGATCAAGAATGCGATCACGACCGCGACCGCGCAGGACCTGACCGACGCGTGCGTCGATCAGCCGACGCTCGACAACCAGTTCTGCGACCTGATCACGCGCGATCCGACAACGGGTTTCGTGTCCGACTATCTGCTGCGGCCGCTCAACGTTTCGCAGTTCGCGACGTCGGGCGCCGATTTCACGATCAACTATGCCTTCCGCCCGAGCGACAGCCTGGGCCAGTTCAACATCCGGCTGGCGGGCGGTTACCTCGACAGCCTGACCTTCATCTCGACCCCGGGCGCCGAGGTCGACAACGACCGCACCGAGGCGTTCGCGCCGAAGTGGAACGGGACGCTGGATATCACCTGGGTGAAGGACAATTGGTCGCTGAACTATGGCGTCAATTATTTCAGCAAGACGCGGCGCTTCACGACCGAGCAGATCGAGGCGAACCCCGATTTGGTCGATCCGAAATATATCTTCTATCGCGAGAAATGGGAGCATGATGTCCAGCTCGGCTTCAAGACCGACGACGAGCGCTTCCAATTCTATGCCGGCGTGAACAACCTCTTCGGGCGCGATCCCGATGTCGGCGAGCTCAACTATCCGTCGAGCTTCCGCGGGCGTTATGTCTATGCGGGAGTGAAGGTGAACCTCGCGAGCCTCGGTCTGTAGGACCGGGTTCGGACCAAAAGAAAGGGCGGCATTTCTGCCGCCCTTTTTTATGCCGGGGAGAGTTTGAGCGCCCCGTCGCCTTCGTCGACCTTGATCGTCGCGCCGTCCCGGACCTCGCCCTTGAGGATGAGGTCGGCGAGCGGGTCCTGCAGATATTTCTGCACCGCGCGCTTGAGCGGCCGCGCGCCATAGACCGGATCATAGCCGACGCGGCCGAGCCACGCGCGTGCGGCGTCGGTGAGGTCGAGGGTTACCTTGCGGTCGTCGAGCAGTTTCTGCACGCGCGCGACCTGGATGTCGACGATGCCGCCCATATGCTGCTGCGCGAGGCGGTTGAAGAGCACGATCTCGTCGAGCCGGTTCAGGAACTCGGGCCGGAAATGCGCGCGCACGACTTCCATGACGGCGGGTTCGGCCTGTTCGACCGGGGCGTCGTCGGGAAGCGCGGCGATCGCCTGGCTGCCGAGGTTCGACGTCAGGATGATCAGCGTGTTGGTGAAGTCGACCGTGCGGCCCTGCCCATCGGTGAGGCGCCCGTCGTCGAGCACCTGCAGGAGGATGTTGAACACGTCCTGATGCGCTTTTTCGACCTCGTCGAACAGCACCACCTGATAGGGCCGGCGGCGCACCGCTTCGGTGAGCGTGCCGCCCTCCTCATAGCCGACATAGCCCGGCGGCGCGCCGACGAGCCGCGCGACGCTGTGCTTTTCCATGAATTCGGACATGTCGATGCGGACCATCGCATTGTCGTCGTCGAACAGGAACCGCGCGAGCGCCTTGGTGAGCTCGGTCTTGCCGACGCCCGTCGGGCCGAGGAAGAGGAAGCTGCCGAGCGGGCGGTTCGGATCCTGCAGCCCGGCGCGCGCGCGGCGGACGGCGGTCGACACGGCGCGCACCGCATCGTCCTGGCCGATGACGCGCTTTTCGAGCGTCGATTCCATCGCGAGCAATTTCTCGCGCTCGCCCTCCATCATCCGGTCGACGGGGATGCCGGTCCATTTGCTGACCACCGCGGCGATATCGTCGGCGGTGACTTCCTCGCGCAGCATCGCATTGCCCGCAGCGGCCTGCGCCGCCTCGAGCTGCTTTTCGAGGCCGGGGATGGTGCCGTAGCTGAGCTCGCCCGCCTTCGCGAGGTCGCCCGCACGCTGCGCCTGGTCGAGCGCCGAACGCGCCGCGTCGAGCTCTTCCTTGATCTTGGCCTCGGCGTGGATCTTGTCCTTTTCGGCGTGCCATTTCTGGGTGAGTTCGGCCGACTGCTGCTCGAGGTTGGCGAGTTCGCCCTGCAAGGTCGCCAGCCGGTCCTTCGACGCGGCGTCGCTTTCCTTCGACAGCGCGGCCTCCTCGATCTTCATCTGGATGATGCGGCGGTCGAGGCTCTCGATCTCCTCGGGCTTCGATTCGACCTCCATGCGGATGCGGCTCGCGGCCTCGTCCATCAGGTCGATCGCCTTGTCGGGCAGGAAGCGGTCGGAGATATAGCGGTTCGACAAGGTCGCGGCGGCGACGATCGCGCCGTCGGTGATCCGCACGCCGTGGTGCAGCTCGTATTTTTCCTTGATGCCGCGCAGGATCGAGATCGAATCCTCGACCGTCGGTTCGCCGACGAAGACGGGCTGGAAGCGCCGCTGGAGCGCGGGGTCCTTTTCGACATGCTTGCGATATTCGTCGAGCGTCGTCGCGCCGATGCAGTGGAGCTCGCCGCGTGCGAGCGCGGGCTTGAGCAGGTTCGAGGCGTCCATCGCGCCCTCGCCCTTGCCCGCGCCGACGAGCGTGTGCATCTCGTCGATGAAGAGGATGATCTCGCCCTCGGCGGCCTTCACATCGTCGAGCACGCCTTTCAGCCGCTCCTCGAACTCGCCGCGATATTTGGCGCCCGCGATCAGCGCGCCCATGTCGAGCGACAGCAAGCGGCGGTCCTTCAGACTGTCGGGCACGTCGCCGTTGACGATGCGCAGCGCGAGGCCCTCGGCGATCGCGGTCTTGCCGACGCCGGCTTCGCCGATCAGCACCGGATTGTTCTTGGTGCGGCGCGCGAGAATCTGGATCGTGCGGCGGATTTCCTCGTCGCGGCCGATGACGGGATCGAGCTTGCCCTCGCGCGCGACGTCGGTGAGGTCGCGGGCGAATTTCTTGAGCGCTTCATAGCGGTCTTCGGCGCTCGCGCTGTCGGCGGTGCGGCCGCCGCGCAGATCGTTGATCGCCTTGTTGAGCGCGTCGGCCGACACGCCGGCGTCGGCGAAGGCTTTGGCGACCGGGGTCCCCGACGCCAGTAGCATCGCGAGCAGCAGCCGCTCGACGGTGACGAAGCCGTCGCCGGCCTTGGTCGCGACTTGCTCGGCCTGGTCGAGCAGACGCACGGCATCATTGTCGAGTCCCGGCGTTTGCTGCGCGCCCGATCCCGACACCGCGGGAAGCTTGGCGAGCAGTGCGTCGATGCCCTGTACCGCGCGCGCGGCATCGCCGCCGCTCTTGGCGATCAGCCCGGCGGCCATGCCCTGATTATCTTCGAGCAGCGCCTTGGCGACATGCTCGGGTGCGATCCGCTGATGGTTCATGCGGATCGCGATCGTCTGCGCCGCCTGCAGGAAGCCCTTGGCGCGGTCGGTGAATTTTTCGAGGTTCATTCAGAAATCCCCTTTCTCGCTGCCAGAGATAGTGTTGCCATTTGGCAACACAAGGGGCGATCACCGGTTCTAGCCGAGCCCCAAAAAAGGGTTCACGCGGAGCCGCGGAGACGCGGAGGGAGAAAGAAGGGGATATTCGCGCAGAGGCGCCGAAATTACGGAGGAAGGAAGATATGGGCGGCAAAGCCGCTGGTCTCTTTTTCTCCGTGCCTCCGCGTCTCCGCGTGAACATGTATCTCTGCGTCCTCTGCGCCTCTGCGCGAAATCCCTTTATTCCCCCCCGCGCGCGAGCTGGTCGAGCAGGCGGACGCCGAAACCCGACATGCCCTTGGGCACCAGCGGCGAGGCGCTGTCGGCCTGGTTGACCCCGGCGATGTCGAGATGCGCCCAGGGCGTGGTTTCGGCGACGAAATAGCCGATGAAATGCGCGCCGATGCTCGCGCCCGGCCCGGCGCCCGGCGCGATGTTGCGGACGTCGGCGATGTCGGATTCGATCTTCTTCGCATAATTTTTGTGGAGCGGCATCCGCCACAGCTCTTCGCCGCTCGTCGTGCCCGCCGCGAGCAATTGCGCCGCGAGCGCCTCGTCGCGTGCGAAGAGGCCGGCATATTGATCGTCGAGCGCGCCGACGATCGACCCGGTGAGCGTCGCGATGTTGACGATCGCGCGCGGCTTGTACTTGTCGGCGACATATTCATTGGCGTCGGCGAGCACGAGCCGGCCCTCGGCATCGGCGTTGAGCATCTCGATCGTCTTGCCCGACATGGTGCGCACGACGTCGCCGGGACGCTGGGCATTGCCGTCGGGCATATTTTCGGCGAGCGCCGCGACCGCGACGACATGCACCGGCGCCTTCGACTTGGCGAGCGAGAGGACGGCGCCGACGGTCGAAGCGGCGCCCGACATGTCGCCCTTCATGTCCCACATGCCGCTGCCGGGCTTCAAGGAGATGCCGCCCGAGTCAAAGGTGATGCCCTTGCCGACGAAGGCGAGCGGCGCGGCCTCGCCGCCGGCGCCGCGATAGCGCACCGCGAGCAGGCGCGAGCCGCGCGGGCTGCCCTGGCCGACCCCGACGAGCGTGCCCATGCCGAGCTTGCGCATCGCCGCCTCGTCGAGCACCTCGATCGTCACGCCGGGGACGCCGGCAAAGGCCTGGCGCACCTCGGCGACGAAGCTTTCGGGATAGACGACGTTCGCGGGTTCGTTGGCGAGGTCGCGCGACAGGCGCACGCCGTCGGCGAGCGGCTGCCAGCGCGCGGCGAAGACCGACCGGGCCGCGGCGCTGTCGCCGCCGACGATCGTCACCGCGTCGGTCGCGGGCGCCTTGCGGTCGACGGTCTTGTAACGGTCGAAGCGATATTGGCCGAGCGCGAAGCCATAGCCCGCCTCTGCACCCTGCGCGCCGGCGAAGGCGCCGGTGAGCGTCACCGGCTGCGCGTCGGACTTGACCTCCTGCGCCGCCTTGCCGCCGGCTTCGGCGAGCGCGAGCATCGCGGGGGCGGCGCCGGTGCCGACGAGCAGGATGCGGCTGTGCGCGCCGATGCCGCGCAGCGACAGGGTGGCGTTGGCCTTGCCCTCGAACTTCGCGTTCGCAATGGCGGCCTCGATCGCGGCGCGTTCGCCCGATCCCACGCCGACGGCATCGAGCGCCGGCAGCGTGGCATCGGCCATCAGCACGACGAGCACGCCCTTGGCGGGGGCGCTCGCGGCGAAACCGATCGGGCGCTCGGCGCTGTTCGCGACGGTGCCGGGGACGACGCCCGAACCGGTCACGTCCTGCGCCAAGGCGGCGGGCGCCGCCAAGGGCGCGAGCGAGAGGCAGGCGGCGAGCAGCAGGCTTTTGGTACGCATCAAAATGGAACTCCCTGTTATTCCGTCACTATCGGTCCGCTCATAGACCTAGCACGCGCGGCCCGCCCTGCAATTGCCTCTCGACGAACGACAGGTGCTTGCCATCGCCCCCGCGCGCGGTCAGACAGGCGCCTTCGTCAGCCGACGCAAGAGGGACCGGGATGCTGCGCAAATTGGGAATCGGGCTGCTGGTCCTGTTGCTGTTGACCGGGGTGTCGCTCGCGGTGTGGGAGCCGCTGACCGCCGAAGCGCCCGCCGCGCCGAGCTTCCAGCCGACCGACGTCAAGATCGCGCGCGACAAGTTCGGCGTGCCGCACATCTTCGGCAAGACCGACGCCGATGTCGCCTATGGCGTCGCCTACGCCCATGCCGAGGACGATTTTTCGACGCTGCAGGAGGTGCTCGCGATGACGCGCGGGCGCGCCGGCGCGATGCTCGGGCAGGATGGCGCCAAGATCGACTATGCCGCGGCGCTGCTCGACATCCGCACCACGACGGCGCGCGACTGGCCGCGGCTGCCGAAGGATGTGCAGCTGCTGTTCACCGCCTATGCGGCGGGGCTCAACCATTATGCCGACAAGCATCCGGACGAGGTGCGCCTGTCGGGGCTGTTCCCGGTGACCGGCGAGGATGTCGTCGCGGGGTTCGTGCTGCGCTCGCCTTTCTTCTTCGGGCTCGATTCGACCTTGGGGTCGCTGGTCGAGGACAAGGCGATGGGGCGCGAGGGCGGACCCGAGCTCGATGCGACGGGCAAGATCGTGCCGCGCAAGGACACGCCGCTGGGCAGCGACCCCGCGGCCAACGGGTCGAACGCGATGGCGGTTGCGCCGTCGCGCGCGACCGACGGCGCGACGCGGCTCGTCTCGAACTCGCACCAGCCGTGGACCGGCGGGGTCGCCTGGTACGAGCTGGTCGTGCATTCGGGCGAGGGCTGGGATTTCGCGGGCGCGAACTTCCCCGGTTCGCCCTATCCCTTCCTCGGCCACAATAAATATCTCGGCTGGACCAACACGGTGAACCGGCCCGACCTGATCGACATCTATCAGTTGGTGCTCGACGAGAGCGGCGAAAATTATCGCTTCGACGGACAGTGGCGCCCGCTCGAGGCGAAGCGCGTGTGGCTCAAGGTCAAGTTCGGCCCGTTCGTGCTGCCGGTGCCGCGCATGGTCTATCGATCGGTCCATGGCCCGGTGATCCGGAATGCCAAGGGCGCCTTTGCGATCCGCTATGCCGGGATCGACCAGGCCAATATGGTCACCCAATATTATCGGCTGAACAAGGCGAAGAACTTCGCCGAATGGCGTGCCGCGATGGCGGGGCAGGGCGTGCCTGCGACCAATTTCATCTATGCCGATGCGGCGGGCAATATCGGCATGTTCTATAATGCGATGTTCCCCGACCGACCGGCGGGCTATAATTGGCGCGGGATATTGCCCGGCGATCGCTCGGCCGATCTGTGGACCAAGACGTTGCCGTTCGACCGCGTGCCCGCGCTGGTCAATCCGGCGTCGGGTTATGTCATGAACGCGAACAACACGCCGTGGGTTGCCGCGGGGCCGGGCGACGAGCTCGACGCCGCGGCCTTTTCTCCGCTGCTCGGGATCGAGGACGATATGAGCAACCGCGCGTCGCGGCTGATCGACCTGTTCGAGGCATCGGGGCAGATCGACGAGGCGCGGCTGAAGGCGATCAAATATGACACCGGCTATGCGAAGACCGGTTACGCCAAGGCGTGGATGGACCGGATCCTCGCGCTCGACCTGAAGCGCGAGCCCGAACTCGCCGAGGCGCAGGCGCTGCTGCGCGCATGGGACTGGAACCTCGACGGCAAGGGGCAGGGCGATGCGCTCGCGCTGATGGTGCTGCGTCCCGCGAACCGCGTGCATTACCAGCGGCTCGCCGAACGCCCCGACCCGCGCGAAACGCTGAAGGAAGCCGCCGAGCATCTGCAGAAGCATTTCGGCACGCTCGATCCCAGGCTCGGCACCGTGCTGCGGCTGCGCCATGGTGAGGGCGACCACCGTGTCGACCTGCCGCTCGACGGCGGCAACGATACGATCCGCGCCTCGACGCTGTGGGATGTCGAGCCCGACGGCCGGCTCAAGGTCCGCCATGGCGACAGCTTCATCATGTTCGTGACCTGGGGCAAGGACGGTACATTGCGATCCGAATCGATCCAGCCGTTCGGATCGGCGACGACGCGGCCGGGCAGCCCGCACTACAACGACCAGGCGCCGTTGTTCGTCCGGCACCAGCTCAAGCCGGTGCTGTTCGATCCCGCCGCGCTGTGGGCGACGAAGCCGCGCGTCTATCGCCCTTGAACGGCGCGGCGCGCTGTCCTAAACCGTTGATACAGTGCCGTCCGGCACCCGGTCGCATCGGGCGAGACGCCCGTTCCCGAACATAGAGGATATCCATGCCCCGTTTCCATCGCTTCGCCGTTGCCCTTGCGCTGTCGACCTCGCTGGTCGCCGCCGGTCCTGCGCTCGCCAAGAGCAAGAAGGCCGCCGACCCCGCGCCGATCGCCGACCTCGTGAAGGCGGTCGACATCCCCTATGAGGCGTTCACGCTCGACAACGGGCTGCGCGTGATCGTGCATGAGGATCGCAAGGCGCCGGTGATCGCAGTGTCGGTCTGGTACCGCGTCGGGTCGAAGCACGAGCCGAAGGGCAAGACGGGCTTTGCGCATCTGTTCGAACATCTGATGTTCAACGGCTCCGAAAATTCGCCCGGCGATTTCTTCGAGCCGCTGCAGCAGGTCGGCGCGACCGACGAGAACGGGACGACCAACGTCGACCGCACCAATTATTTCGAGACGGTGCCGACCGGTGCGCTCGACATGGCGCTGTTCCTCGAAAGCGACCGCATGGGCCATCTGCTCGGCGCGGTGACGCAGGAGAAGCTCGATAACCAGCGCGGTGTCGTCCAGAACGAAAAGCGCCAGGGCGACAACAATCCCTATGGCCTGCTGCGTTACGAGATTTTCGAAAATCTCTTCCCGACCGGCCACCCCTATCACCACAGCACGATCGGCTCGATGGGCGACCTCAATTCGGCGAGCCTCGACGACGTCAAAAAGTGGTTCACCGACAATTATGGTCCGAACAATGCGGTGCTGGTGCTGGCGGGCGACATCGACGTCGCGACCGCCAAGACCAAGGTGCAGACCTGGTTCGGCGACATTCCCAAGGGTCCCGTCGTCCAGGCCCCCGCGACGTCGGTCCCGACTTTGCCCGCGCCGCTGGCGAAAGAGGTCAAGGACCTGATCCCGACCACCCGCATCTATCGCATGTGGGCGATCCCGGGCCTCAACGACAAGGACGCGATCCCGCTGCAGATGGCGATGTCGGTGCTCGGCGGGCTGTCGTCGTCGCGGCTCGACAATGCGCTGGTGCGCAAGGACCCGGTCGCGGTGAGCGTCTCGGCCTTTGCCCAGCCGTTCGAGGATGCCGGCATCCTGCTCGTGCAGGCCGACGTCAAGCCGGGGGTCGAACCCGCGCATGTCGCGAAACGGCTCGACGAAGAGGTCGCAGCCTTCCTCGCCAGCGGGCCGACGGCGGACGAACTGCAGCGTTCGGCGGCGAGCTATCTCGGCGGCGCGATTTCGGGGCTTGAATCGGTCGGCGGCTTCGGCGGCAAGGCGGTCGCGCTGGCCGAGGGTGCGCTCTATTCGAACGATCCCGGCTATTACAAGGTCGAGCTCGAGCGGATGGCGAAGGCCACCCCCGAAGAGGTCAAGGCGGTCGCCAATAAATGGCTGTCACGCCCGGCCTTTTCGCTGACCTACACCCCCGGCGAGCGCACCGAAGGCGGCGAGAACCGCGGCGGCGCGGTGACCGCGGGCAAGGTGGATGCGGCGGTTTCGCCCGACCGTTATTGGAACGAGGCGCTCGGCGATGTCGGCCCCGACACCGGCTTTGGCACCGCCTTTGCCGACCGTTCGAAGCTGCCGTCGGTCGCCGACCTCAAGGCGCTCGAATTTCCCGCGATCGAGCGCGCGAAGCTCAAGAACGGGATCGAGGTCGTCTTTGCGAAGCGCAGCACGGTGCCGACGGTCAATGTCGCGGTGAGCTTCGACGCCGGCTATGCCGCCGATCCGCACGATGCGCTCGGCACCCAGTCGCTGATGCTCAGCCTGATGGACGAGGGCACGACCAGCCTCGATTCGATCGCCTTTGCCGAAGCCAAGGAACGGCTCGGTGCGCAGATCGACGGGTCGGCGAATGCCGACGAGACGGTGTTCGAACTGTTCGCGCTCAAGCCGAACCTCGCGCCGTCGCTGACCCTGCTCGCCGATTATATCCGCAATCCGGCGTTCGACGCGAAGGAGCTCGACCGGGTGCGCGTGCAGCAGCTCAACCGCCTGAAGGCCGAGCTCAACAACCCCAATGCCATCGCGTCGCGCGTGATGATGCCGGCGCTTTACGGCGCGCAGCATCCCTATGGCATCCCGCCCTCGGGGCTGGGCGATGCGAAGGCGGTGACCGCGGCGACGCAGGGCCAGCTCGCGAGCTTCCATTCGACCTGGATCCGGCCCGACACCGCGCGGATCTTCGTCGTCGGCGACACGACGCTGAAAGAAGTGACCAAGCAGCTCGACGCCGCCTTCGGCAACTGGAAGGCGCCGGCGACCGCAAAGCCGGTCAAGCATTTCGAGGTCGCGATCCCGACGCCGCAGCCGCGCATCCTGCTCTTCGACCGGCCCAAGTCGCCGCAGTCGGTGATCCTCGCGGGCAAGGTGCTCGACGCCAAGGGCACCGACAGCCTTGAGGTGCTGCGGTCGGCGAACGACATCTTCGGCGGCAATTTCCTGTCGCGCTTCAACATGAACCTGCGCGAGACCAAGGGCTGGTCCTATGGCGTGCGCAGCCGCATTTCGGGCGACAAGGACCGGATCGCGTGGATCGCGTCGGCGCCGGTGCAGGCCGACCGGACCGGCGATTCGATCAAGGAATTCCAGAGCGACCTCAAGGCGTTCCTGGGCGACAAGGGCGTCACCGCGGAGGAATTGCAGCGCACCGTGAACGGCAGCGTCCGCGAATTGCCGGGCAGCTTCGAAACCTCGGGCGATGTGCTCGGCGGGCTGCGCGCGATCGTCAAATATGGCCGTGCCGACGATTATTATGAAAAGCTGCCCGCGACCTATGAAGCGATGACGACTGCCGAGGTCGATGCCGCGGCGCGCAAGGCGCTGAGCACCGAAGGCCTCGTCTATGTCGTCGTCGGCGATGCCGCGACGGTCAAACCACAGCTTGACGGATTGGGTCTGCCGGTGGAAACGGTGACTCTCGATAACTAACATCAGTTTCAGTAAGGAGAGCCCAGATGTCTCAAGTCGATGGCAGCTATGATTGCGTGACCAAGTCGCCGATGGGTGACCAGAAGTCGGTCTTCACCGTCACCAGCGACGGCGCGACCTTCACCGGCCAGAATGCCGGCGCGATGGGAGCGCTCGATGTGGAAAACGGCAAGGTCGACGGCAACAAGCTGACCTGGACCATGAACATGAAGGTCCCGATGCCGATGACGCTCGAAGCCGAAGCGACGATCGACGGCGACACGCTGACCGGCACGATCAAGGCCGGCGCCTTTGGTTCGATGGCGATGACCGGCACCCGCCAGGGCTGATCGCCAGCCTTTGGAACAGCGAAGGGCCGCCCCCGACGGGGCGGCCCTTTTGCTATGCATAGCATTGCTTTGGTCGCTCGGGGGTGGCCAAAACGGGTGCACGGGCGCATAGCGCCGCTGCAATGCAACATGATCCCGCCTCCCCCCCGCCCGAAACGACCCGCCGGCGCCTTCCCGGCCCGCGCGAGATGGTCGCGATGAT
>NZ_LYVN01000110.1 GCF_001990265.1 Sphingopyxis sp. KK2
CGCGCGCGCGCGCGTTGTCGAGGCGGCGGAACGGCAGCAACGCCTCGGCGCGCTGGTCCGCGGCGATGCCGGGGCCGTCGTCCTCGACCGCGATGGCAAAACGTCCGCCCGGCATGTCGGCAAGGATCAGCTCGATCCGCTCGCCATGGCGCCGCGCATTGTCGACCAGGTTCGCAATGATGCGCTTGATCGCCAGCGGCCGCGCGGTGACGAGCATCTCGTCGGGACCGCGCCACGCGATCGCGGCGCCCATGTCGGCGGCGTTATCGGCGGCGGTCGACACGATCGCCGCGACGTCGATCAGCCGCGCCGCCTCATCCTCGCCGCTGCGGAAATAGGCGAGCGTCGATTCGATGAAATGCTCCATCTCGACCAGGTCGGCGGTGATCGCGTCGCGCGCCTCCTCCTCTTCGAGCAGCGACGCGCGCAGCCGCAGCCGCTGGATCGGGGTGCGCAGGTCGTGCGACACCGCGACCAGCGCATGCGTATGATCCTCCATCGCGTCGAGCAGGCGGCGCTGCATCGCGGCGAACGCGGTCGCGACGCGCCGCACCTCGGGCGGCCCCTCGACCGCGACCGCACCGACACGCCCCTGCCCCGTCGCGTCGGCGGCTTCGGCAAGGTTGCGCAAGGGCCGCACCAGCGCATGCACCATCACCAGCGCCAGGCCGAGCACCGTCGTGACCAGCAGCAGATGCATCGCGATCACCGCCCCCGGCGACGGCGGCGCGCCCAGATAGGGGCTGACGCGAAACGTGATATAAGTCGCATCGGCGAGGTGCAGCGCACCGATCAGGTCGCGCTCGCCCGCCGTCGCCGACGGGATCAGCGTCAGCCGCAGCTCGCGCCCCGCGAGCCCCGGCGCCGCGCGCACCAACCGCGCGCGCATCTCGGCGAGCTGCTCGAACGAGCCGCTATAATCGGTGATGACGCTGCGCGGCACCCAGTTGAGCGACACGCCGCCCCCGCCCAGCGCCTGCAGTTCGCGCCCGCGATGCTTGGGATGCAGCACCAGCGCCGCGCGCTCGGCCGCGACCAGCCGCGCCGCGATCGCCTCGACCTCGGGGCCGCCGATCAGCTCGCGCTCCTGCCAGCGCTGCAGCGCGACATTGCCGAGGAATTCGAGCGCCACCGCGCACAGCAGCACCAGCGCGATCCGTCCGACCATGCCGAGGGGACGGCGGCGCATGCTCAGGCGACGGTGACGTCGGCGGCGAACATGTACCCGACGCCGCGGATCGTGCGGATCAGCGGTCGCGTCTTGCGTCCGTCGCCCAGCTTGCGGCGCAGCCGGCTGATCAGCACGTCGATGCTGCGGTCGGTCGAGGTTGCGATCCGGCTGCGCGCCAGCTCGAGCAGCCGCTCGCGCCCGATCATCCGCTGCGGATAGCGCAGCAGCGCGAGCAGCAATTCATGCTCGGCGGCGGTCAGCTCGACCTCGGCGCCCGACGGGCCGAACAATTCGCGTCGCCGCGCATGATAGGACCAGCCCGCAAAGTCGAAGCGCTCGGGCGCCGGGATGTCGAGCGGCACATGCGTGTCGGCGGCGCGGCGCAGCACCGCGCGCACCCGCGCCAGCACTTCCGATCGGCCGAAGGGCTTGGCGATATAATCGTCGGCGCCGAGGTCGAGCCCCATGACGCGGTCGCTTTCCTGCCCGCGCGCGCTGATCATGATGATCGGCACCCGGCTGCGCGTGCGGATCGTCCCGCACAGGTCGAGCCCGCTGGCGCCCGGCAACATGATGTCAAGCAGGACCAGGTCGACCTGCCGTTCGCCGAGCGCGGCCTCGAGCTCTGTACCGTCGGCGGCGCCGGTGACGTCGTAACCGCATTCGCGCAGGATGCGCGACAGCAGCGTCCGCACCCCGGCATCGTCGTCGACGACGACGATATGCTGCGGGATCGCCGGCGCCTTCGTCGGCTCCGCACCCGTCGGCCGCTCGATTATCGCCAATTGTGACAAAGTGTTGCTCCTGCGCCCGGCGGGCGTCTTCGCGATTGACCCAAGGCGCCGTCCGCACCAGTTCGCCCCCCGAATGTCAATGATAATCATTCGCATTATCGGGGGTAAATATGAATAAGCTTTCTCTCTCCGCCTCGCGCAGCGCCAGCCTCGTCGCGATCGCCGCCGCCTTTATCGCCGCACCCGCCGCCGCCGAGGACGCGGGCGACGCGCCCGGCGACGATATCGTCGTCACCGCCGCGGGCTATGAGCAGAAGATCACCGACGCCCCCGCCAGCATCACTGTGGTGACCGAGGTCGAGCTGCGCGAGCGCCCCTATATGACGCTGATCGATGCGGTCCGCGATATCGAGGGGGTCGACGTCGGCGAAACCTCGGACAAGACCGGCCAGCGCACGATCTCGATCCGCGGCATGGGTTCGGACTATACGCTGGTGCTGATCGACGGCCGCCGCCAGAACAACCATGGCGATATCTATCCGAACAGCTTCGGCGGCAACCAGTTCAACCATATCCCGCCGCTCGACACGATCGAGCGGATCGAGGTCATCCGCGGCCCCGCCTCGACGCTCTATGGCGCCGACGCGCTCGGCGGCGTCATCAACATCATCACCAAGAAGGTGCTCGACCGCTGGACCGGCTCGGCGACGATCGGTCGCAGCATCCAGGAAGACACCGACTTCGGCGACGACATGACCTATGACGCGGCGCTCAGCGGCCCGATCGTTCCCGGCATCATCGGCATGAAACTGCGCGGTTCCTATTACAAGCGCTACCCGTCGGAGCCCGATTTCGCGCCCGTCACCGACCCCGCCGGCGTTTCGCACATCCGTGGCCTCGGCTTCGGCGGCGGCGGCAAGACGGTGGCGAACACCAACCGCGCCTATGGCGGCTCGCTGACCTTCACCCCCTCGCCCGACCACAGCTTCATCTTCGACATCGATTATTCGAAGCAGGTCTATGACAACACGCCGATCGTCGATCCGGTCACCGGCGTCATCACCTACCCGCTCGGCACCCTCGACGGCATCGAGAGCATCTGGCGCGCCACCGGCGGCGTCGTCCAGCCGCGCGTCGGCTATACCGAGGAGCAGGTGTTCGACCGCTACAGCTGGTCGACCGCCTATAATGGCGACTTCGGCTTCGCGCGCGCCTTCCTGTCGCTTGCCTATATCGAGACGAACAACAAGGGCCGCACCATGCCCTTCTCGGTCGCCGAGCGGCAATTGCTGCAACAGATGTTCAGCGGCACCGGGCCCTATGCCGGCATGTCGGCCGCCGACCGCCGCGCGCTTGCCGGCCGCACCTTCCTGCCGCGCCCGCTGCGTACGCTCGAAAGCGCGCAATATACCGTCGACGGCCGCGTCGACATTCCGGTCGACCTTGCCGGACGCCATAATTTCGTGATCGGCGGCCAATATATCGACGGCACGCTCGACGACGGCGTCTTCGGGCTCGAGGCCGCGGTCGGCGGGATCGAGGCGGTGCAGGACCATCGCATCTGGTCGCTCTTCGCCGAGGATAACTGGACCCCGTTCGAGGGCTTCAGCATCACCGGCGGCATCCGCTACGACAACCACAACCTGTTCGGCGGCCACTTCAGCCCGCGCATCTACGCCAATTATGCGATCAGCCCGACGCTGACGGTCAAGGGCGGCGTGAGCACCGGCTACAAGACGCCGAAGACCACCGACCTCTACGACGGCATCCGCGGGTTCGGCGGTCAGGGCACCAGCCCCTTCATCGGCAACCCCGATCTGAAGCCCGAAAGCAGCGTCAACAGCGAGATTGCGCTCTACTGGAACCCGTCGGCGAACAGCGGGCTCAACGTCACGCTCTTCCACAACAAGTTCAAGGACAAGATCGACACGACGATCGTCCAGCCATGCGCGCTCACCAATTTCGTGCGCCCGTGCGCCAATCTCGGCGACTATTATGCCGTGCTCGGGCTCGGCAGCACGATCAGCATCCCGTTCAACGTCGACAAGGCGCGGATCAAGGGCGCCGAAGTCGCGGGCCGCTACCAACTCTTCACCGGCCTGTCGATCCGCGCCAACTATACCTACACCGACAGCAAACAGCAGACCGGCGCCTCGGCGGGCCAGCCGCTCACCCAGTCGGCGAAGCATATGGCGAACGCGACGCTCGACTGGCAGCCGCTAGACGGGCTGTCGGCGCAGCTTTCGGCCGAACATCGCTCGCGCCGCTATCGCGGCCTCGGCGTCAACGGCGACCATCTCTATTACAAGAGCTACACGGTGCTGAACCTCGGCGCGCAATATCGCATTAACGACCATCTGACGCTCAGCGGCCGCGTGAACAATCTGCTCGACCAGGATTTCCGCGCCTATGACGTCGATTTCGGAGTGCCCGTGAACGGCGCCTACACCCCGACCTACATCGATCACTACAATAACAAGGACAAGGCGCGCAGCTATTGGGTCAGCGTCAACGCACGCTTCTGACCCGCCGCCCCGCATGTGAAATCCCGATTGCGGGGCCGCCACGGGCATGAAATGAAGCCCCTTCGGGAGAAGGGGCTTTTTCATTGAACCAGACCGTCCACACGACCGGCGGCGATCGGCGCCTCTGGGCCTTTGTCCTCGGGGTCATCGCCGTCACCATCGGCGTCCTGTTGCATCTGCCGATGTTCTGGATGGGCCGCGACATCGGCTTCCACATGGTCGGCATGCCGATGGACCCCGGCATGATCGCGGGCATGTATCTGATCATCGCCGGGGTCGGGGTCGCGGCCTATGGCCTGTTGCCGCGCAACCTGTCCGAACAGATGGCGGCGTCGAGCCGGCTCGCGGTCTCGGCGCCCGAGGATGCCCCGCTGTCCTGGGCGCATTGGCGGCTGATGGGCGTGCTGGTGATCGCGTTGGTGATCGACATCATGAAACCCGCCAGCCTGGGTTTCACCATTCCGGGCATGATCGACGAATATGGCGTGCCGCGCGCGACCGTGTCGCTGGTGCCCTTCGTCGCCCTGATCGGCACCGTCATCGGCTCGTTCGTCTGGGGTATCGTCGCCGACATCTATGGCCGCAAGGCGTCGATCCTGCTGTCGGCGGTGATGTTCGTCGGCACCTCGATCTGCGGCGCGATGCCCTCGCTCGCCTGGAACATCGGCATGTGCTTCATGATGGGCGCCGCTGCGGGCGGCATGCTCCCCGTCACCTATGCGCTGCTCGCCGAAATGATGCCCAGCCGCCATCGCGGCTGGAGCCTCGTGCTCGTCGGCGGACTCGGTGCGGTCGGCGGCTATGCCGCGGCCAGCCTGATCGCCGCTTGGCTCGAACCGATCTTCAGCTGGCGCATTCTCTGGCTCGCCAACCTGCCGAGCGGGCTGATGCTCGTCATGCTCGGCGCCTTCATCCCTGAATCGGCCAAATTCCTGATGGCGCGGGGTCGACATGACGAAGCGCAAAAGGTGATGAAACGGTTCGGCTCGACGATGCACCGGGTCGCCCCCGACGATCCCGTCGCGCGCCGCGACGCGGGTTCGGCGCCGGCCGGCCGCCTCTTCACGGCCAAGCTCGCGGCGCTCAGCCTCACCGCCATCTGCTGGGGCCTCGTCAATTTCGGGCTGCTGCTCTGGCTCCCGGTCGAGCTCATCGCGCGCGGCTACAGTATGGAGGTGTCGAGCAGATTGCTCGCCGCCTCGGCGGTCATCGCGCTGCCGACGGTGTTCGTCGTCGCGTGGATCTATCATGCGTGGAGCACGAAGAAATCGCTTCTCGCGGCGATTGTCATGACCCTGATCGGTCTCGCCGGGGTGCTTTGGCTCGCGCTCAGCGACCATGCCTCGCCGGTGCTGCCCGTCGCGCTGCTGATCGTCGGCAGCAACGGGATCATCGCGATGCTGCTCCCATATTGCGCCGAAAGCTTCCCCTTGCGCATCCGCGGCCGCGCGACCGGCTGGGTCGCCGCGTGCAGCAAATTGGGCGGCGTCATCGCGCAGGCACTCGCGATCATGGCGATCGTCCCGACGCTCGCCGCCAGCGCGTTGATGATCGCGGCGCCGATGGCGCTGTCGTTCCTCCTCGTCGCGCGCTTCGGCCGCGAAACCCGCGGCGCCGACCTGCGCGATCTCGACCCCGAGGGGCATGTGTTCGACAAAGCCGGGCTCTAGGCCGCGCCGCGATCGGGCGGCGCCATCACGCGGTGGCGCACGACGTCCCAATCGTCGAAGCGCCAGAAACGCGGGCTGTCGCGCCCGACGACATGCGGCTCGCCCCCCGACGGCGCGAAGCTGCGATCCTCGGGCTCGATCTCGGCCAGCGTGTCGCAGTCGAAGAAGATACGCACGACCATCGCCTCGCCCGCCGCGCCGCCGCTGCCCGTCACGATTCCCAGATGCCCGTCGGATATGCGCACCAGCGTGCCGACCGGCCAGATGCCGAGGCTGTCGGCGAAACGCTCGAGCAGCGCGGGGTCGAAATGCCCGGGCCAGCTTTGCATCGCGGTCAGCGCCTCGCACGGCGACCAGGCCGCCTTGTACGGCCGGTCCGACGTCACCGCGTCATAGACGTCGCAGATCGCCCCCATCCGCGCGTGGAGCGACAGCGCCTCGCCCGACAGCCCGCCCGGATAGCCGCTCCCGTCCATCTTCTCATGATGCCGCAGCGCGACTTCGAGCGCCGCCGCCGGAATGTCCGCCGATTGCGCGAGCAGCGCATGCCCGGCAACCGGGTGATGCTCGACCATCATCCGCTCGCGCGCGTCGAGCTTGCCGGGCTTCAGCAACACCGCATCGGTGATCGCGACCTTGCCGACGTCGTGGAGCAGCCCCGCGACCCCCAGCGCCTGCACCTCCTCCTCGTCGAGGCCCAGGTGGCGCGCGAAATTGATCATCAGCGCGCAAACCGCGACCGAGTGGAGATAGGTATATTCGTCCTTCTGCTTGAGCCGCACGAGCCCCAGCAGCGCGCGCGAGTGGCGCTCGATCGACTCGCCGATCGCGCGCGCCAGCGGCGCCAGCTTCTTCGCCTCGACCGCGCGGCCCAGCCGCGCCCCTTCGAACATATCGATTACCGCCTGCTTCGACTTGCCGATCACCCGCTCGGCGCGGCGCTTCTCCTGCGCATGGCTCGCCGGGCGCGTCTGTCGGGCGCTTTGCGAGACCGCGGCCCAGCCAGTACGGCGCTCGACCGTCACCGCACGGACGGCGCCCGACCGGCGCTCGATGGCAACCGCACCCGTCGCGGCCTCTGGCGCGACGCGGCTCCGACTCTGGTCGATAACCAGCGCGTCGATCCCCGACGCGCGGATTCGCGCCAGTTGGTCAGGCGTATCGATCAGAAAACGGCGGCGCCAGAACGGATGGTCGATCCAGCGCCCCTCGAAGGCGTGGACGAACATGCCGATCTGAGCCGCTTCCGGTTTGAGGCGAAACAACATGCAACTGGCCCTGTGCGGCCCACGCCGCCCTCTCAGGGTTAACGGCAGCATGAGTGCCGGTTTAACAGCGATAAATATTTCAGCCCTTGTCGTTCCACGCCAGCCGGACGCAAAGTCCGCCCTGTGGCGCGGTGTCGAGCGCCAGCGTCCCGCCGCTCGCCGTGACGAAATCCTGCGCGATCGCCAGCCCCAGTCCATGCCGGGCGCCCCGTTCATCAAGCCGCACGCCGCGCCCCAACGCCGCCGGACGCAGCGCCTCGGCGATTCCCGGGCCGTCGTCGCAGATCAGGATTCGGCACCCATTGCCCTGGCCGCTTTCGGTCGCGATCACGACCAGCGTCGCCGCATGCCGCGCCGCATTGTCGATGAGCGCGCCAAGCGCCTCGATCGCCGCATCCTCGCGCATGGGCAGGATCAGATCGGCAGGCAGCATAT
Source organism: Sphingopyxis sp. KK2 (assembly GCF_001990265.1). Taxonomy (GTDB): domain Bacteria; phylum Pseudomonadota; class Alphaproteobacteria; order Sphingomonadales; family Sphingomonadaceae; genus Sphingopyxis. Next base: position 7,804 of record NZ_LYVN01000110.1, read on the forward strand.
TACGGAAATCCAGTTCCGCGCCATCGGGCGTGCGCGACACCACCGCCAGGATCCGCTCGACCAGTGCGCGCGCGGCTGTTTCGCCCTGCGCCCCCTCGCCGGTGCGCGCCAGTTCGCCCTCGACCGCTCCCGCCAGCATCGACAGGCTCTGCGCCATCGGCGCCCGGCGTGCCTCGTCCAGCCCTTCGATCTGCATGCGCAATGCGGTGATCGGGGTTTTCAGGGCATGCGCCAGATCGCGCGCGCGTTTGCGGGCCCGCGCGATATCGTCGGTCCGGCGATCGGCGAAATCATTGATCGCGCGGGTCAAGGGCTCGATCTCGCGCGGGTGCTGCATATCCGACAGTCGCGCATCGATTGCCCCCGACATCGCGCCCAGTTCGGATTCCACCGCCCGAAGCGGACGCAGTCCCAGACGCACCTGCACCCACGCCGCCAGCGCCAGCACCATCCACAACAGCAACAGGAACAACCCCGATTCTGCCCCGAAATCGGCGCGCGCGGCGGCTACGGGTCGACGGTCAGCGGCGATCTCGACCAGCATCGCCGGTCCCGTGCCGTCGAGCCGCACGGTCCGTGCCACGACCAGCACCCGATCTTCGAACGGGCCCCGGGCGGCAAAGGCGGTCCATCCCGCCGCCACCGCGCGCGAAGGCGGCGGCGGCAGCGTGCCGTCCCACAAGGATCGCGACCGCAACTCACCTGCGGGCGCGCTCGCGCGCCAGTAAAGGCCGCTGCCCGGCCGGTCGAAGCGCGGATCGGTCAGGCGCCGCGTCAACACCGGCCTGGCGTGCATATCGAGGTCGAGCGCGGCGACAAGTGCGATGCCCTGCCGTTCGAGCTCGGCCTGCAACTGCCGTTCCGAATGGCGTTCGAACAACAGCCCTAGCGCCAGCCACGCCACGCCCATCGCCAGCGCGATCGTCACTCCCGCGAACAGCAACAGCCGCAGGCTGAGCGACCGATTGAGCGCCGATGGAGGCCGAAACCGCATCAATCGTCCGCGAGCAGATAGCCAAAGCCGCGCCGCGTCGCGATCGTCGCCGCGCCCAGCTTGCGCCGTAACCGTGCGACCAGCGCCTCGATCGCATTCGCTTCCAGCACATCGGTGCCGTGCAACGCCTCGGACAGGGCGGCGGCATTCATCGGCCGGCCGCCGCTATGCGCCAGCGCATGAAGCAGTCGATATTCCAGCGGCGACAGGTCGACATCGCGCCCCGCCACATTGGCCTGCATCCGCCGCGTGTCGAGCGTCAGTCCGCCGACGCGCAGCACCGACGTCGACAGGCCCGCGTTGCGGCGCACCAGCGCACGCACCCGCGCAACCAGTTCGGCGGGCTCGAACGGTTTGGCCAGATAGTCGTCGGCCCCCGCCTCTATCCCCTCGACCTTTTCCAGCCAGCTGCCGCGCGCCGACAGGATGATGATCGGAAATTCACGCCCCTCGCCGCGCCAGCGCTTCAGCACCGTCAAACCGTCGAGTTGAGGCAGGCCCAGGTCGAGCACCACGGCCTCATAATCCTCGTCGCCGCCGCGCACCCACGCCGCCTCACCATCGCCGACATGGTCGACGACGAAGCCCGCCCGTTCGAGCGCGCTGGCGACGCCCTTCGCGATGTCGTCATCGTCCTCGACCAGCAACAGCCGCATCGCTCAATCTTCCTCCACTTCGATGATCCGGCCATGACGCGCATCGATCTTCATCTCGATCGACCGGCCGTCGGGGGTCAGGATTTCCAGTTCATATTCAGGCCCATCGTCATCATCCTCGTCCAGATCGACGTCGATGATCTCGCCCGGAACGCGGGCGCGGGCAATCGCCAATATGCGCGACAGCGGCAACAGCGCCGGGTCCGCAATCTGGCGCGCGCGGCGATCACCCGATCCGGCGATCGTCACGGCCGTCGGCCCGGCCGGGGCATCCGGGACGCCGGGCGTCGCTGCGACGACGGGCGGCGCGACCATGGGCGTATCCGAGGGTACCGGCGGCGCCGTTCCGCCGCCGTCGCAAGCGGCCAGCCACAGGACCAGCGGAATAAAGGAAAGGAAAATACGAGGCATGCCGTCGCGTCATAGCGCGAACTGGCTGACGGCAAGCTGACATTTGCCGTGCGGCGCCCGTCAGCAACGAGGTGGCAGAAAGCCCTTGTCGCCGCCGTGGCGACGATTCGAAAGGACAGGATCATGAAATATAAGCTGCCCCTCATCCTCCTCGCCGCAACCGGCATCATTGCCACGTCGGCCACCGTCGCCGCGCGCCCCGCTCCCGCCGAGGCCAAGGGCCAGGCCTATTGGTCGGAAACGCGCTGGGACGACGATGATGACGACCGCCGCCACTTTGGCGCGATGCCGGTGCCGAATGCCGACGCGCTGCGCCAGGCCGGCATGGTGCGGGTACAAGAGGTCGACCGCGACGACGGGCGGATCGAGGTGGAAGGCTATGACGCCCGTGGCCGTGAACTCGAAATCCGGATGGATGCCCGGGGCCAGCGCATCCTGTCGATCGATCGCGATGACGACCTCGACGACCGCTGGGACGACTGAAGACAGTGACACGGCCGCCACTCCGTTTCCGGGGTGACGGCCGTGGCGCCCTCAATCCCCCGCGAAATCGAACGCCGACACCCCGCGCTCGCCCTCGCGGAAGCGCAAAGGCCGCCCTAGCGGCGGCATCGAGCGCTGGACGCAGCCGGTGCGCGTGCAGCGGCGGCAGCCGAGCCCGATCGGGGTCGCGGGCGAGCGCATCAGGTCGAGCCCGCGCGCGGCGATCAGCGGCGCCGCGACCTTGGCATCGACCCCCACGCATACCGCAAAGCGCGCCGGCGTCCCGCTGCCGCTCGCGCCCGGCGCTGCGACGCTGCGGCTCTGCGTGAACCAGCGGCTGCCGTCCTCAAGCTCGACGAGGTCGGCGATCACCTCGCCCGGCCGCGCGAAGGCCTCATGCACCCCCCACAGCGGACAGCGCGCGTCGCCGTCGACCAGCGGCGACTGGCTCGCCCCTGCATAGCGTTTGCTCCCCTGCCCCGCGCGGTCGATCCGCAGCATGAAGAAGGGCAGCCCGCGCGCGCCGACGCGCTGGAGCGTCGTCAGCCGGTGCGCGACCTGTTCATAGCCCGCGCCGAAGCGCCGCTGGAGCAGCAACAGGTCGTACCCCGTCGCATCGCACGCGCGCAAAAACCGGCTGTACGGCATCATCAGCGCCGCCGCGAAATAATGCACCAGATGCCGCTCGAACAGCCGTGCCGCCGCCGGCTCGGCGAATTCGGCCCCCGCGACCAGCGCGTCGATCTCGCCCTTCGCCTCGACCTGCGCCAGCGTCGCCGCCGCCTGGAAGGTGCGCGACGCGGGACGCAGCAACTCGCTCAGCATCAACTGCCGCGCATGCCAGTCGAGCCAGCGCAGCCGGTCGGGCATCACGTCGCTCGGCAATATGCGGATGCCGAGCTGGTGCCGCGTGCGCAACCGCTCCGAAATCGTGCCATACAGGTCGCCGCCGACCAGCCGCAGTTCGTCGGCCAGTTCCTCGGCGCGCGCATCGAGGTCGCCGAAATGGTTGCGCCATTTCTCGATCGCACGGCGCACCGCCGCAACCTCGGGCGCCTCCTCCTGCACCGCGCCGCGCGCCTCGGGCGCCGCATCGAACAGCCGCGCAAAGGCCGCTGCCGTCGCGGGTGCCGCCTGCAGCCATTCCTCGACCTCCTGCCCCCCGATCCCGAGGTCGGCAAAGCGCGGGTCGGCGAGCCGTCGCCGCAGCCCGGCAAGCCCGCCCGGCACCTCCTCGCCGCCGAGCTTCGCCGCATCGAAATCGAAGCGCTCGGCGAGCCGCACGATCACCGTGGCGCTTAAGGGCCGCTGCCCATGCTCGATCAGGTTGAGGTAGCTCGGCGAGATATCGAGCGCCTCGGCCATCGCGGCCTGCGTCATCCCCGCATCGCGCCGCGCCCGCCGCACCGCCGCCCCTGCAAACACCCGCCGCTCGGCCATCGCATGTAACTTTCTTTACTAATTTACACGCACATTAGCACCAAATAGCCATATTTCACAAAACTTATTGACAAAGCTTTTCACTTTCGCGCCGCCGCACGGCACATCTTGCCCATCACCCGGCCGCTCTCCCGAACCGGCCGCACCGAAAGGACAAGATGATGGGCTATCAGGAAGACATGGCGCAGGCAGGCCGCCTCATCCGCGATTATGACGGCACCTGGGACGGCATTAGCGGCGAGAGCATCGCCCGCATGCGCGCGCAAAACAAGTTCCGCACCGGTCTCGACGTCGCCCGCTACACTGCACGCATCATGCGCGCCGACATGGCCGCCTATGACGCCGACCCCGCGAACTACACCCAGTCCTTGGGCTGCTGGCACGGCTTCATCGCGCAGCAGAAGATGATCTCGGTCAAGAAGCATTTCGGCACCGTCAAGGGCCGCTACATCTATCTGTCGGGCTGGATGATCGCCGCGCTGCGCAGCGAGTTCGGCCCGCTGCCTGACCAGTCGATGCATGAAAAGACCAGCGTTCCGGCGCTGATCGAGGAAATCTACACCTTCCTGCGTCAGGCCGACGCGCGCGAACTCGGCATGCTGTTCCGCGATCTCGACGCCGCGCGCGCCGAGGGCGACGAACTCAAGGCGAAGCAGGTTCAGGCCGCGATCGACAATCATGAAACGCATGTCGTGCCGATCATCGCCGACATCGACGCGGGCTTCGGCAATGCCGAGGCGACCTATCTGCTCGCCAAGAAGATGATCGAGGCCGGCGCCTGCGCACTGCAGATCGAAAATCAGGTCTCGGACGAAAAGCAGTGCGGCCACCAGGACGGCAAGGTCACCGTCCCGCACGAGGATTTCATCGCGAAGATCCGCGCCTGCCGCTACGCGTTCATGGAACTCGGCGTCGAGGACGGCATCATCGTGACGCGCACCGACAGCCTCGGCGCGGGCCTGACCAAGCAGATCGCCTTCTCGAAGGAGCCGGGCGACCTCGGCGACCAGTATAACAGCTTCCTCGATTGCGAAGAGGTCGAAGGCGCGGGCAACCCCGGCGACGTCCTCATCAACCGCGACGGCAAGCTGATGCGGCCCATCCGCCTGCCCTCGAACCTTTACCAGTTCCGCTCGGGAACCGGCGAGGACCGCTGCGTGATGGACTGCATCGCCAGCCTGCAAAACGGCGCCGACCTGCTCTGGATCGAAACCGAAAAGCCGCACATCGAACAGATCGCCGGCATGGTCGACCGCATCCGCGAAGTCGTCCCGAATGCGAAGCTCGCGTACAACAATTCGCCGAGCTTCAACTGGACGCTGAACTTCCGTCAGCAGGTGTTCGACGCCTGGACCGCCGAGGGCAAGGACGTCAGCGCCTACGATCGCGCCAAGCTGATGAGCGTCGATTATGACGGCACCGAGCTCGGCGACGAAGCCGACAACCGCATCCGCACCTTCCAGCGCGACGCGGCGAAGCGGGCGGGCATCTTCCACCACCTGATCACCCTGCCGACCTATCACACCGCCGCGCTCAGCACCGACAATCTCGCCAAGGAATATTTCGGCGACGAAGCGATGCTCGGCTACGTCAAGGGCGTCCAGCGCGCCGAAATCCGCCAGGGCATCGCCTGCGTGAAGCATCAGAACATGTCGGGCAGCGACATCGGCGACGACCATAAGGAATATTTCGCCGGCGAAGCCGCGCTCAAGGCGGCGGGCAAGGACAATACGATGAACCAGTTCGCCGCGTAACAATCGCTAGAGATCGGTGCGGGGCGCCTTGCAAGCCCCGCACCCCCGAGCTTTCCTGGGGAGGAAAGCCTGTCCGTCGGAAACCCTCGGGTTTCCGGCGGGCATTTTTTTGGGCGGGAAGCTGACATACCCTCCTCTCCCCTTGAGGGAGAGGATAGCGCAGCTTGCTCCGTCAGGAGCTAGCGAAGCTTGG
>NZ_LYVN01000111.1 GCF_001990265.1 Sphingopyxis sp. KK2
GACCGCCGCCGAAATCGGCGCGCGTGCGATGGCGGGGCTGGTGGCCGATGCCAGGGCCGATGGCGCGGCCGAACTGGCGCTGATCGACTGAGGTTAGCGCGGCGCCCGCGCGCGGCGCCGCAATTTGGGCTTTCGCCGGGGCGGTGCTTGCCGCTATGGGCGCTGCCATGACCGACTTGCATCTCGACCCCGCCCTGCGCGAGCCCGCGCAAACGTCCAAGGCCTGGCCGTTCGAGGAAGCGCGCAAGCTGATCAAACGCTATCCGCAGGGCAAGCCCGGCGGTGATCCCATCTTGTTCGAGACCGGCTATGGCCCCTCGGGCCTGCCGCATATCGGCACCTTCAACGAAGTGCTGCGCACGACGATGGTCCGCCGCGCCTATGAAACGCTGACCGGCGGTGCGCCGACGCGCCTCGTCGCGTTCAGCGACGACATGGACGGACTGCGCAAGGTCCCCGACAATGTCCCGAACAAGGAGATGCTCGCGAGCCATCTCGGCAAGCCGCTGACCGCGATCCCTGATCCGTTCGGCAAGTATGAGAGTTTTGCGCATCATAACAACGCGATGCTGCGCGAGTTTCTTGACCGTTTCGGCTTCGATTACGAGTTCGTGAGCTCGACCGAACGCTACCGGTCGGGCGCGTTCGACGAGGCGCTGAAGACGATCCTGCGCCACAACCAGGACATCCTCGACATCATGCTGCCGACGCTGCGCGCCGAGCGCGCCGCGACCTATTCGCCGATCCTGCCGGTCAGCCCGAAGTCGGGGATCGTGCTGCAGGTGCCCGTGACCGTCGTCGACGCCGACAAGGGGCTGGTGTCGTTCGAGGACGATGGCGAGACGATCACCCATTCGATCCTCGGCGGCGGCGCGAAGCTGCAGTGGAAGGTCGACTGGGCGATGCGCTGGGTCGCGCTCGGCGTCGATTACGAGATGTATGGCAAGGACCTCACCGACAGCGGCGTCCAGTCGGGCAAGATCGCGCGCGCGATCGGCGGGCAAAAGCCCGAAGGACTGATCTACGAAATGTTCCTCGACGAAAAGGGCGAGAAGATTTCGAAGTCGAAGGGCAATGGCCTGAGCCTTGAGCAATGGCTGAGCTATGGCAGCGAGGAAAGCCTCGCCTTCTTCGCCTATCGCGAGCCCAAGGCGGCGAAGCAGCTCCACATCGGCGTGATCCCGAAGGCGGTCGACGAATATCTGCAGATGCGCGGCAATTATCCGGCGCAGGAAGGCGACAAGAGGCTCGGCAACCCCGTGCATCATGTCCATGTCGCGCGCAGCGAGCAGGTTCCGGCGACCGAATTGCCGGTGACCTTCGGGCTGCTGCTCAACCTCGTCGGGGTGATGGGCGCCGATGCGTCGAAGGAGCAAATCTGGCGCTACCTCGGCCAATATGTCGAAGGCGCTGACGCCGCGACCTATCCCGAACTCGATCGCCTGATCGACAATGCGATGGCTTATAACCGCGACTATGTCGCGCCGACGCTGAACCGCCGCAAGCCGGCGGGCGGCGAGGGCGCGGCGCTGGCCGAACTCGACGCGAAGCTCGCGGCGCTGCCCGCCGATGCCTCAGCCGACGATATCCAGAACATCGTCTACGAGATCGGCAAGAACGAAGCCTATGGCTTTGAAAACCTGCGCGATTGGTTCAAGGCGCTCTATGAGACCTTGCTCGGGTCGAGCGCCGGGCCGCGCATGGGCAGCTTCATTGCGCTCTTCGGCATCGACAATACGCGGCGCCTGATCGCGGAAGCGCTGGCATAAGGGAGGCGGGCATGGCGGGATATGAACTCGCGCAGATCAACATCGCGCGCTTTCGCCTGCCCGCCGACCATGTCGCGAACCGCGATTTCATGGACGCGCTCGACGGCGTGAACGCGATTGCCGAGGCGAGCGACGGCTTCGTCTGGCGGCTGGTCGGCGACGGCAATGACGCGACCGACGTGGCCGTCACCGACGATCCGCAGCTGATCGCGAACATGTCGGTGTGGCGCGACCTCGATGCGCTCGCCGCCTTCGTCTATCGCCAGCCCGACCATCTCGCGATCATGAAGCGGCGCAAGGAGTGGTTCGATCATATCGGCCTCTACCAGGTGCTCTGGTGGGTGCCCGCGGGGCATCGCCCGACCGTGGCCGAGGGCATGGCGCGGCTCGCGATCCTCGACGCCGAGGGGCCGACCGCCGAGGCGTTCACCTTCAAACGGCCTTTCGCCGCGCCCGACGGCATGCCGGCGCTGCCCATCGAGGATGAATGTGCATGAGCGACGTGATCGACATCTTCACCACCGGCGGCACGATCGACAAGGTCTATTTCGATGCGCTGTCGGAGTTTCAGATCGGCCCCGCGGCGATCCCCGACATGCTGCGCGAAAACAACGTCCATGTCCCGCACCGCGTGACGCAGCTGATGCGCAAGGACAGCCTCGAGCTGGACGATGCCGACCGCGAAGCGATCCGCGCCGCGGTCGCCGCGAGCGATGCGCCGCGTATCCTCGTGACGCACGGCACCGATACGATGGTCGTCACGGGCCGCGTGCTCGCGGGCATTGCCGGCAAGACGATCGTGCTGACCGGGGCGATGCAGCCCGCGTCGGTGCGCGCGAGCGATGCCGAATTCAACGTCGGCTTCGCGCTCGCGGCGGCACAGACGCTGCCGCCGGGCGTCTATGTCGCGATGAACGGGATGATCTTCGATCCCGCGACGACCGAAAAGGATCGCGCGGCCGGGCGCTTCGTCGCGGGCACCGCGTAACCTTTTTCCGATCCGCCCGAATAGCGAGGGGGGAGGGCAATTCGCCCTTCCGCCGCTCAATTTGGAGGATCGAACCCATGACCAAGAACAAGCTCGCCGGCCTGATCGCCGCATCGGCCACCGCGCTCGCGCTCACCGGCGCCGCCTTTGCCGCCGACGCCCCCGCCGGCAGCTCGGGCAGCGCCGTCGGCGCCAAGGACCTCGTCCATTGCTATGGCGTCAACAGCTGCAAGGGCACCGCCGACTGCAAGACGACGGCGAATGAATGCAAGGGCCAGAATGGCTGCAAGGGCCATGGGTTCAAGGCGATGCCCGCCGCCAAATGCCTGAGCGACGGCGGCGTGATCGGCGACATCGGCTGAACCGCTGCGCTTCCCGCGCGGCGGTAAAAGGCCGCGCGGGAAGGATTTTCTTTCGCCTGTGATCGAGATCATGCCATCATGTCCCCGGGTCGTGTGAAAAAGACCGGGGGGCGGTGAGTCGCTGCCCCACCTTGACTGGACAACCAAAGGGAAGGGTAAACTCATGACCACCAACAAACTGGCCGGACTGATCGCCGCATCGGCGACCGCGCTCGCGCTGTCGGGCGCCGCGATCGCGGGCGAAGCGCCGAAGGGCAAGACGATCGGTGCCAATGACGAAGTCAAATGCGCCGGCGTCAACAGCTGCAAGGGTTCGTCGGACTGCAAGACCGACGCCAGCTCGTGCGGCGGCGCGTCGGGCTGCGGCTCGGCGGGCAACAGCTGCAAGGGCGCCAACGCCTGCAAGGGCAAGGGCTGGAAAAAGCTCGCGGCCGGCAAATGCCTGACCGACGGCGGCAAGATCGTCGTCTGACACCGGTTCGGACAGGCCCGGCGCGTCCGGGCCTGTCCCACCACCGACGGATATCAGCATGGATCGCATGACCGCCCCGTCGCCGGGCTTCGGCCTCGGGCTGCGCCCCGAACATTATGGCGAACTCCTGTCGGGACCGCAGCCGGTCGACTGGCTCGAGATCATTTCCGAAAATTACATGGTGCCGGGCGGCAAGCCGATGGCGATGCTCGATCGCATTCGCGCCGATTATCCAATGGTCATGCACGGCGTATCGCTGTCGATCGGGTCCGACGAGCCGATGGACATGGACTATCTCGCCGATCTGAAGGCGCTGGCCGAACGCGTCGAGCCTTTGTGGATTTCGGACCATCTGTGCTGGACGGGGATCAACGCGCACAACAGCCACGACCTGTTGCCCTTGCCCTATGACGCGCCGGCGCTGGACTGCGTCGTCGACAATATCGCGCGGGTGCAGGATTTTCTCGGCCGGCGCATCCTGATCGAGAATCCGTCCTCCTATGTAACCTTCCGCTCGTCGGACCGCAGCGAATGGGATTTCCTCGCCGAGATGGCGGCGCGTGCCGACTGCCTGCTGCTGCTCGACGTCAACAATATCTATGTCAGCGCGCGCAACCATGGTTTCGACCCGCTCGACTATCTCGCGGGCCTGCCGGGCGATCGCATCCAGCAGATCCATCTCGCGGGGCACAGCGACATGGGCGACTATGTCATCGACACGCACGACGCCGACGTCTGCGACGCGGTGTGGAACCTCTATGGACAGGCGTGCCGCATGTTCGGGCCGGTCGCGACGATGATCGAGCGCGACGACGATATTCCGCCGCTGGCCGATGTGATCGCCGAACTCGATCGCGCACGTGCCCTCGCGGCGCGCGTTCTGGAGCCCGTGCATGGTTGAGGCGCTGCGCGACCGGCAGGCGCTGTTTCTGGGCGGGATCATCGACGATGACGCCGCCGCCGAAGGCCTGATCGTCGACGATGATCGCGTCGGCGCGGCGAAGCGGATCGCCATCTATCGCAACAATTACCGCTCAAGCCTGACCGGGGTGCTCGCCGATCATTATGAGCGGCTGCACGCCTATCTGGGCGACGAGCAGTTCGACAATCTGGCCGAGGCCTATGTCGACGGACATAAGTCGCGCACCCGCAACCTGCGCTATTATGGCGAGGCGTTTCCGGCCTTTCTGGCGAAGCATTATCCCGGCGACGGCGAACTGGCCGAGCTGGCGGCGCTCGACTGGGCGCTGCGCGGCGCCTTCGATGCCGCCGACACCCTTCCGCTCGACGCCGCGCGCGTCGGCGAGCTTGGCGATGCCTGGATCGAGCAGCGGCTGGCGTTGCACCCGTCGGCGACGCTGTTGCCCGTCCGGCACAATGTCGCGGCGCTGTGGAGCAGCCTCGATGCCGAGGAGGAGCCGCCCGAGGTGGAGGAACTCGGGGGGGCGGAGACGCTGCTGGTCTGGCGCTTCGGCTGTCAGTCGCGCTTTCGCAGCCTGAGCGGCGAAGAGGCTGCGGCGCTCACGCTGCTCGCTGCGGGCGCGAGCTTTACCGACCTCAGCGCGGCTTTGATCGAGGCGCAGGGCGAGGCGGCGGCGATGGAATCGCTTGCGGCGTGGCTCGGCGCCTGGCTTTCCGACGAACTGCTCGTCCTCGCCGACTAGGCGCGGGCGGCGGTGACCTGTCGCAATACGCTGAGATAGGTCGGCGCGATCGTCATGTCGCCATGGCGGCCGGCCCGGCCGAGCGCGGCGTGAACCTCGGGCAGCCGGTAACAGGGCACGCCCATGAACAGATGATGCTCGGCGTGATAATTGACCCAGTAAGGCGCGACCGTCGCGCGCGCGAGCCAGCCCGCGCGGGTGGTGCGCGCGTGGGTGAAGGGATCGTCGCTGCCGGTGGTGGTGCAGGCATGTTCGGCGATGTTGCGGATGCGCAGATAGAGCTGGAAGGTCGTCGCGAGCCCCGCGAGCCAGAGCAGATAGGGCGTCCAGCCATAAAGCAGGAGCGACAGCGCGAGCAGCACCGCCTGCACGGTCAGGAAGCGCCCGACCGCGCGCGTCACCGCCATCGCGCCCGCGACGTCGACCGTCGGTGACGTCATGCCGTCGTCCGATTGCTTGTTGAACGGGGTGCCGGCCTTGGTGCTGGCTTTCCCCTTTTCCGCTTTTTCGCCGCGCAGCATCGCCTTCAGCCCGACGATCGCGAATCCGAACTGCGCGACGCGCTGCTTGAAGAAGGTCTGGCCGGTCAGGTCGCGCGCCGCCTTGCGCCACAGGCTGGCGCGCGTGGTGGGGAAGGGCTTCGACAGCGACAGGTCGGGATCCTCGGCCTGCTGGGTGAATTTATGATGCTGCAGGTGATAGGTGCGGTATGCGATCAGGTCCGATCCGACCGCCGCGCCGGTCAACCAGTCGCCGAGGAAATTGTTGATTTTGCGGTTGGGATGCAGCGCGCCATGCGCCGCGTCGTGCATCAATATGGCAAAGCCGAGCTGGCGCCCGCCGACGAAAATGACCGCCGCGAGCCAGCCGAGCGGGTTTGCGAGCCAGGCGGCGACGCCGAGAACCGCGATGCTGACGATCCAGCCATGCGCAACGAGCCAGATGCCGCGCCAGGGCGACACGCGCGTGATCGCCGACCATTGGTCGCGGTCGAAGAATTGGGTGGGCGGCAACAGGCGTACGGCAGGCATGGTGCGACTATAATCGGTTTCACACGAAAACCCAATCCCTCCCATAATGGAGCGATTCCGGGGATTTGCCGGATCGCGAAAATAAGGTTTTGGAAACCCCTTTCGGGCAGGGAATCGCCTCAGGACCGACTGAAGCAGGAACTGTGGGATTGGGGTTGAGACGGGCCATTGTGCGGCTGGAGACCAGCGAGCCGTCGTCCGGCGCATCGCTGTTCGATTCGCCGGAATTTGTGACGCGCCTGACCCGCGTGGCGCAGCTGTGGCACTATGTCCTCGTCAGCCGCGCGCTCGTCTATTTCGCCTGCGCCTTTTTCCCCGGGCTTCCCGGCTTCTTCGACCGCCCGTCGCAATGGCTGCTGCTCGCGCTCGGCATCGGTTGCGACCTTATCCTCACCGTCATCGGCCAGCTTTCGCGCTCGCCGCGCAGCACGCTGCACAAAAGGACCGCGCTCTGGTGCACTGCGTGCATGACGCTGATCGCGCTCGGGACCTTGCTGGCCAGCATCGCGATGTTCGTGTCATCGGCCGCAGCCGAAGGGACCCCCTATATCGATGCCTTCGCCGCGATCCGCATCGGCACGGTGCTCGTCGCGGCGGCGGCGGTGGCGATCGCGCGGCCGGCGTTTTTCGCCTTCGCGGGTGCGACCGCACTCGGCGGCGCGATCGGCAAGGCGTCGATGCCCTTCGCCTTTGCTGCGATGATTTTCCTCCTCCTGCTGATCGTCATGGTGCGCGAGGATGAGCGGCACCAGCGCCGCACCGAGCGCCTGCGGCGCAAGACGGTCAGCGACCAGCAGCGCGCGCTCAACCTGGTGCGCGATTTCGAGCGCGCCGGGCGCGGCTGGTTCTGGGAAACCGACCGCCATGGCCAGCTCGTCTATGTCTCGCCGACGGTGGCGGCCAAGCTCGGCCGCCCGCTGTCCGATCTGATCGGTCGGCCGTTCACCGACATCATCCGCAAGCGCATCGGCAATGACGAGAGCGAGGAACGCACGCTGGGGTTCAGCCTGTCGTCGCGCACCCCGTTCAAGGAATTGACGGTGCAGGCGGCGGTGCCGGGCGAGGAGCGCTGGTGGTCGATCTCGGGCCACCCGATCAGCAACGAACTCGGCAATTTCCAGGGCTTTCGCGGATCAGGCACCGACCTCACCGAAAAGAAGAAGTCGGAGCGCGAGATCAACCAGCTCGCGCGCTACGACGTGCTCACCGGGCTCGCCAACCGGCTCCACATCACCGACCTGCTCGAACGCGCGCTCAAGAGCCATATCGGCCAGCCGCAGCCCTGCGCGCTGCTGCTGATGGACCTCGACCGCTTCAAGGCGGTGAACGATACGCTCGGCCACCCGGTCGGCGACCAGCTGCTCCAGCAGGTCGCGGCGCGGCTCGCGCAGATCGTCGGTGACCGCGGGCAGGTCGGCCGGCTCGGCGGCGACGAGTTCCAGATCGTGCTGCCGCAGATCACCAACGCCGACAAACTCGCCAATATCGCCAATGCAATCATCCTCAGCCTCGCCAAGCCTTTCGCGATCGAGGGTGAACAGGTGCGGATCGGCTCGTCGATCGGCATCGCGGTGTCCGAAGGGGCAGGGGTGTCGTCGTCGGCGCTGGTGCGCAACGCCGACCTCGCGCTCTATGCCGCGAAGGACGCGGGGCGCGGCGTCTACCGCTTCTATGCCGATGCGATGCACAACCAGGCGAGCGAGCGCAAGGCGATCGAGGATGCGCTGCGCGACGCGCTGGCGAAGGACGAACTGCGGCTCGTCTACCAGCCGATCGTCGACGTCGCGAAGGAGCGCATCTCGGGTTTCGAGGCGCTGATCCGCTGGCAACGCGGCGACGATGCGATGATCAGCCCGTCGAAATTCATCCCGATCGCCGAGGAATCGAACCTGATCGTGCCGATCGGCGAATGGATCGTCCGCTCGGCCTGTGCGGCGATCGCGCAGCTCGGCGACGGATACCGGATCGCGGTCAATGTCTCGCCGCGCCAGTTCGCCAACGACAAATTGCCCGCGACGATCATGAGCGCGGTGTCGGCGGCGGGCATTCGCCCCGACCAGCTTGAGCTCGAGATTACCGAGGGTGTCTTCCTCGACGAAAGCCCCGAGAATCTCGAGATGTTCCAGCGGCTGAAGCGCACCGGGGTGCGGCTCGCACTCGACGACTTCGGTACCGGCTATTCGGCGCTCGGCTATCTGAAAAAGGCGCCGTTCGACAAGATCAAGATCGACCAGAGCTTCGTGCGCGGCGCCGCCGACCGCAGCAGCATGAACGCCGCGATCATCTCGTCGATCGTCGGGCTGGCCGAGGCGCTCAAGATGGAAACCACCGCCGAGGGGGTGGAGACGCACGACGACCTCGACCTGATCCGCGGGCTCGGGTGCAGCCATGTCCAGGGCTATATCTATGGTCGGCCGATGAGCCTCGACGAAGCGCTCGCGCTGCTGCGCACCGGCGACGGGCGGGTGGTGGCGCAGGGCTACAAGAGCGCGCGCGAGACGCGCAGCCGCACCTTCCGCACGATCCAGGTCGAAAGCGGCGGGCACCGCTACGAGGCGATCGTCCGCAACGTATCGACGCGCGGCGCGCTGATCGAGGGACTATGGAACGTGCCCGAGGGCACCGGCTTCCGCCTCGAATTCGGCCCCGACCTCGTCCTCGACGCCGAGGCGCGCTGGTCCGAGCAGAATCGCGTCGGGGTGCAATTCGCGCAGGCGGTCGAGATCACGACGCTGATCGGCGGCAGCGCGGCGGGCCAGTCGGTCCGCGCGCGGATCGAACGCGCGGCGTGATCTGCGGCTAAGCCCTCAATCCGCAATCCGCCCGCGCACCATCACCCAGTCGACCTTTTCCAGCGTCGTGACATCGGCCAGCGGATCGCCCGATACTGCGATCATGTCGGCCGACATGCCCGGCGCGATGCGGCCGATCTCGCTCTCCATCGACAGCACCTTGGCTGCCACGGTCGTCGCGCTGGCCAGCGCCTCGCGCGGGGTCAGCCCGGCTTTGACCAGCAGCGCGAATTCGCCCGCGTTGCGGCCATGTTCGAACACCCCGGCGTCGGTGCCGAAGGCGACGGGCACGCCGAGTTCCTTCGCGCGGGTCACCGCCTTGCCGACGCTGCCCATCGTCATGCGGACCTTTTCCTCGACCGTCGGCGTGTAGATGCCCTTGCCGAGCCTTTCCCTGACGCCCTCGAACGCCATCAGCGTCGGGACGAGATAGCTGCCCTTCGCCTTCATCGCCCTCAGCGCCGCGTCGTCGGCAAAGGTGCCATGCTCGATCGAATCGATGCCCGCCGCCGCGGCCGATTCGATCCCGCGCGCGCCATGCGCATGCGCCATCACCTTCAGCCCCAGCGAATGGGCGGTGTCGGCAATGCTCTGCAATTCGGGCGAGGTGAAATGGCCGTCGAGCCCGCGACCCTGCTGCGACAGCACGCCGCCGGTCGCGGTGATCTTGATGACGTCGGCGCCGGCGCGCGATGCCTTGCGCACCTTTTCGGCGCATTCGACCGCGCCGGTGCAGGTATAGCCCTGGTCGAGCACGCCATGGACGTCCTCGCGAAAGCCGGTGACGTCGCCATGCCCGCCGATGATCGACAGCGCGGGGCCGGCGGCGACGATCCGCGGGCCTTCGACAAAGCCCGCCGCGGTGCCGCGGCGCAGCGAAAAGGCGGTATATTGCGCCGACCCCGCCTCGCGCACCGTGGTAAAGCCAGCGCGCAGCGTGATGCCGGCGTTCTTGACCCCGACGACGACGCCCCATTCGTCGGGATCGACCGCCTCGCTGCGATAATCGCCGCCCGGGTCGCCGGTCAGATGGACATGGAGGTCGATGAGGCCGGGGAGCAACGTCTTGTCGCCGAGGTCGACGATCTCGGCATCGGCGGGGGCGGGGGTGCGGCCCGCGCTGACAGAGGTGATGCGGTCGTCGGTGACGGTGATCGTCGAGGTGCCGAGCGCCGGCTTATCGGGGTCGGTGATGACGTGCCCCGCATAGATGACGGTTGTTTTCGCCTGCGCTGCCGTGCCGAGCAGCGTGAGCGTCAGGGCCGCGGCCCATCCCAATTTGCGCATGATATTCCCCTGTCTGATGCCGCCATCGTGGCGCGCCGCGCGGGGGAGGGCAAGCGCATAAAAGAGGGGCCGGACAGGCCGGCCCCTCAGTTTGTCTTCGGGTAAAACGAAAGGAATATTACCAGAAGAAATCGTAGATCACGTCGACCACTTCGCCGTTATAGGTGTCGACGAGCAGCGCATCGTTGTAATAGCGCACCCAGCGATAGCCCCCATAGGCGGGCGGCAGGCGGTAATAGCCCGGATCGTTGATCCAATAGCGCTGGCCATAATAAAGCGACCCCAGCGTGAAGCCGATGCTGAACCGCGTGTAGCTGCGCCCACGATAGGGCGAATAATAGCGCGGCAGGCGGTAATTGTTGCCGTAGCGCTGGCGATAATCGCGCCAGTTGTAGCGGTTGTCGTTCCGCCAGCCGCGGTTCCAATTGCCATTGTTGCCGTGGCGGCCGTCGCGATAGCGGCGGTCGACATAGCCGTTGCGATTCTGGTCGTAGCGACGATCGACGCGGTTGTTGTCGTTGCGATCCCAGCGGCGATCGAGATCGCCGTTGCGATTGCGGTCGTAACGCCGGTCTACCTGGCCATTGCGGTTGCGATCCCACTGGCGATCGACCTGGCCGTCGCGGTTGCGGTCCCACTGGCGGTCGGTGCGCCCGTCGTTGTTGCGATCATAGGTGCCGCGATTGCGGTCCTGGCGCTGGACCTGCTGGCGCTGCGGCTGCTGCCGCTGCACTTGCTGGCGTTGCACCTGCGGGCGCTGGGCCTGGCTGCCGCGATCGCGGTTGCCGTTCCAGTCGCGGCGCTGCGGCTGCTGGACGGCCTGGCGCTGCGGTTGCTGGCGCTGGACCTGCGGCTGCTGGCGTTGCGGCTGCGCGCGCGGCGCGGCCTGCTGCTGCGGCTGGCGCTGGGTCTGCGGACGCTGGCCGCGCTGGTCGCCGCCGCCGCGATTGCCGCGATAGCCGCCGCCTCCGCCGCCACGGTTGCCGCCGTCGCCGCGCTGGGCAAGCTGCTGGCCCTCGCGCGCCTGGGCGGCGGCGGGAGCGATCGGGGTGAGCATCGTTGCCGCGATCAGCAACCCTCCGATTATTCTCTTCATCGTCTGTCTCCGAACTCGGGTCCCATGGGCGGCGGACGGCCGACCGGGAAGATGAATCGAAATTTACCGTTGGCTAGATGAGTCATGGCTGAACCATGATGTTGCCTGCGGTTCAGCTAGATGAACGGATAAAGGCCTTCAGCGTTCCGGCGGCGCGCGCATCGCGGGCACCGCGCCGGCGGCGTCCTGCGGGCGGATGCCCGGCGGCGGCGCAGCGGCGATGCGCTCCTCGCCGCGCAGCACGCGGCCTGCGCGCTTGATCGCGCCGCGGATGCGCGGATAGGTGCCGCAGCGGCAGATGTTGGTCATCGCCGCATCGATTTCCGCATCGCTGGGATTGCTGTTGGTGCGCAGCAAGGCCGCCGCCGCCATGATCATCCCCGACTGGCAGAAGCCGCATTGCGGCACTTGGTCGGCGACCCAGGCCTGCTGCACCGGATGGCTGCGGTCGCGGGTCAGCCCCTCGATCGTGGTGACGAAGCGGCCTTCGCACTCCGCAATCGTCACCAGGCAGCTACGGATCGCCTCGCCGTCGATATCGACGGTGCACGCCCCGCATTCGCCGGTGCCGCAGCCATATTTGGTGCCGGTCAGGTTCGACGCGTCGCGCAGCGCCCACAGCAGGGGCGTCTCGGGATCCATCCGATATTCGATCGGGCGGTCGTTGACCGAAAAGCGCGTCATGCGATCCTTAGTAGCCGGTCGGCCGGATTAGTCACGCCAGCTCGTGTCGATCTTGTCGACCTTGCGCACCATCGCGTCGAATTCGGCCTTGCCCGACTGGCCGGGGATCGCCGCCATATAGAGGTCGCGCTGGTGGACCTTGATCACCTCTTCGTCGACCAGGATCGGCTTGCCCATGCTCATCGTCGCGAGCTGGATCTCGCACGCGCGCTGCAGCGCCCAATATTTGATGAAGGCGTCGGAGAGCGACTTGCCCATCACCACGGGGCCGTGGTTGCGCAGCATCAGGATGCGCTTGTTGCCCAGATGCTCGACGAGCCGCTCGCCCTCTTCCTCGCGCACGGTCACGCCCTCGAAGTCGTGATAGGCGAGCTGGCCCATGAAGTTGCAGGCATAGAAATTGGTCGGCTGCAACCCGCCCTCGAGCCCGCATACCGCCATCGTCGCGGTGGTGTGCGTGTGGATGATCGCATGCGCGTCGGGCAGGACGCGATGGAACAGGCTGTGCTGGACGAAACCCGCCTTGTTGACGTGCCAGGGATTATCCTCGTCCAGCTTGTTGCCGTCGATGTCGATCTTGATCAGGCTGGAGGCGGTGACCTCGCTGAAATGCATGCCATAGGGGTTGATCAGGAAGGCGCCTTCCTGATCTTCCAGCTTCACCGTGATGTGGTTGAAGATCATCTCGTCCCAGCCCATCATCGCGAAGATGCGGTAACAGGCGGCCAGTTCCTGCCGCGCCGTCCACTCGGCTTCGCTATATTTGCTGTTGCGCTTCAGCTGGGTCGCCATTCGCCTGATCCTCTCGCAGTCGGTTTCGTTGTGCCACCTATGCCACAGCCCAAGGGGGTCCGACAATCCCGGCCGGATCGGCGGCGAACTGGTTAACAAAAGCGATAAGACGTTGACCTGCGGGGGGTTAGCCGTCAGGCTCCCGACTCAGGGTCGATCTGCGGGGGCCTCCATCCGTCCATAAGAGACGATGTGGTCCGCCGGCGTGCGTGCGCATGGTCGATTCTGGCTGTCCCATCATGCTGGTTTGCAGGCGTTTTCACGGCGCAGCGATCCCGCTGCCCGTGTCATTGGGGAGTGAGGGTGAAATGCGTACCATGATCAAACTGTCCGCGTCGGCGATGGCGCTGGCGGCCTATTCGGCTTTTTCGGCGGCACCGGCACAGGCGGAAACCTGTCTGCTCGACACCGACAACGACGGCGTCGTTTCGGCCGGCGATACCGATGGCGGGGCGACGTCCAGCAACAACACGCAGCTCGCCTGCGGTCCGAATGCGGCCGTGACGGGCAATGGGTCGACCGCGGTGGGGTCGGGCGCGACCGCAACCAACACGGGGTCGACCGCCGTCGGCCAGAACGCGACCGCCAACAACCGCAGCACCGCGATCGGCCGCACCGCGACGGCCACTGGTCAGACCAGCGTCGCGATCGGCAACCTGTCGTCGGCGACCGACGAAGACGCCGTCGCCGTGGGCGAGCAGGCGCAGGCCACCGGCTTCCATTCGACCGCCGTCGGCGCCGAATCGGTCGCTTCGGGCCGCGGCGCGCAGGCGTTCGGCTGGCAG
>NZ_LYVN01000112.1 GCF_001990265.1 Sphingopyxis sp. KK2
CGCCTACACAGCCGGCCGGATGCGGCGTTTCCGCATCCGGTCTGTTGTCGGCGACGCCGTACGCGTCGAAATGACACCCTATGATCTGACCAAGGGCCGCATCGTCTATCGCGATCGTGGTCCGGGCGGTCCAGGCGCCGCGAGCAAGCGGCGCTGACATCTAATCCAAGAAGACCAATATGTTCCAGAATAGCAGTATTTTTCCAAGCCTTCCGCCCTTCCGCTAGCAGGAACGCCGGTGCAGCCCAGCCAACGAGCGCGGCCCTCTCCGACGCTCTCGCGGCGCGAACTCAGACGCCTCATCGCCCACATGATCGATTGATCGAAAGGATAGCAGCATGGCCGCCACAGGAACGAGTGAACATTATCGTGAGCAGGCCGAGCGCTGCGAAGCCGATGCCGCCGCGTCCGATCTGATGGAGGTGCGAGACCGCAACCTGCGTTCGGCCGCCGCCTGGCATGCCATGGCGAGCAGGCAACAAAAGTCAGAGGCGGCGCGCGCAGAAAAGAATCGGCTTGCCGATGCAGTGCAAGCGCAGTGTCTCGCCTGAGCAGCGCCACCCGTTCCCGGACCGATCAAGGACAAAATAATGGATATGAACCAGCTTTTCTACCAGCACCAGATGGCGTTGATGGATGCTGGCCGTGCACGCCAGACCGGTGTCGCGACCGCCAATTACGACCTCGTGCGCCATTATGGGAAGCGCATCAACCGTTTCCGCGAAGGCCGCGGCCTCGCGCCCTATTTCCTCGTCTCAGGCGCTACGGACGGTTCTGTCTCAGCCTGACACCACGGTACTGGCTTCCATTAGCTCGCGGACACACCCCCGCCTCTCTCTCGTGACTTGGGCCAGCGAGCATCAGGCGTGCTTCCTGACTTGCATAGGTCTGGGGCGACCGTAGCAAAGCGAAGACTTCAAACGACCTTTGAATCCCGAAACCGAGGGCAGATCTGCAGCAGTTATCAGTTTCAAAGTCTTAGCCGCTCTGCTCACCGGCTTTTTAGGCCCCAACGGAAATCACGCCGTTGCCATTGCCTGCGACAACGCGTCGGCCAGCGCCTTCTGGCTGAAGGGTTTCCCAAGCTTAACGGCACCCGAGCGGAATCCGGGAGGCAACTCCCCATATCCCGTCGCAAGAATGAGCGGGACATTCGAACGTATTTCGTCGATCTGTTCTGCAAGTTCGGCGCCGGTCATCCCGGGCATCGCATGATCGGTGACGATTACGTCGATATCGCTATTTGCCGCGAACAGAGCCAGCGCCTCGTCGCCCGAGCTCGCTTCAAAAACGGTGTGGCCAAGATCTTCGAGCAGTGCGGATGTGTTCATAAGGATGAGCGAGTCATCGTCGACCGCCAATATCTTGAGCTTATGAAGTTGTGTTGGCGCATCACATCCATCGTCGGACGGCCGATCCGATTGTTCCTCTGCAGCGGTTGCCGCGGGAAGCCAGAGCGAGGCGGTCGTACCCTCTCCAGCTCGGCTTTCGAGCGTAAAGGTGCCGCCAAGCTGCTGCGCAAGACCATGGATCATCGAGAGACCCAGCCCGGTGCCCTTTCCGACGCCCTTGGTGGTGAAGAAAGGCTCGACGGCGCGCGCCAGCGTGTCCTCGTCCATGCCGAAGCCGGTGTCGATAACACTGAGCTTAAGATAGCTGCCCGGCGCGAGTTCGCTGCTGGCGATATCGATGTGCTCGCAGTTCGAAGCGACAAGGATCGTCCCGCCGCCCGGCATCGCGTCGCGCGCGTTCACCGCAAGGTTGAGGATTGCCATTTCGATCTGATTGGCATCTCCAACAACGGGCGGCAGATCACGCGGGAAATCGACTTCGACCGGCCATGACGGACCAAGAGTCCGGCGCATCAAATCGAGCATTCCTTCGACCAGCTGCGGGATGGCGATGATTTCCGATACGAGATCCTGGCGGCGCGCGAACGCGAGCATGCGCTGTGTCAATGCCGCGCCGCGTTTGGTGCCGGCAAGGGCATTGTCGATCAACCGCACCACCTGCGGATCGTCGCCCACGCGCTTGCGGAGCAGATCGAGACTGCTCGATATCGCCATCAGCAAATTATTGAAATCGTGCGCGACGCCTCCCGTGAGCTGCCCGACAGCCTCCATCTTCTGCGCTTGGCGGAGCGCGTCCTCCACGGATTGGCGGCTTGCAACCTCTGCAGCGACGCGCGCCTCGAGATTGTCATTGAGTTCGCGCAGCTGCGCCTCGAGCATCTTTGCATGCGTCACGTCGTAGATGACGCCGATCAGCCGGTAGCTGTTTCCCTCGCGAACGATCTCGCCCCGCCGCTCTATCCATCGATGCTCGCCATCGTCGTTCCGGACGATCTGGAAAGTCCCGTTGAGAGTGCCCGGCGCCTCGCCGGCATAGGGGCCTGGAATGAGCGGCTCCTCGCCGCCGCGCAGCACACCATTGATTGTCTGGCTTGGAAGGGCCGGCGCGGGGTGGAGGCCGAGCAGGCGACAGAAGGTATCGGAAACGCTGGCGGTGGCGAAGCCGTCGACATATTCGAATGTGCCGACGCGTCCGGCGGTCTGCGCGATCCGGAGGCGATCCTCGGTACGCTTGCGTTCGGTCACATCGACCAGCAACCCCGTGAAGCGGACGGGCTCGTCGACCGCATCGAGATGGCATTGTCCGCGGCCATGAACCCACAAAATCTGGCCATCGGGCGCGATCACCCGAAATTCCTTGGAGAAGGTCTCGGCGCCCGCAAGAATCGCGGCGACGGCAATGCGAATGCGCGGTCGGTCGTCGGGATGGATCGCACTGAAGAAGATTTGGGGCGATACGCCGGCGAGCGCGGTCTCGGGGTCGAGGCCATAAAGTTCGGCAAACTTGTGGTCCGCGTGGAGCCGGTCCCCGGCTATATCCCAATGCCAGGTGCCGCTCGCGCCCATGGCGGCAAGCTCGGACTGGAGATTGTCGTCGACAGACAGCGACATCAAGGGAGGTCGTCGCCGACGACGCGGGTGATGAAATCTTCGAGCAAGCCTTTCAGAATCGCTAGCGAAGGAAGATCCATTATCATCGCGATATATCCCCGGATGTCGCGGCTCCTCACCGCAAAATCGATGTAGAGAAAAAGCACGAGCCCCTCTTCGGTTCCCTGTTCCTCCGCGGCGAACAGGCTCGCGCCGGTCCCGCGTACGACCTGCGGAATCGACATGGAGAGCGAACGCTTCAGCATGTTCGCCATCGTCGCAAGGCAGGAGTTCAGTATCACATTGCCGGTCTCGGCAAGCGCTTCCTGCTCGATCTCGATGACCTCGTCGGCACTAAGTTCACTGCCAGCTACCGCGCGCACGAGGTCGAGACTGTTTTCTTCTGGAAAGATCAGGAGCGCGCGGCCTGCGAATGCGCCGGTAAAATCCTGCCGCACCGCCACCAGGTCGCTGACTTCGCGCTCGGTGATGAGGCGCGCTGCACGCGTCTGGCTGACCACCTCGATCGCCGGAACGGAAAGAAACACCTGGTCGCCGATCATCTTGCGCAAATTCGAGGCGGCCCGGCTGACGCCGATATTGACGATTTCTGTCAGAGCATCGCGTTCCAGCTCGCTGAGGGAGACATCGATCGGAATCACGCGCGCTGCGATCGAAGCGTGAGCGCCGCGCCTGAAATAAAAGCCTCGAGTCCATCGGCCGTCACCGGCTTCGGAACGAACGCCGCGCCGATTTCGCGCGCCCGCGCGATGATTTCGTCCTGGATATTGGCGGTGATGATTGCAATCGGCATGTCGGGATAGAGAACGCGCAACTTTGCCGCAAGTTCAAGCCCATCTGTTTCACTCATGTTAAAGTCGATGAGCGCGACATCCGCCGGCCCTTCCTCCAGGCGCTCCATCGCCTCGGCAGCGCTGGCCGCTTCTACCTTGGTCCAGTCGGGCTGCAGTTCGGCAAGCGCCTTGCCGGCGACGATACGCGCCAATTTGCTGTCGTCGACGATCATTACTTTGGCAGGCATAAAAACTCCCGAGGATTGAAAAATGTCGTTAAGCGCAAAGGCGGGCGGATGATAGTTGCCATCTATCGCTCTGCCGACCGGCGGCCGAATAATTGCGCCAGCATCGGATCGGCTGGCAGGTTCCTGATCCTGGGTGCGCACGCAAGAAGCAGTTGCGCGACCGCGAGATGAAGCTTCGAGACGTCCGATGCATCGATCGTCGCATCGGTTTCGTCGACGAGCAAGTTCAGCAGCGTCTCGGCATCGTCGGCGGCGCATCGGCCGACAAGCCGGATGACCCCATTCTCATGTACGACGCTCATGCAAGAAGCTCCGCAAGATCGACGATAAGCAATATTTTTCCATCTCCCAGCAAGGTCGATCCCGCGACCGCGGTGAGCGATCCTAACAGCCCCGTCGCCGGCCGAACGACCGCATCGATCCGTTCCCCCAATGCATCGACGCGGATGGCCACCCGCTCGCCGCTCGCCTCGGTCACGATGAGGCGGGCGACACCGCCTTGGGCCCGGTCGCCGCCGAGAAGCGCGGACAAGGAAACGACCGGAACGGTCCGATCCCTCAGTACGCAGGCTTCGCCCGATCCCGCCAAGGCAATTTCACTTGCGTCGATCCTGACGGTCTCTGCGATCTGGTCGAGCGCGATCCCGTATCTATGGCCGCCAGCCTCGACGACGAGCAGCCGCGTCGTAAGGGCGTTGACCGGCAGTCCGAGTTCGACCGTCGTCCCGGTCCCAAGTGCGCTCGCGATGTCGACGGTTCCGCGCAATTCTTCGACCGCTGCCTGAACAGCGTCCATGCCGACGCCGCGCCCCGACGTGGACGTCACCGCGCCGGCCGTAGAAAAGCCTGGCAGGAAGATCATGCGAACCGCCTCGGCCTCGCTCAACGCCTCGGCGGCCTCGCGACCGATCAGGCCCCGCTTGACCGCTGTGTCACGCACCGCGGCCGCATCGATCCCGCGGCCATCGTCGCTAAGTCGCACAAGGATGCGATCGCCGGCGCGCTCGAACTGGAGGGTGATACGACAAGCCGGTTCCTTACCCGCGGCGACCCGATCTTCCGGCTGTTCGGCTCCATGGTCGATCGCGTTACGTACGAGATGGAGCAGCGGCTCGAACAAGACGTCGGCGATGCGTTTGTCGACCTCGAGGCTTTCCCCCCGCAGCCGGAAATCGACGGTCTTGCCGAGTGTTTCGGCAATTTCGCGAACAAGGCGCGGCAGTCGGCGAAGCGCATGCGCGAGCGGAACCGAGCGGACTGCGCCGATATCGCGCTGAAGGCGGTTCGATACCTGTTCGAGCTGCCCATGGATGGCGCGCAGTTCGGCGCCCCTCGCGGGATCGGATTTCGCGAGCTCTCCGGAGAGACGTGCGAGCCCGTTCACGGCGACGATCAATTCGCCGAGTCCGTCTGCCAGGCGATCCACGCGCGATGCCTCGACGCGAAGAATGGTTTCGCGTGCGCGGCGAGCGCCGGGCGCAGGCGCCTGCGCTTCGTCGCGATCGATCCGATGGATTTCGACCTGTCCGGGCGCCAGCCGGAAGGCGGCCCGAACGGCATCGGCGCTCGCGCCGCTTGCCCCTTCGAGCCGCGTCACGCACTGAAAGGGTTCGAAGTCGCCGAGTTCCGGCCACGCGCTCTCTGAGGGCAGCGCCCGGAGAAGGATAAGCTCGGGGACCGCAAGCGCCAGCGCCAGCGGATCCTCGCCGCGGAAAAAACAATCGCGGTCCGGACGATAACGGAAGACAGTCAGCGTTTTCGGCGCCTCCAATAGTCGCGCGCTCTCCGCAGCGAACCATTCGGCCGCCCATGTAGCATCGCCGGCCTCGCGCTCCGTCGCCGACCTTCCGTCCGAACCCGCGCCCTCTCCAGCGGCAGTAGCGTCACCCAATTGCGGCGCAAGCTCTCTGAGTTCTCCTATGTGGGCAGCTGCGACCGAACCCGCATCGCGGGGCAGCGCGGTCGTCGCTTCGAGATTGTCGATCCACGCATCGACCCTGTCGATCGCTCGCTGGAGGCGATGGATCGCGCGGCCGTCGAACGGGATCTGCCCCGAACGGGCGCGGTCGAGAATATCTTCAGCCGTGTGGAGCAGGTCTTCGGCCGGCACGAGCCCGAACACCGCAACCGAGCCTTTCAAGGTGTGGACGGCGCGAAACGCGCTATCGAGCGCCGACCCGTCTCCCGGCGTCTGCGCGAGCAGACCGAGATCGGCCGTCGCACGCTGTACGAGGTCCCGGCCCTCGACGAAGAATTGTGCGAGCAGCTCGTCCATCAACGCCGCCGGTAGACGATCGCGTCGCCAAATCGAACCATCTCGAACCGGTCGCTGATCCGCGTCATGGACTCGCTGTGACCCAGACAGAGATAGCCCCCGTCCGCGAGCGCGCCGTGGAGGTTGTTCGCGGCGAGCAGACGCGAGCCGTCATCAAAATAGATCAGAAGATTGCGGCAGAGAATGATGTCGAACCGGCCAAGACCCACAACCGAGCCGGGGTCGATGATATTGGCGTTGGTAAAGCGAACGGACTCGCGAAGGTCGCCGATGATCCGCCGCTTGTGATGATGCTCGGGTTCGAAATAGGCCTCGAGTACGCTGCGTGGAAGCTTCGCGAGCGAACGCGCCGAGAAGCGGCCTTCGCGGGCGAGATCGAGCGCGGCGGTGTCGATGTCCGAACCGACGATCTCGACATGATATGCGTCCACCAGCGCCCAATTCTCGAGCAGCCAGAGCGCGATCGAATAGCTTTCTTCGCCGGTCGAACAGGGCATCGACCAGATCCGGACGTGATCGCCGGGCTTTTTGTGACGGACGATCTCGGGCAGCATGTCGCGGCTCATCGCAGCAAGCTGATGATCTTCGCGATAAAAGTAAGTCTCGTTGATCGTGAACGCGTTGATCAGCGCCTCGCGCTCGTCGAGATGCCGGGACACATGATCGAAATAGCGCGAAGGCGTGGTAAGCGCGAGCCGTCCCATACGGTCGGCGATGCGGCGCTCGATATAATAGCGCTTGTTCGCACCGAAGATCATCCCGGTCCAGCGATAGAGCATCGCACCGATCGCGGCGATGTCGGCGTCGGTGAGCGCAACGGCGGGAGCGGGCGCCGCAGTCACAGGCCCGCCAGCGCGACGAGTTCGCCGCCGATCTCGCCGAGCGGGCGCACCGAGCTCGCCCCGCCCGCCGCGACGAGCGCGCCCGGCATTCCCCAGACGACGGCGGTCGTTTCATCCTCGGCAATCGTGTGGCCGCCGCGCGCGCGAAGCTCGCCCATCGCGCTGGCGCCATCGGCGCCCATGCCCGTCATCAGCACACCGACGAGCCGATCCGCCGGGAGGTGCTTCAGGGCGCTGGTGACCAACCGATCGACGCTTGGATGCCAGAACACGGCCGGATCGCTCGGCGCGGGCATGACGCTACTGGCTCCACCGGGGCGCGAAACGATGAGATCGGCGTCGCCGCGGCCGATATAGGCCCGGCCGGCCTCCAGAGGGAGGATTTGATCGACTTCGACGACATCGAGCGCGCACAGGCGATCGAGCCGGCGCGCGAGAGGACCGGTAAAGCTCGCGGGCATATGCTGTGCGATCACGATGGGCCATGGGAAACCGGAGGGAAGCGAGCCAAGCAATTCGTCGAGCGCCGGCGGCCCGCCCGTCGAACAGCCGACCAGGACGACATGCGCGCCCTCCGGCAGCGGTGCCGGATCGCCTGCACGCGATCGCGCCCGGCGCGACGGCTGGGCGGCGGGAGCAAAAGCGCCCGCCGCTTCTGCCCGCGCCCGGACACGCTCGCGAAGCCGCGCGGTCCGCGAAAGGCGCGCCGAGGCAGCCTGCCGGACCTTGTCGACGAGCAGCCCCGCGAGATGTTCGATTTCGAGCGAGAGCGCGCCGCGCGGCTTCGGAATGAAATCAACCGCGCCGAGCGCCAAAGCCTCCAGCGTTTCGTCGGCGCCATCGGCCGTCAGCGCCGAAACCATCACCACCGGGGTCGGCCGCAGCACCATGATCCGGTCGAGGCATGCGAGCCCGTCCATTCCGGGCATGTGGATATCGAGTGTGATGACGTTGGGGCGGAACGTCTCAAGTGCTGCAAGGGCCTCCTCGGCGCTACGGGCAACCTCGACCTCGAAGTCGCCTGCCTGCGCGAAGATTTCGGCGAGTAACCTGCGCATCAGCGGAGAATCGTCGACGAGGAGCAGCTTTATCATGCAAGCGGCCGCTTCGCTGCGTCGCGAACCATCGCGGCTTCGGTCTGATCGAGCAGCTGCCGCGGGCCGATGACGAGGTGGATACCGGACGCCTCAGGCAGATCGACGACGCGGTCGAACATCGCTGCCTCGCCGCCGAGCGAAGGGGCCGCGGCGAAGCGGTCGTCCGCGATCCGCCGGACGCCGGAAATCGCGTCGACCAGAAAAGCAGCGCGACTCTCGCCGCTACCGAGAAAAATCAGGCGCTGCCCGGCGCCGGCCGAAGCGGCGCGGCCGAAGCGCCGCGACTGCACGACGACCGGGACGGCAAGGCCGCGGTGGTTCATCAACCCGCCCAGAAATCCGGGCGCGCCGGGCACGGCCGTAAGCTGCGCCGGCGGCGCGGCAACTTCTTCGATGGCGGCGGCCGGAAGCGCAAATCGATCGTCGCCGACGGAAAAGAGCAGGAACAGGTCCCCGGCATCCGCCCTCCCCTCCGAACCGGTAGCTGCCAGATCGGCTACGCCGTCAGTCAGACGCGCCGTGATATCGGGGCGCAGGAGATGGTCGGCGGCGAGGACCGAGACGAGCCCCCCGCCTTCGATGCGGCAGATCGCCTGCACCCGCGCCTCGCTGTGTCCCCGGCTAAGCGCCTGGGGCAGCGGGTCGATCGCGTCAGCGTCAACGCGGAGGATCGTCTGGAGGGCATCTACAAGCAACCCGACGCGGTGACGGCCGATGCGCACTATCACGACGCGCGACCGCGCGCTTTGGGCCGCCTGCGGCAAGCCGAGCAGGATCGCCAGCGAAAGGAGTGGAAGCGCCGCGTCGCCAAGCCGGATGCTTCCGATTACCGGCGCGTCCGCATGGGGAAGCGGTGCGACATCGTCGGGGACGCGCGCAACCGTGTCGATCGCCGCGAGTGGCAGGGCGAAGAGCTGACCGGCGACCTCCAGGCTCATCAGCTCGACGCGGTCCTCGGCTCCTTCACTTGCCTCCGCCGCCGCGCGGCGAGCCGGTGCCCGCCTGGTGCGCGGCTTCAGAAAGCGGGCGGCGAGTGCGGCGACATCGACAAGTTCGCGGTCCGAGGCTGCTGCAATCTCGTGCACCGCGTCTACGGCCAACCCGATCCTCTCCCCGGCATCGACGACGACCACCCACCGCGGCACCGCCCCGCCAGCGCCCGTCAGCATCTTCGCGGCCGACAAAATGGGGACTATGCTGCCGCGGAGGCTAGCAAGTCCAAGAAAGCCGTCGGGTGCGTGCGGCACCTGCGCGAGTGCGGGCAGTCTCGCCACCTCCAGGACGTCGCTCGCGGCGAGCGCGAAGTCGCACTCGCCGGCCCGAAATGCGAGAATTTGGCGTATCGAGGCCGGCGCGCCGGCCAACTCAGCTCTTTGCGCCAAGGGCGAGCGCGAGCGATGCGATATCCTCGATCGCGGCGGCGAGCGCTTCGGCGCCCTGCGTTTGTTGACGGGCCGCCACGCCGGCTTCGCGCGCCGCGCCGGCGGCGAGCTCTGCAGCCTCGGCAATCTGCGACGTGCCGGCGGATATTTCACGGGCGGCGCGAAGCATGTCGTCGGAGCCTGCCAATATGCTCGCATTCGCGGAGCCGATCACGCCGACTTCCAGGACGATCGCGCCGAAACGCTCGACCATGGCACGATTGCGCGCGATCTCGGCCTCCGATGCGGCGCTGACCTGGTCGAAATCCCGGCACACGGAGGTAACCTGATCAAGGATGTCGCGCGCGGCATCCTTGGCACGCTCGGCGCTCGCGGCCGCATCGCGGGCCAACGAGCGTATGTCGCTCGCGACGGTCGAAAAGCCGGCCCCTGCTTCACCCGCCCGCGTCGCCTCGATCGATCCGCTGACCGCGAGCATGCTGGTTTGCACCGCCACCAGCGCCAGACTGTCGGTGATCTTCTCGATTCGCCGTCCGGAGGTCCGAAGCTCCGCCAGCAGGTCGAGGACTGCGTCGATCTCGGAGAGAGCCTCGCTCACGCCGCGGGTCAGAACCTCGATCGTGGACTGACCGCGCCGCACCGCGTCCTCGATCGAGATGATACGATCCTTTGCCGCAGCGGATCGTTGCTGCGCGATCGACGCTATTTTCTCGATCTGGCCCATCGCGAGATTGGCCTGCATCGTCGCCGACGCCTGCACCTGCGTACCGCGAACGATTTGCTCGATCGCAACCAATATCTGTCCCGAAGCGCCCGAAAGCTCCTGGACCGTTGCTGACAGCTGCTCGGCAGCAGCCGCGACCTGCTCAGCCGCCGCGTCGTTCGCACCGCTCTCCAGCTTGTCGGTCAACGCGCCCAGCGCTTCGGCCGTCTGCTGGCTCTCTTCAAGAGAGGCGCTCTGCTGCTCGGTCGCCTGCTGCGCTTCGGCCGCTGCCGCCGACTGTTCTTCGGCGGCGCTTGCGATCTGCTCGGCGCCGCGCTCGGCCTCGCGAAGCGCGGTCTCGGCCTCGATCGACGCCTGATGGATCTCCTGGGCCCCCTCGCCGAGCTGTCCGAGCGACGCGCGGGCATCGCGAAGCTCCGCAGCGACACCGCGGCCCGCCTCCGCCTCGCTGGTGGCGAGCTCGGACGCTGCGCGAACGCGCGCGGCGATCTTGTGCACTTCCGAGGCGATCGAGACCGCAAGCTCCGCCATTTCGGCAGCGTTCGTCTCGGACGTCTCGGCGAGGACCCGGACCTCGTCGGCAACGACGGCAAATCCCGATCCGGTCTCGCCTGCTTTGGCCGCCTCGATCGCGGCGTTGAGCGCGAGCACGCTCGTCTGCTCCGAAACGTCTACGACGCTGCGACCAATATCCCCGATCGCGCTGGCCGCCGTTTCCAGCGCTGCGATCAGTTCGACGCTGGCGAGCTGACGCTTGGCATTGAGTTCGATCGCGGCGACCGAGCCGTCTATATGCGCGCTGACCTCGCTGAAACTGGCATGAACGGCCTCGGTTTGACGGACCGACAGCTCGGCGCGTTCGCGCGACTCGCGAAAGCCTGTTCGGAGGCCCGATATGAGCCCCAGCGATTCCTGCGCCGCGCCGGCGGCCTCCTCGGCCCCGCTCGCGATGAGGTCGGTGGCACGCTGAAGCTGCGCGGCCGCGGCTGCCGCCTGCCCGATGCCGCTTGCCAGCTCCTGCGTCGCGACATCGATACGTTCGACGGCGGTGGATGTGCGGAGGGGCCGCCTGGCGGCACTTTGCCTGATGGCGACTGCGGGCGGAGCCGGCTCCGCCACGGCATCCGGCGTTCGCCGCGGAGCCTTGGCGCGCGCACCGAGCGACGATTTTTTCACCAGCGCCATGCGCCCCCCTCAAGTCCGTTACCGGGCCAGCCTAGGCTTGCCTCTCTATCGGGACCAGCATCATTTCTCGGCCCCGTCAATTTCCTGGGTTATGTCGCCGAAAAAAATGGGCTTTCTCGCGGCCGGCTCGGCGAGACCTGTCGGCGGCGGCTGCAGGCCAATGGGTCGGACCGCATAAGCTCTCCGGGGTTATCGGCCGCACGGCCGCGAACGGCGGGTTGCTGTCATTCAATTTCCGTTCGCCGGACCATCGCCCCTTCTTGCTTGGCGAAAAGAGATGCGACGGCATTCCGGACGCGGGTTCCCACCGTCGGCTGGTGCGATCTCACGCGATGTTGATGCATGTTGTGGACAGATTCTCCCGATCGGCGAAGTTCCGGGGAGAGGCTGATATGGCACGCTATTTTTTTGATCTCCGTGAAGGGACCGAGCTCTTCCTCGATGAAGACGGCGTCGATTGTGCCGGCATCGGCGCAGCGCAAGAGCTTGCCCGCAAGGCCGCGAGCGGATTGATCGCCTCGGCAGTGGGCGGGGGCGAAGCCGATTATCAAGCAGCGCTTGCGGTTCGCGACGACGACGGTGCGCCCGTCTTCACACTCTTCTTTTCATCGCCTGTGCATTGCGAATTCCGCGATTAGGAAGCTAGTCCGCCATCCGTGCGGGCCTGTCCGCGGCATCGCCCGCACCCGCTGAACCCGCACATTTGACAAAACGTGTCATCGAAAGCGGCGCCTGTCTCCGCGCTCGCCTCTTGCTGAGGATTCGGCGAGCAATTCTTCGAAACCGTGAGGTTATCGCGCTGTGTCGTCCGATATTAGGCGTGTCGAAACTCGAGAATGGCCGGTAGCGGTCAGGCAGCTTTGGTATTCAAATCTTGCGGATAAGACATTCCCCAATTTCTCTCAGGCGCGACTGTCGCGATGAGCGATGCGAAAGAATCACCGTCGTCACGAGTTTTTTTGGCGCTGCGGTACAATTATCTTCCCTTCCGCGCGCCTATCCGCGCCGGGCGACCCAGAGAGCTCTTCCTTTCAGGAAATCCGAGTTCTTCATCTGACGCCCGCCCGGTTCCGATCGCGCGGGCGTCTTTTTTGTACACGCAGGTCGAATAGGCTGCCGAAACCACACGAGACGCTGCCGCACACCTTACAATCCCGTCGCAAACCCCTATATCTCGCTCATCGCTGCACTCGTTTTCGTAGGCCGCCGCGACTGAGAGACATGGTGCTCCCGCTTACACGCAGGGGCCTAGCGCTATGACTTCGCAAACCGATCACGCTCAACTGTCAGCACTGGCGACGCCAACGGGCGATAAGGGCCGATCAGCCCGCTTCTTCCGAAAGAGCCGCACGCCGCTGCCGCCCGGCGATGCGCGCCGCCAAGGCGACATCAGCCAACTCGCTTTCCTCACCATAGGCGGACGCGATCCTGCAATAGCGTTTCTCAACAGCGACAATGCAGAGCTCGGGGGGCGCCCGCTCGCCATCGCGACCGCAAGCCCGGAAGGATATGAGCGCGTCGCCGCGGCGATCCGGTTAATGGCGCGCATTCCGGGCTTCGAATGAGCCGTGCGATGAACCTCGCACTGCCCGAGGCAGAAGTGAAGCGCCTCTGCGAGGAACAGGGCGTCAGCATCAGCGCGATCGAGCCGCTCAAGTCAGGCGGCACCCGGCTCATTTGCACGACAGGCGCCGGCGCCGAGGAAATGCGCCTCAGGCTTCGCCGGCATGTGATCGACGGTGAAGTGACGCGGCATCGTTTCTATCGCCCGCCGACCCCGAACGAACTGGGCCGATAAGCAGAATAACCGGGACGAACCTTCCCTAATCGTCTGCCGATCCCTCTGTGATTTATTATAACCCAGACAACGAATTTCCGACAGGAAATGCAGTATAAGGCCGTAGCAGAAATGTAATAAATCAAGAAATTCGTTGACTTTTATATAATCTCATTCATACATGTCCTGCTAACGTCGCCTGCGACGGAATTTTGATACCCTTCGCGGGGTCTATTTCTTCCCTTCTCACGCTTCCAGCTCTGCCGGTGCTTTTGCCGGCGGGTACCC
>NZ_LYVN01000113.1 GCF_001990265.1 Sphingopyxis sp. KK2
CCCCCTTCCCTAACAGCCGGACGCCGCAAAATTGTACGAATGTTGCGGTGGAAACCAGTTTCTTGAAAGCGGGGCGAGATGGCGCGGATCGTGATGAAATTCGGGGGCACGTCGATGGCGGGCACCGAGCGGATTCGCACCGTGGCGAAGCTCGTCGCGCGCGAAGTCGCGCAGGGTAACGAGGTCGCGGTCGTCGTCTCGGCGATGGCCGGCGAGACCGACCGGCTCGTCAATTTCTGCCGCGAGGCGAACCCGCGCTACGACCCCGCCGAATATGACGTCGTCGTCGCCGCGGGCGAACAGGTGACCTCGGGGCTGCTCGCACTCACCTTGCAGGCGATGGGAACACCCGCGCGCAGCTGGCTCGGCTGGCAATTGCCGATCCGCACCGAGGAAGCGCATGCCCGCGCACGCATCATCGATATCGACACCGGCGCGCTGACCGCCGCGATGGCACGCGGCGAGGTCGCAGTGATCCCGGGCTTCCAGGGGATGATGGACGACGGCCGAATCTCGACGCTCGGCCGCGGCGGCTCGGACACCAGCGCGGTTGCGGTCGCGGCCGCGGTGAAGGCCGACCGCTGCGACATCTACACCGACGTCGACGGCGTCTACACCACCGACCCGCGCATCGTCGCGCGCGCGCGCAAGCTCGACTATGTGACCTACGAGGAAATGCTCGAACTCGCGAGCGTCGGCGCCAAGGTGCTTCAGACGCGCTCGGTCGGGCTCGCGATGAAGATGGGCGTGCGCGTGCAGGTGCTGTCGAGCTTCGTCGAGGGCGATGAGGCGCCGAAAAAGGGCACGATGATCGTCAGCGACCAGGAAATAGAGGAACATCAGATGGAACGGCAGCTGATCACCGGCATCGCCCACGACAAGAATGAAGCGAAGATCATCGTCACCCGCGTGCCCGACAAGCCGGGCGCCGTGGCGAACATCTTCGGCCCGCTCGCCGCCGCCGGGATCAACGTCGACATGATCATCCAGAATGTCGGCCGCGAGAAGGGCGAGACCGACGTGACCTTCACCGTCCCGGGCGCCGACCTGCTGCGCTCGATCGACCTGCTCGAAGGATCGAAGGACAAGATCGGTTTCAACCGCATCATCAGCGACGACAAGGTCGCGAAGATCAGCGTCGTCGGCGTCGGCATGAAGAGCCATGCGGGCGTCGCGAGCACGATGTTCCGTGCGCTCGCCGATCGCGGCATCAACATCCAGGCGATCTCGACCAGCGAGATCAAGGTCAGCGTGCTGATCGACGAGGACGAGACCGAGCTGGCGGTGCGCGTGCTGCACACCGCCTACGGGCTCGACGCAGAGTAGGCACCACGTCGCCCCAGCGAAAGCTGGGGCCGCTATCGTCATTCCACACCGCCTGCGATCCCAGCTTTCGCTGGGATGACGAGTTAGGACGGCTGCAACTCGCTCGCCAAACGGCGGCGCAGCCGCGCCTGCCCGATAAAATGCACGACCGCGATATGGATCGCGAACAGCCCGAATTTCGACGCCAGCGGAAAGATGCCGATAAACAGCGGCCACCAGCCGGTGAAGAAGAGCGCGATGACGAGGTTCAGCCCAGCGCTCGCGAACATCAGCGCCGCCCAGACCATGCCGAACCGGTCCATCACGTCACCGACCAGCGCGAGCTGCTCGGGCGGGATATAGCGGTTCAGCCACCCCTTGCGCAGCATCACCGTGCCGACGATCAGATAGACCATGGTCGGCTTCGCCATGACAAAGCGCGGGTCGCCGGTCAGCAGCGTCGCAGCGGCGGTAAACAGCACCGAGGCGAGGCTGATCCATTGCAGCGCCGCGACCTTGTGCCCGCGCGCCAATTCATATCCCACGACCGCGAGCGCGACGAGCGTGCCCGCCACCACCGCAGGGACGATCCCCGCACCGATGCCAAGCAGTATCGCAAAGACCATGACCCCGAGCGAGTCGAACAGCATCGGCCCAAGGGCATAGAGCAGGGTTCGCATGACGCGTCCTTTCGCGACTCAATGTTACTGTCGTAAACATTGATTGGAGCGCGCCACTCAGTCAAGTCGAAATTTACATTGTTAACATCAGATGCGGCGAAGCGAGGCGATCGCCGCGATCAGTCGCGTAGCCGCACTTTCGCGGTCACCGACAGCCCGGGGCGCAGCTGCGCGAGCGCCGCCTGCCCCGGATCGAGGTGGATGCGCACCCCGACACGCTGGACGATCTTGGTGAAATTGCCCGACCCAGGCTCGAACGGCAGCAAGGTGAATTCGCTCGCCGACCCCGGCGCGAGGCTTTCGACCGTCCCGCTCAGCGTCTCGCCGAGCGCATCGACATAGACTTCCGCCTTCTGGCCGGGCCGCATCGCGTGCGTCTGCGTCTCCTTGAAATTGGCGACGACATAGACCGAGCGCGTCGGCACCAAAGTCAGCAGCCTCGACCCCGGCTGGACATAGTCGCCGACCTGCACCTGCCGGTTGCCGACAACCCCCGCAATCGGCGCACGGACCAGCGCATGGCCGCGATCCTGCTTCGCCAGCGCCAGCGCCGCGCGCGCCTTCAGCGCCTCGGCTTCGGCCGCCTGGATCTGCGCGAGCAGCACGGGGCGCCGGGCGCGCGTCACCGCCGCCTGCTCGTAACTGGTGCCGAGATCGGCGCGCGAGCGCTGCGCCGCGGAGATGGCGCCGACCGCCGTCGCGCGCACCTGGTCGGCGTCGCGGCGGGTGACGAAGCCATCGACGAGGAGCGCGTCATAGCGTTTGAGGTCGGCCGACGCGCGGACCGATTCGGCATCGGCGGCGGCGATCTGCGTCCCCGCCGCGCGGATCTGTGCCGCCGCAAGCCGCTCGTCGGCGCCGAGCGCGGCAAGCGCCGCCTTGGCAGTCGCGACCTGCGCATCGGCATCGGCGACCGCCGCCTCGGCCGATTGCAGCCGCGCGTCATAATCCTCGGCGTCGATCCGCACGAGCGGATCGCCCGCCTTCACGGCCTGGTTGTCCTGCACCAGCACCGCCGCGACCAGTCCGCCGACCTTTGGCGCGATCGTGCTCGAATCGGCCTGCAGATAGGCATTGTCGGTCGATTCCGCGGTGCGCGGCGAGGTGAGCCACCAGATGCCCGCCGCGGCGACGAGCAGCGCGACCAGCCCCATCTTCCACGCCTTTTGCGGCAGCCGCTTGGCGTCGGCTGCGGGCGGCTCGGCCTCGGCAGCGATCGCACTCTGCGCATTCATTGCTGGAGCACCAGCAAGGTCGAGGTCGCGGTCGCATAAAGCCGCCCCTCGGCGTCGGTCAGCTTCGCCTCGACATAGGCGACGCGGCGCCCGATCGAGATGACATGCCCCTCGGCACGGACCTTGCCGGTCTTTTCGGTCATCGCCTTCAAATAGCTGGTCTTGAGCTCGAGCGTCGTCATCGCCTGGTCGTCGGCGAGCTTGGTGACCACCGCGATGCCGCAGGCCGAATCGAGCAGGGTCGCGGCATAGCCGCCATGGACCGTGCCCATCGGGTTATAATGCTGCGGCCCCGGCACCCCTTCGAACGCCGCCCAGCCATCGCCGGCATCGACAAGCTGGAACCCCATCGTATGCCCGATCGGCGGTTTGCCGCCCGAGGCGATCAGCCCCTTGACCTTCGCCAGTGTCATTGTGCGATCTCCAGGCCATAGCGCGCCACGATATTGGCATGGGTGTCGGCGAGCAGCGCATCGGAGAGCGCCGGGTCGCCGACCGCGCGCGCCAGCGCGACGCCGCCGACGAGCTGCGCGAGCAGCGCATGCGCCTCGGCCCCGGCATCGGCGTAGCCGAGGTTCGCGAGCGGCGCCGCGAGCCGCGCGGCGATGCCGACGACGCCCGCACCGAAGCGCTCGCGCGTCTCGGGCTCCGAGCGCGCGAAGTCGCCCGACAGCGTCGGCAGCGGGCACCCCCGGTCGCGGCTGTCGCGGTGCGCGGGCGACAGATAGAAATCGACATAGGCGCGCAGCACGTCGCGCGCATCTCCCGCCGCGTCGATCTTCGCCGAGCGCGCGCGGGCATCGGCGAACATCGTCCCGATCGCCTCGCCGACCAGCGCGTCCTTCGACTTGAAATGGGCATAGAAGCCGCCGTGCGTCAGCCCGGCACGCGCCATGATCCCCGCCACCGCGACATTGTCCGGCCCCTTGGCGCGGATCTCCTTCGCCGCTTCCTTCAGCACCCGGGCGCGGGTCTCGGCCTTATGCTCGTTCGAATAGCGCACTTGCGGTCTCCTTTATATGATGCATATAATATAAAGACTGCAGGACACAAGCCCGATGGCATCGATTCCCCTCTCTCCCGGGTCAGCGCCCGCTCCCGCCGACGTGTTCGACCCGGCGGCCATGCCCAACAGCCGGAAATATCTGATCTTCGCGGTGATGGCGTTCGGCCAGTTCATGGCGCTCATCGACATCCAGATCGTCGCCGCCTCGCTCAACGAGGTGCAGGCGGGCCTCAGCGCCGGCCCCGACGAAATCAGCTGGGTCCAGACCGCCTATCTGATGGCCGAACTGGTGATGATCCCCTTCGCCGCCTTCCTCGCGCAGGCGATGTCGACGCGCTGGCTGTTCGCCGCCTCGGCGGGGCTGTTCACCATCGCGAGCATGGCATGCGGGCTCGCGTGGAACATCGAATCGATGATCCTGTTCCGCGCGATCCAGGGCTTTGTCGGCGGCGCGATGGTGCCGACGGTGTTCGCCACCGGCTATATGCTGTTCGAGGGCAAGCAGCGCGCGATGATCCCCGCGATACTCGGCATGGTGTCGGTGCTCGCACCCACGCTCGGCCCGACGGTTGGCGGCTGGATCACCGATGCGATGGGCTGGCGCTGGGTCTTTTTCATCAATGTCGCGCCCGGCATCGCGGTCACCGTCCTGATCCTGACGCTCGTTCGCGTCGACAGGGCGAACTGGTCGATGCTGCGGCGGATCGACTGGGTGCATCTGGGGTCGATGGCGATCTTCCTCGCCGGCCTCGAATATGTGCTCGAGGAAGGGCCGAAACACGACTGGTTCAGCGAACCGATGATCGCGATCGCGGCATGGGTGTCGATCGTCGCCTTCGCGCTGTTCCTCGAACGCTCGTTCCGCTCGGACGGGCCGATCGTCAAGCTCACGCCTTTCCGCAAGCCAACCTTTGCCTTCGCCTGTGTGTTCAATCTCGTCATCGGGTTCGGCCTTTATGCCGGAACCTATCTGGTGCCGATCTTCCTCGGCCGGGTGCGCGGCTACAACGCCGCCGAAATCGGCACGACAGTGTTCGTCGCCGGCATCGCGCAGTTGATGGGGGTACCGATCGCCGCCGCGCTGTCGCAGCGCGTCGACCCGCGCATCATCATCACCTTCGGCCTCAGCCTGTTCGCGCTCGGTCTGTGGATGTTCAGCTTCATGACCCCCGACTGGGGCTTTGCCGCGCTCTTCTGGCCGCAAGTGGTGCGCAGCTTCGCGATCATGTTGTGTATTGTCCCGTCCGTCGGCCTCGCGCTTGGCAATTTCGAAGGGGCAGAACTGCGCTACGCCTCGGGGCTGTTCAACCTGATGCGCAACCTCGGCGGCGCGATCGGCATCGCGCTCGTCAACACTTGGCTCGGCGACAATGCGCGGCTCCACGCGCTCCGCATCTCCGAAGCACTTGGGCAGTCGGCGCAGGGCGCGCAGCAATTGGCCGCGCAATTGACCCATTATATCAGCACCTGGGTCTCCGACCCGCAACAGGCCGCGCTGATGGCCGACGCGACGCTGGCGCGGCTCGTCGGACGCCACGCGCTGACCTTGGCGTTCGACGATGTCTTCCGCCTGATGTCCTATATCTTCCTCGCCGCACTCGTCATGGTCCCCTTCTGCAAGCCCCCGCCGATCGGCGGCCCGGCGCCGAAGGATGCGCATTAGAGGGAACAGCCGCTGTCGGGCGTTAGCTGCCGTTGAGTGATGCGCTGATCACCTCAAATCCGCCCCTCACCCTCCCCCAAAAAACCTCTTTCCTAAAATATCGCGCTATGTTCCAAACTGGCAGATGGAACATACCGACTCACCCGCCCCGCAACTCGCGGGCACCTGCCTCGCCTTCACCCCCGTCCCCGTGCAGCGCCAGCGCGCCGATGGCTGGACACCCGACGCACAGGCGAACTTCATCCGCGCGCTCGAAGCAATGGGTTCGGTGGGAAAGGCCGCGCGTGCCGTCGGCATGGGTCGCGCGTCCGCCTATCGCCTACGCGAGCGGCCCTGCGCCGCCAGCTTCGCCGCCGCGTGGGACCGCGCGATATCGATGGGCCGCACGCACCAGTTCAGCATCGCGATGGACCGCGCGCTCAACGGCGTCACCACCGTCCGCGTCCTGAAGGGCGGCGCCATCGACGTCAGCGGCGGCCCCGACATGGCAGTCGTCCACGCCGCGCTGCGCGACGAGCCTTTCGCTAAAGCGACAAAGGAGACATTTTGAACGCGCAGGCGCGTATCCTTTGTCGCTTTAAGCGCAAAAGAAAACCCGCCCCCGGGCCCATGTCCCCGGGGGCGGGTTCCTGCGACCCGTCGGTGTTACCGATCAGGCAAGGTCGAAGCGGTCGGCGTTCATCACCTTGGTCCACGCCTTGACGAAGTCCTTGACGAACTTCTCTTCATGGCCGTTCTCGGCATAGACCTCGGCGACCGCGCGCAGTTCGGCGTTCGACCCGAAGATCAGGTCGGCGCGCGTCGCGCGCCATGTCTCGCCGCCGCCGGCGCGGTCGGTCGCGACATATTCCTGGTCGTCCGACCCATCGACCGACTTCCACACATTGGTCATGTCGAGCAGGTTGACGAAATAGTCATTCGTCAGCTGGCCCGACCGCTTGGTGAAATGCCCATGGCCGCGGTCGCCGTGATTGGCGCCGAGGACGCGGAGGCCGCCGACGAGCACGGTCATCTCGGGCACCGACAGGCCGAGCAGCGAGGCGCGGTCGAGCATCATTTCCTCGACCTTCACCGCGAGCTTTTTCTTGCCGACATAGTTGCGGAACGCGTCGGCCTCGGGCTCCATCACCGCGAAGCTGTCGGCGTCGGTCTGCTCGGCCGTCGCGTCGCCGCGGCCGCCGGTGAAGGGCACATTGGTCGCGCCGGCCTTCTCCAGCCCGACCACGCCACCAAGCACGATCGCGTCGGCCAGCGACATCGAGCCGCGCAGGCCGTTCAGCGTATCGATCACCTTGCCGAGAACGGCCGGCTCGTTGACCTCCCAATCCTTCTGCGGCGCCAGCGCGACGCGCGCGCCGTTGGCGCCGCCGCGATAGTCCGACTTGCGATAAGTGCTCGCCGACGCCCAAGCCGCCTTGACCAGTTCGCTGACGGTCAGGCCGCTGGCGGCAATCTTGTCCTTCACCGCCTTCACATCGGCATCGGAAGGCGTCGTGCCCGCCGGGATCGGATCCTGCCAGATCAGGTCTTCGGCGGGGACTTCGGGGCCGAGGTAGCGGACCTTGGGGCCCATGTCGCGGTGGGTCAGCTTGAACCAGGCGCGCGCAAAGGCGTCTTTGAACGCTTCATGATCGTCGCGGAACTTCTCGCTGATCGCGCGGAATTCGGGATCGCGCTTCAACGCCATGTCGGCGGTGGTCATCATGGTCGGGACCTTGATGTTCGGATCCCAGGCAGCCGGGGCCATATCCTCCTCTTTCTGGTTGATCGGCTGCCACTGGTTGGCCCCCGCGGGCGACTGCACCAGCTCATAATCATAGTCGAACAGCAGGCGGAAGAAATTCCCGGTCCATTCGCGCGGCGTGTTGGTCCACGCGCCTTCGATGCCGCTGGTCACGGTATGCTCGCCGATACCGCCGCTTTCATGGCTGCTGACCCAGCCAAAGCCCTGCGCGGCCAGATCGCCGCCCGAAGGCGCGTTGCCGAGCAGCGAGGCGTCGCCATTGCCATGCGCCTTGCCGAAAGTGTGGCCACCCGCGGTCAGCGCGACGGTTTCTTCCGGGTTCATCGCCATGCGATCGAAGGTTTCCTTCATATCGCGGGCCATGCCCTCGTCATTGTGCGGATTGCCCTGCGGCCCTTCGGGATTGACGTAGATCAGGCCCATCTGGATCGCGGCAAGCGGGCCTTCGATGACCATATTCTTGTCGGGATCGATGCGCGTCTGGACGCCTTGGTTGACCCATTTGTCTTCCGAACCCCAATAGATGTCGCGCTCGGGCTCGAACACGTCGGCGCGGCCGCCGCCAAAGCCGAACACCGGACCGCCCATGCTTTCGATCGCGACATTGCCGGTCAGGATGAACAGGTCGGCCCAGCTGATCTTGTTGCCGTATTTCTGCTTGATCGGCCACAGCAGGCGGCGCGCCTTGTCGAGATTGCCATTGTCAGGCCAGCTGTCGAGCGGCGCGAAACGCTGCTGCCCGCTGTTGGCACCGCCGCGTCCGTCGGCGGTGCGATAGGTGCCTGCAGCGTGCCACGCCATGCGGATGAAAAAGGGACCATAATGACCATAGTCGGCCGGCCACCACGGCTGGCTGTCGGTCATCAGCGCGGTGAGGTCATCCTTCAACGCCTGATAGTCGAGCGACTTGAACGCCGCGGCATAATCGAAGTCCTCGCCCAGCGGGTTCGACGACCCGTTCGGGCCCAGGATTTCGGTCGCCAGCATGTCGGGCCACCAATCCTTGTTGGTCTGGCCGAGCAGGGCGCGGACGCCGCCGGGCTGATGCACCGGGCAACCGCTGCCGATGGGGGTCTGGTCATTCATGCAGTCTCTCCTCTTGGGCTTTTTATGGGATCGATATGGCGAAAACGGATGACCGGCGCATGACGCGCGGACGGCGCAGGGGCCGCGCAAGGAATGTCGACAGGGGCTGGCCGCGAGTCGATGGGTCGTCCTTTCGCCTTGGGATGGAAAGGATAGGCCGCCCCCCTCCATCGCCATAACCGAATAAGCTGAACTCAGTCATTGAACGAACCGATTACAGTCGAAGGAGTTGCCGCATGAAAATGACGTTGGTCGCGGCGCCGCCACGCCCCGGCGAAAGCACGAG
The DNA here is from genome assembly GCF_001990265.1 of Sphingopyxis sp. KK2. GTDB lineage: Bacteria > Pseudomonadota > Alphaproteobacteria > Sphingomonadales > Sphingomonadaceae > Sphingopyxis. Next base: position 9,006 of record NZ_LYVN01000113.1, read on the forward strand.
CGAGCGACGCAACGTCGCTCCGATCGAACGGGTTGGACCAGCGTCATGCATCCCCCCGACATGGCGATATGGAGAGAGAAAATGGCTAACCAGAACCCCAATGAGCAGCAGCAGCGCGACGAGGAACAGCGTCGCAAGCAGCAGCAACAGCAGGATGGCCAGAACAACCAGCAGGGCGGTCAGCGGTCCGATCAGGATCGCGACAACCCGCAGCAGCGCTGACGCACAGGCTGCACGAGAAAGGGGCCGCTCCGGCTGGAGCGGCCCCTTTTCTTTTGCCGCAAGGCGACTGCGATCAAAAGCTGACCTTGATCGTCCCGCCCCAGGTTCGCGGATCGCCGGGGGTACCTGCGATCAGGCCGACATTGCCCGGCGCGACCTGCAGCAATTCGATATAATTGACGTCGAACGCGTTGCGAACCCAGCCGAACACATCGATGCCGTCGCCGCGGAAGCCGAGACGGAAGTTGGTCAGCGCATAGCCCTTCACATTGGTGTAGATCGACGGCGAAGCGTTCGAATTCCAGTGCGAGCGGTAATTGCCGTCGACGCGCAGATAGACCTGCCCTTCCTTGGCGAAGAGCGTCACCGGCAGGTTGGTCTCGGCACCGTAGGAGAAGGCCCATTTCGACACGCCCGGCAGGCGCTGTCCCGAAATGTCGCACTGGCGCGGGCTGAGCGCCCCCGGAACGCCGGGCTGCGAATAGTCGGGCGCCGCATTCGCCGGCTGGAAGGTGCCGCCCGACAGCTCGGGCGGGCACGGCGCGCTGGTAAACTTCTTGTATTTTGCATCGGTGTAGGCGGCATTCGCATAGGCGGTGAAACGGTCGCTGGGGCGGATCTTGAAATCCGCCTCGAGTCCCTGCGACACCACCTTTTCGGCGTTGGCCAGATAGCCGCGAACGGTGCCGAACTGGCCCCCGTTCACCGTCGCCTGGAAATTCTTGATCTCGGTGCGGAACGCCGCGAGGTTGAAGGTTGCAAGGCGGTTCAGGAACTGGGTCTTGATGCCGATCTCATAGTGATTGACCGATTCCGGCTTCACTGTGCTCGCGCTCAGCACCGGCTGGTTATTGGTGTCGAGCGGCAGGCCGTTCTGGTTGATACCGACGGTCTTGAAGCTCTTGGCATAGGTCGCATAGACGAGAACGTCGGGCGCGAGCTTGTAATTCACATTAAGGTCGTAGCTGAAGTTCCAGTCGCTGACCGACGGCGTCGTCAGCTGCGGCTGATAGACACCGCATTGCGCCGTGAGCACCGCGTTACCGGTCGTGGCCGAGGGCGCGCAACTCGTGATCACCTGCCCCGCGCCGGTCGTCACCACCCGCTGATAAAAGCCTTGCTTCTTGTCATAATTGACGCGGATACCCGGCTGGATCGTCAGTTCGGGCGTCAATTTATAGCTCACCTGCCCATAGAGCGCCGCGCTGTCGGCCTTCAGATATTGGGTGTTGATGGCAGTCAGTCCATTCAGCACCTCCGGCCGGTTGTAGACATTGGTCGGGTCGGTCGAGGGCGCCAGGCTGTAGCGCGTGGCGTCGATGCCCTGCTGCTCGGTCCCCTGCGTATCGATCCGCTGCTTGAACCCGAACAGCCCGACGACAAAGTCGATATTGTCGCCTTCGTAATTGTAGCGGAACTCCTGGCTATACTGGTCCTGCTGCGACGGGTTTTGCGATCGCGAGACGACCGAAGCCCCGGTGAAGTCGCGGTCGTTCTCGGGCTGCCAGTCCCAGAAGCGCCACGCCGTGATCGAGGTGAAGGTGCCCGGGCCGACGTCCCATTTCACCCGCAGCGAAGCGCCGCCGATCTTGTTGCCCGCGCTCAGGCTGGCGTCGATGTCGGTTAGCCGGTCATAGACGTTCCGGCTCGGCACGGTGTAATTGTAATTGGGGTTGGCCGCCTGCAGCCGCGCGATGATCGCATCATATTGACGATTGAGCGCGCGCTGCGTCGTCCCGACGCGGACGAAGGCGGTGCCGCAGCATTCGGGGTCCTGTCGGCTGTAGTCGCCAGCCAGCGTGATCGAGAGATCGTCGTTCGGCTGGAACAACAGCTGGCCGCGGAGGCCCAGATTGTCCTGTTCGTTGATCCAGCGGTCGGTGCGCGTGTTGAACAGCGTGCCCCGACGGCTGGTGGCGGCGATCGCGATCCGCGCGGCGATCTTGTCGGTCAGCGGGCCCGAGACCGCCGCCTTCGCCTGCCGATAATTGAGATTGCCGACGGTCACCTCCGCGCGGCCCTCGAAATCGAAAGTCGGCTGGTTGGTCGTGATGTTGATCGCGCCTGCGGTGGTGTTCTTGCCGTAGAGCGTGCCCTGCGGCCCCCGCAGCACCTCGGCCTGGTCGACGTCGAGGAAGTCGAAGGTCGCGGCGGCGACGCGCGAGTTATAGACGTCGTCGACATAGATGCCGACGCCCTGTTCGAAGCCGTCGCTGGTCAGGCCGAAGGGCACGCCGAGGCCGCGGATGTTCACCGAAGTGTTGCGCGGGTTCGAGGTATAGACCTGCAACGTCGGCGCGAGCTGCTGCAGCTTCACGACGTTGAAATTGCCCGTCGCCTCGATCGAATCGCCGCGGATCACCGAGATCGCGACCGGCACTTCCTGCGCGGTTTCCTGGCGACGGCGCGCGGTCACGATGATGATGTCGCCGCGGCTGACCTCGTCGTCGTCGGTCTGCGCGGTGGCAGTGGCGGCCGCGCTATCCTCGGCTGCTGCGGAACCCTCGGCGGCGGCGGCCGGGGCGCCAAAGGCGAGGAGGAAGGATAATGTAAGGGCGCTCGCCGACAAGCGGCCGCGCACGGACGGATATTTTGCGGTCATGACAATTTTCCTGTTGCTTTGAAGTTGCACGAAAAATTGCCACATCCGGCGGTCCGGTCTGCGGCATTTTAGAAATGGGGCAAAGGCTAGCCCCTTTGGGAGATGATCAGTTCGGGTAGCGGTGGCGCTCGGTAATATCGACCTGCACCAGCTTGCCTTCGTGGACGGTCAGTTGGATCGCGCCGAAGCGCAATTTCTCGAGCGCATCGAGCACCGTCTGGACCGAGCGCGGCACGGCTTCGCGCTGCGCCGGAATCTTTTCTGCTGAAGCGGACATGCGTTTCCCTTTCCCTGCGACACCCTGTCGATTCGCCCATGAGCATATGCCAATCGATTTAGTTGACAATGATTGATTTGCTTTCTGCGGCGAAAGGCCCGGTTCGCACGCCCAATCGAAATTGTGTCTGTCGGGGTGTTTTGCGTGCATCGGACGCTAGGGATTGCGCCCGAGTCCCAGTGCTGGCAAAGGCGTGGGCGATGACGAAAATTAACGATTTGATGGCGCGGGGAACCGCGCTTCTGGGCAGCGAATACGCGATTTTATGCGGTGCGATGAGCTGGGTTTCCGAGCGGAACCTGGTCAGTGCGATCAGCAATGCGGGTGGCTTCGGCGTCATCGCGTGCGGCGCCATGACGCCCGAATTGCTCGATGCGGAGATCGCCGCGACCAAGGCGCTGGCAACCAAGCCCTTCGGGGTCAATCTGATTACCATGCATCCGCAATTGTTCGACCTGGTCGACATCTGCGCGAAGCATGGCGTCGGCCATGTCGTCCTCGCCGGCGGGCTGCCGCCCAAGGGCAGCCTCGAGGCGATCAAGGCTTCGGGCGCCAAGGTCATCTGCTTTGCCCCGACGCTCGCAATGGGCAAGAAGCTCGTCCGGTCGGGCGTCGACGCGCTGGTGATCGAGGGCATGGAAGCCGGCGGCCACATCGGTCCTGTGTCGACCAGCGTGCTCGCGCAGGAGATATTGCCGACGCTCGCCGACGAGGTGCCGGTTTTTGTCGCGGGCGGCATCGGGCGCGGCGAGGCCATTGCGGGTTACCTCGAAATGGGTGCCTCGGGGGTCCAACTCGGCACGCGTTTCGTTTGCGCGACCGAAAGCATCGCGCATCCCAATTTCAAAAAGGCGTTCATCCGCGCCTCGGCACGCGACGCCGTCGCAAGCGTCCAGATCGACCCGCGCCTGCCGGTCATCCCGGTGCGCGCGCTGAAAAATGCGGGGACCGAGGAATTTACCGCCAAGCAGCGCGAGGTCGCGAACCTGCTCGACGGCGGCAATGTCGACATGATCGAAGCACAGCTGCAGATCGAGCATTATTGGGCCGGGGCGCTGCGCCGAGCGGTGATCGACGGCGACGTCGAAAATGGCTCGTTAATGGCAGGGCAATCGGTGGGTATGGTAACATCCGAGGAGTCCGTGGGGGAAATCATCGCGTCTCTGGTGCAACAGGCCGAAGCGGCCTTGCACACTCGGGGTTGATGCCGCATGATTCTGCGGCTGGGGAGTGGAGCATGAAATTGTTGCGTAAAATCATCGTCGTCGGGCTGCTCGCGAGTGTTGCGG
>NZ_LYVN01000114.1 GCF_001990265.1 Sphingopyxis sp. KK2
CCCGGCGGCGGCGACAATCTGGCGAGCGGCTTTCCCTTTCCGCGCCCCGAGGACAGCGATGAGGACGGCTTCATCTCGCGCGCCGAGTTCGTCGCTCCCGCCGCCGCGATGCTCGACGCCTGGGACCGCGACCGCGACGGCGCGGTAACCACCGCCGAAGCCCAATCATCCCCCACCGAAGGAGACAGACGATGACCCCCCGCATCCTGCTGCTCACCGCCCTCGCCGCGCTGGCGATGAGCGGTGCGCCCGCCGCATCGGCGCAAGCCCGGCCGGCACCGGCGAAGGCCGAGCCCGCGACGGCCCCCGCCAAGCCCGCCAAACCCGCACCGCAGGGCGACGCACGCTACGGCCAATGGGACAAGAGCTGGGGCACGCGTCCGCCCGCCCCACCGAAACATTTCACGAAGCATGGCGACTGGTATCGTCATGTCCGCGCCTGCCAGCGCGCCTATCGATCCTATAATAGCCGCACCGACAGCTATCGCAGCCGCGACGGCCGCACCTTGCGCTGTCGCCTGTAACCGAACCGGCCCGGCGTTCGCGCACTTGTGACGAACAGCCATCCCCGGTGCCGATCACTCGGCGAGCCGGGTCGCCCGAAGCCCCGCCGGAGACATCCGGCGGGGTGGAGGCGTTTTCAGGCCCCCGCCTGCCACTCCTTCACCGCCTCGACCGGCGAAACGAGCATGAGCACGTTGAGCGTCAGATTGTCGCGGATCGTCCACAGCGTGAACAGTTCGAAGATGATCGCGAGCGTGACGGTCACCCACCCGCGCATCCGGCTCGCGGCGAGGAAGCCCGCGATCATGAAGAGCGTGTCGCTCACCGAATTGAGGATCGAATCGCCCGAATAGCCGAAGGCCATGGTGACCTCGCGATAGCGGTCGATGATGATCGGTGAATTTTCGAGGATTTCCCACGCGCCCTCGATCCCGATCGCGATCGCCAGCGCGGCCCACATGGGCGCGCGCGGCAGCAGCCAGCGCGACAGGCCAAAGAAGATGAAGCCATGGATGATATGGCTGAAGCTGTACCAGTCCGAAATCTGCTGGCTGTTCTGGTTCGACTGCACCACGCCGTGCCACAGGCTGACCGTGCCGCACGGACAGATCGGCGGGCGCCCCATCGCAAACAGGATCGCGGCGAGCAGCGCGACGAGCGCCGCGGCGACCAGCCAGCCCTTGCGCGATATTCCGGCCATATGTCTCCCCCTTGACCGCCGCGTGTCTCCGCGCAATTAGCGCCCATGGCTGAAAGCGTCCACCTCAACCGCCGCGGCGTGTTGTTCGTCCTTTCCTCGCCCTCGGGCGCGGGCAAGACCACCATCTCGCGCATGATGCTCGAGGCCGACAAGGATATCGCGCTGTCGATCTCCGCCACCACCCGCCCGCCGCGCCCGGGCGAGGAGGATGGCGTCCATTATCATTTCGTCGACACCGAAAAATTCAAGGCGATGGCCGCCGACGGCGAGTTCCTCGAATGGGCGCATGTCTTCGGCCACCGCTATGGCACCCCGCGCGCGCCGGTCGAGGAATTGCTCGCCGCGGGCAAGGACGTGCTGTTCGACATCGACTGGCAGGGCGCACAGCAGCTCTATCAGGAGGCCGGACCCGACGTCGTGCGCGTCTTCGTCCTGCCGCCGACGATGGAAGAGCTCGAACGCCGCCTGCGGTCGCGCAAGACCGACAGCGACGAGGTGATCGCCGCCCGTATGGAACGCGCCGCGAACGAGATCAGCCACTGGGACGGCTACGACTATGTGCTGATCAACGACCATGTCGAAGGCTGCTTCGACGAGGTCCGCGCGATCCTGCGCGCCGAACGGCTGAAGCGCCGCCGCCAGATCGGCCTGATCGGCTTCGCACGCGACCTGATCCGGTCGGTGCCCGATGCGGACAAGAAGCTTTGATTTTTGTTCCCTCCCCCTTGATGGGGGAGGCAGCGAGACTTGGCAGCTTGCTGCCTAGTCGCAGCGGTGGGGGTGCGGTCTCGGCCTGAAACGAGGGCGCTTGGGCGCACCATCACCCTCATCCAACTCTGCCTAGCGCCTGCGGCGCAAGGCTGCGTGTCCTTCTCCCATCAAGGGAGAAGGACATCAGGCCGCCGTCGCCAGCTTCGCTTCCAGCTCCGCGACCATCTCCGCACGCAGCGGTTTCGCTTCACCGTCGGTGCGGCACACCACCACGGTATCACAGGTCGCGATGCAGCGGCCGTTCTGGAACATCGCCTGGACGATCGTCCAGCTCGAGGTGCCGAGGCGGCCGATGCCCGTCGCGATCAGCACCGGGTCGGGGAAATTGCCTTCGGCAAGATAGTTGATCTCGACCGCGGCGACCATCGTGCGCTCGTTCGCGGGACGCTCGGTCAGCGGCCTCACCTCGCGGTTGAGCAGCACCCGGCCGCTTTCGAACAGCGCCGCAAAGGCCACATTGTTGAGGTGGCCGTTGATGTCCATGTCCTGGAACCGCGTCTGCAGGTCGAGGTGGACGGGGTAGCTGGCGGCGTGCAGCCGCCAGCTCTCCGGTTTGGGCATATCAGCGCGGACCCATGCGGATGCCGCCGTCGAGGCGCACGTCCTCACCGTTGAAATAGCCGTTCTCGATCATGCAGACCGCAAGATTGGCATATTCGGCGGGGTTGCCGAGGCGCTTCGGGTTGAGCACCGAGGCGCCCAGCGCGTCGCGGACATTCTGCGGCGCACCCGCGAGCAGCGGGGTGTCGAAGATGCCGGGCAGGATGGTATTGACGCGGATATTCTCCGACGCGAGGTCGCGCGCGACGGGGAGGGTCATGCCGACGACGCCGCCCTTCGACGCCGAATAAGCGGCCTGGCCGATCTGGCCGTCCTCAGCGGCGACCGACGCGGTGTTGACGATCGCGCCGCGGTCACCGTCTTCGGTCGGATCGAGCGTCATCATGCCCGCCGCCGATTTGGCGATGCAGCGGAAGGTGCCGACGAGGTTGATCTGGATGATCCAGTTGAACGCATCGAGCGGGAAATGCTTGATGCTGCCGTCTTCCTTCGAGCGGCTGGCGGTCTTGATCGCGTTGCCGGTGCCGGCGCAATTGACGAGGATGCGCTCCTGCCCGATCGCTTCGCGCGACTTGGCGAAGGCGGCGTCGACCGAGGCGTCGTCGGTGACGTTGCATTCGCAGAAGACGCCGCCGAGTTCTTCGGCGAGGGCTTTGCCCTTTTCTTCCTGCAGATCGAAGATCGCGACCTTGACGCCCTTCGAGGCGAGCAGGCGCGCGGTCGCGGCGCCGAGGCCCGAGGCGCCGCCGGTGACGACGGCGGATATAGTGGAATCGAGTTTCATTTAAGGCTCTCCTGACGAAAGCCCCTCCCCTTCAGGGGAGGGGTTGGGGTGGGGGTCGCAGCGTGAAGCAAGGCCGGTCGGCCCACCCCGCTGCGACTAGCGGGCAAGCCCGCAAGTCTCGCTGCCCCTCCCCTGAAGGGGAGGGGTTTGAAGAATATTACAGCCGCTCGATGATCGTGACGTTGGCCTGGCCACCGCCTTCGCACATCGTCTGGAGGCCGTATTTGCCGCCCGTCGCGTCGAGCACGCCGAGCAGGGTCGCCATCAGCTTGGTGCCCGAGGCGCCGAGCGGGTGGCCGAGCGCGATCGCGCCGCCATGCTGGTTGAGACGGCCATGGTCGGCGCCGAGATATTTGAGCCAGGCGAGCGGGACGGGCGCGAAGGCCTCATTGACCTCATAGGCGTCGATGTCCTCGATCTTCATGCCCGCGCGCTTCAGCGCCTTTTCGGTCGCAAACAGCGGTTCCTCGAGCATGATCACCGGGTCGCCCGCGGTCACCGAAATATGGTGGATGCGTGCGCGCGGGGTCAGATTGTGATCCTTGAGCGCCTGTTCCGAAACGACGAGCGCCGCCGACGCGCCGTCGCAGATCTGGCTCGACGAGGCCGCGGTGATCGAGCCGCCTTCCTGGAGCAGCTTGACGCCCGCGATGCCCTCGAGCGTCGCGTCGAAGCGGATGCCCTCGTCGACGAGGTGAAGCTGGCGGCCTTCGGGGGTGTCGATCTCGACGCCGACGATCTCGCGCTTGAAATGGCCGGCTTCGGTCGCCGCCTTGCCGCGGCGGTGGCTTTCGAGCGCATAGGCGTCGAGATCGTCCTTGGTGAAGCCGTGCTTCTTGACGATCATTTCGGCGCCGGCGAACTGGCTGAACATGATGCCGGGGAATTTCTCCTCGAGCCGCTCGGACTTATAATGGCCGAGCCCTTCCTTCATGAACAGGGTCGCGACGCTGCCCATCGGCACGCGCGTCATACTCTCGATGCCGCTCGCAAGGACGATGTCCTGCGTGCCCGACATCACCGCCTGCGCGGCGAACTGGATCGCCTGCTGCGACGAGCCGCACTGGCGGTCGATGGTGACCGCGGGGATCGAGTCGGGCAGCTTCGAGGCGAGCACCGCGTTGCGGCCGACGTCCATCGTCTGCTGGCCGCCCTGGCTGACGCAGCCGGTGATGACGTCGTCGATCTTCGCGGTGTCGAAATCATTGCGGTCGGCGATCGCGTCGAACACCGCGGCGCCGAGGTCGACGGGGTGGACGCCGGCGAGCTTGCCGCCGCGCTTGCCGCCGGCGGTACGAACGGCATCGACGATATATGCATGAGCCATGGGGAGTTCCTTTCAAATCCAATTCCCCTCTCCCTTCAAGGGAGAGGGTTGCGGAGACTTGGCGGCTCGTCCGCCTAGTCGAAGCTGGGTGAGGGGGTATGACGTCGCATGATGACGCCAAGGTAAGATCCCCTCACAAGACTTGCTAGGCGGCGAGCCGCCAAGCCAAGTCTTTCTCTCCCTCAAAGGGAGAGAGTTTTCGCGTCAGAGTTTCCGCCCGATCAGTTCCTTCATGATTTCGTTCGTGCCGCCGAAGATTCGCGTCACGCGCGCGGCGCGCCAGGCGCGGGCGATCGGATATTCGTTCATATAGCCCGAGCCGCCGAAAAGCTGGAGGCATTTGTCCATCACCTCCCATTGCAGGTCGGTGTGCCACAGCTTTGCCGCGGCGCCCTCCTCGGGGGTCAGTTCCTTCTTCATGTGCCGCGCGAGCGCCCAGTCGAGATGTGCCCAGCCCACCTGCAGCTTGGCCTTCAGGTCGGCGAGCACGAAGCGGCTGTTCTGGAAGTCGAGGATCGGCTTGCCGAACGCCTTGCGCTCGCGGGTATATTCGACCGTGTCGTCGAAGGCGCGCTGCGCCGAGGCCTGCGCGCTGACCGCGATCGACAGGCGTTCCTGCGGCAGCTCGCTCATCAGATAGATGAAGCCTTGGCCTTCCTCGCCGAGGCAGTTGGTGATCGGCACGCGGACGTCGTTGAAGAAGAGCTCCGACGTGTCGGCTTCGTCCTGTCCGATCTTGTCGAGGTTGCGGCCGCGCTCGAAACCCTCGCGGTCGGCCTCGACGAGGACGATCGACACGCCCTTCCACGCCGGCTGCACCTCGGTGTCGGTCTTGACGCAGACGAGGATCAGGTCGGCATTCTGGCCGTTGGTGATGAAGGTCTTCGATCCGTTGATGACATAATGATTGCCATCCTTCTTCGCGGTCGTGCGCATGCCCTGAAGGTCGGAGCCGGTGCCCGGTTCGGTCATCGCGATCGCGGTGATCGTCTCGCCCGACACCATCCGGGGCAGCCAGTGCTTCTTCTGCTCTTCGCTGCCATATTTGACGATATAGCTGGTGACGATATCCGACTGGAGCGAGAAGCCCGTCGTGGCGCGGCCGTAGTACGCGCTTTCCTCGTCGACGATCGCATTATAGCCGAAGTCGAGGCCGAGCCCGCCATATTCCTCGGGCACCGTCGGGCACAGCATGCCGAGTTCGCCGGCCTTGGGCCAGATCGACTTGGGGACGATCTTGTCCTCGGCCCATTGCGCCGCGTTGGGCGCGACTTCCTTTTCGAGGAACTGGCGGACCGTGGCGCGGAACGCCTCATGATCCTCGCCATAGGCCGAGCGCGACAGGTTATCGAGCGACATGATCTTCCTTTCCCTTGGGCAGCCGAACGCACGCGGGGAGTCGGCCGCAATTTTCGAGCGGCAAAAGACCTTACGTTTACGTGCACGTCAAGTGGAAAGACGCTACGGCATGATAAGTTGCACGTCGCCCCCGCGAAGCCGGGGGCCGCTATCGTAATTGTGCAAGCTTTCCTGCGGCCCCCGCCTTCGCGGGGGCGACGTTGATAGAGAGCGGCGCAGTGAATAGCTTTGCAGCCCTGTGCAGCAGCAGCGTCCCTCGCTAGGCTCGCCCCATGGCAGACCTCCTCCTCGATGCCGGCGCCTTGCTCGGCGAATCGCCGCGCTGGCACGCCGGCGAAGCCCGCCTCTATTGGGTCGATATCGACGCGCAGCAGATCCACCGGCTCGCCCCCGCGAGCGGCGAGCATGAATGGATGCAACTCGACCAGCCGGTCGGCTGCGTCGCGCCGCGCGCGGGCGGCGGGCTCGTCGCCGCGCTCGGCGACGGCTGCGCGCTGATCGACGAATGGGGCGCGGTGCCGCGCCCCTTCGGCCCAGCCGCGCTTGCCGACCTGCCGCACCAGCGCTTCAACGACGGCTGCGTCGACAGTGCCGGGCGCCTCTGGGTCGGCAGCCTGACCGGCGACAAGCCGAAGCGCGATGCGGCACTCTACCGCCTTGATCCCGATGGATCGCTGACCGAAATATTCGGCGGGCTGATGACGAGCAATGGCGCGGCGTTCAGCCCCGACGGCCGCATTTTCTATCACGCCGACACCCCGACGCACCGCGTCCACGCCTATGACGTCGACCCCGCGACCGGCACGCTCGGCGAAGGCCGGCTGTTCCACGAATTTGCCGAAGGCAATGGCCGCCCCGACGGTGCCGCGGTCGATGCGGAAGGCTGCTATTGGTCGGCGCTGTGGGACGGGTGGCGCATCGTCCGCCTGTCGCCGGCGGGCGAATTGCTCCAGACGGTCGACCTGCCCGTCCAGCGCCCGACGATGATCGCCTTTGGCGGCGCGGACATGCGCACCGCCTTCGTCACCAGCGCGGGCAAGAACCTGACCGACGAGGAGCGCCTCACGCAGCCGCATGCAGGCGGCGTCTTCACCTTCCGCGTCGATGTGCCGGGGCTCGCTCAGCCGATGTTCGGCGGCTGACCGGCCGCAAACTTGCACATATCTGTCATATGGGGTTAAGACGCCTCCCGACATGGTTTCGTCCGAAACCTTTTCCACCGGGAGATTCGAAACATGCCGCGCACCGCGCCCCCTTTTGCTCGTCGCCAGTTTCGTCGTGTGTCGATGATGCTTGCATCGACCGCGATGCTTGTGGGTTATAGCCAGATGACCCTCGCCGCCGAAACCACCGCCCCCGCCCCGGCCGCCACCGCGCCCGCCGATGGCAACCCGATGCTCGCGCCCTGGACCGGGCCGTTCGAGGGGGTGCCGCCGTGGGACAAGATGGACCCCGAGCTGTTCCCCGACGCCTTCGAAAAGGGCATGGCCGAAACCAAAGCGCAGGTGCAGGCCGTCATCGACAATCCCGACGCACCGACCTTCGAGAACACCCATGTCCCGATGATGCTCGCGGGCGACACGATGGAACGGCTGTTCGCGCTGTGGGGCGTGCAGACCTCGAACAAGTCGAACGACCGCGTCGAGGACATCGACGCCGAATGGAGCCCCAAGCTCACGACCTTCTACACCGAGCTGTTCCTCGAACCCAAGCTCTTCGCGCGTTACAAGGCGGTCTATGACGCCCGCAATTCGAGCGGCCTCAACGCGCAGCAAATCCGCATCGTCGAGCGCAGCTATGAGGAAATGGTCCGCGACGGCGCCAATCTGTCGGCCGCCGACAAGACGAAACTCGTCGCGCTGAATTCGAAGCTCGAAGGGCTGTTCTCGACCTTCTCGTCGAAGCTGCTCGGCGACGAAAAGCTCTACACCTTCGTCACCGACAAGGCCGAACTCGCGGGCCTCGAATCGGGCTTCGTCGCCTCGCTCGCCTCGGCCGCCGAAGCACAGGGCAAGCCCGGCCAATGGGCGATCAAGAACACGCGCTCGTCGGCGCAGCCGGTGCTGCAGAACGCCACCAACCGCAAGCTGCGCGAAAAGGTATATACCGCGTTCGTCAACCGCGGCGACAATGGCGATGCCAATGACACCAATGCGACGATCGCCGAGATCCTGAAGCTGCGCCAGCAGCGCGCCGAACTGCTCGGTTTCCCGAACCATGCCGCGTACCGGATGGCCGACACCATGGCCAAGACCCCCGAAGCCGCGATGGACCTGATGATGAAGGTGTGGCCCGCCGCAGTTGCGCGCGTCCATGAGGAGGTCGCCGACATGCAGGCGATCGCCGATGCCGACGCCAAGGCCGGCAATGGTCCGAAGATCACCATCGAACCCTGGGACTATCGCTTCTACGCCGAGAAGGTCCGCAAGGCGAAATACGACCTCGATGAAAGCGAGGTGAAACCCTATCTCCAGCTCGACAAGCTGGTCGAGGGCATGTTCTGGTCGGCGGGCCAGCTCTATGACCTGGGGTTCAGGGAAAATACGGGCACCATCCCCGTCTTCGACCCCAAGGTGAAGACCTTCGAGGTCTATAACCTCAAGACCAACGAGAATGTCGGCGTCCTCTACCTCGACAATTTCGCGCGCGACGGAAAGCGGTCGGGCGCATGGATGACCACCTATCGCAGCCAGCAGACGCTCGGCGGCGAACGCAATGTGCTCGCGTCGAACAACAATAATTTCACCGAGGGCGCGAAGGGCGAACCGACGCTCGTCAGCCTCGACGATGCCACGACGCTGTTCCACGAATTCGGCCACGGCATCCATTATCTGCTGCAGCACGTCTATTACCCCGCGCTTGCCGGGGTGCCGCGCGACTTCGTCGAATATCCGAGCCAGGTGAACGAGAATTGGCTGATGACGCCCGAGGTGCTGTCGAAGTTCGCGACGCACTACAAGACCGGCGCGCCGATCCCGCAGGCGCTGGTCGACAAGATCCTCGCCTCGGACAAGTTCAACCAGGGCTTTTCGACGGTCGAATATCTGTCGAGCGCGATCGTCGACATGAAGCTGCACGACCGCAAGACGCCGCCGACCGACATCGACAAGTTCGAGCGCGAGACGCTCGCCGAAATCGGCATGCCCAAGGAAATCGTGATGCGGCACCGCCTGCCGCAATTCGGTCACCTCTTCTCGAGCGACGCCTATTCGGCGGGCTATTACAGCTATCTGTGGTCTGAAACGATGGACGCCGACACCTGGGCGGCGTTCACCGAAGCCGGCGGTCCGTGGGACCGGACGGTCGCCGACAAGTTCCGCACCATTTTGCTGATGACCGGCAACGAGACCGACCGCGCCGAAGCCTATCGCGCGTTCCGCGGCCGCGACCCCGATGTAAAGGCGCTGCTCCGCAAGCGCGGCTTCCCGACGGGCGAATAAGGATTGGCGGGGGCGCGGCTGTCAACGCCGCGCCCCTGCGATCATCCCAGCCCCTTGCGGCGCAGATGTTCGTGCGTCGCGATCGCCAGCGCATAAAAGACGACATCGGCGAGCAGCTTGCCCGCGAGGATGCCGAGCGCCGGGCCGAGCAGCCAGACGGTCAGTCCGACCGCCGCCGGGCGGATCAGGAAGGTGTCGAAGAGCTCGGCGGGCCCGAACTCGACCAGCAACAGCGCCACAGAACGCCAGCGCCGCCCCGGCGCTGCGGTCCACGCCGCCTGCGCCGCCATCACGCCATAAAAGCCCACATTCTCGATCATCGCCGCGGCATAGGCGGCGCCGACCAGCGGCGCCCCCATCGCGCTCGCCCCCAGATAGCCGGCATAGCTCGCGCCGACCGCCGCCACTTCGGCGGGGCCGTATCGACGCAGCCAGCGCCGCAGCCGCGCGGGCCAGGTTTCGCGCATCTCCATGCCCCACCCATGCGGCACGCGCGTCCCGCTTGGCAAGCCGCGCCGCGCCCTTGCGATTGCGCTTGACCGCCGCCTCATACGATATAAATATGATATCATCTTTATATTGAGTGATTCGGAGGGAAATATGGTCGACACGGGAACGCCCGCACTGAACCGCAGCCGCGAGGGGCGCGCGGCGACACAAAGCGGTTATCTGATGCTGTTCATCTGGCTGCTGCTGTTGGCGGTCGCGCTGTGGGCGGGGATCACCAACGGCAATGCCGACGTCATGGTCGTCTGGAAATGGGCCGTCGTCGTCCTGTCCGCCGTCGCAGGTTTCCTGATCCTCTGCGGCTTCTATCTGATCAACCCCAACGAGGCCGCCGCAATCCAGCTGTTCGGCGCGTACAAGGGCACCGACCGCGAAGAGGGGCTGCGCTGGGTCCTGCCCTGGTACACGCGCAAGAAGATCGCGGTCCGCGCGAACAACGTGATTTCGGACAAGATCAAGGTCAACGACCTGCGCGGCAACCCGATCGAGATGGCAGCGCAGGTCGTGTGGCGCGTCACCGACACCGCGCAGGCCTTGTTCGACGTCGACGATTACAAGGAATTCGTGATGGCGCAGATCGAGGCCGCGGTGCGCTCGATCGGCTCGCGCTACCCCTATGACGATATCGAGCATCAGGAAATCACGCTGCGCGGCAATCACGACGAGGTCGGGGTCGAACTGCGCAAGGCGCTGATCGAACGGCTCGACGTCGCGGGGATCACCGTCGACGAATGCGGCCTCACCCACTTGGCCTATGCGCCGGAGATCGCCGGCGCGATGCTCCGCCGCCAGCAGGCCGAAGCCGTGGTCGCGGCGCG
The DNA here is from genome assembly GCF_001990265.1 of Sphingopyxis sp. KK2. Lineage (GTDB taxonomy): Bacteria > Pseudomonadota > Alphaproteobacteria > Sphingomonadales > Sphingomonadaceae > Sphingopyxis. The sequence continues at coordinate 10,772 of NZ_LYVN01000114.1, forward strand.
CGCCAAGCTGGTCGAGGGCGCGGTGTCGATGGTCGAGATGGCGCTCCAGCAATTGTCCGAAAAGCAGGTCGTCGAGCTCGATGACGAGCGCAAGGCGGCGATGGTATCGAACCTGATGGTCGTGCTCTGCGGCGAACGCGACACCCAGCCGATCGTCAACACCGGCTCGCTCTACTGAGGACGGGTCGGTGGCTGCCCAGTCCAAAAAGGCCTTTGCCCTCCGCCTCGATCCGGCGCTCTACGCCGCGATCGAGCGGATGGCGGCCGCCGAACTGCGCAGCGCCAATGCCGAGATCGAGGTGTTGCTGCGCGAGGCGCTGGCGCGGCGCGGCGTGACCGTCAAGCCGCCCGTCCCGGCAAAACGCGGGCGCCCACCCAAGGAGGAAAGCTGAGATGCTGCATTTGTTGCTCGACGACCGCCCCTGGTTCCGCCCGAAGCGCCGCGGTTATGGCACCGGCCTGCCGATCGCCTGGCAGGGCTGGCTGGTGATCGCGCTCCACATCGCGCTGATCACCGGGGTCGCGGTGCTGCTCCGCGACCGGCCGATGCTGATGCCGATCTTCGTCATCCTCGCCGGCCTCGCGCCGATGCCGATCTACCGCGCGCGAACCGAGGGCGGGTGGCGCTGGCGATAAATCGGCTTTTCCACCACTAGCCCATAGGGGCCGCTTGCCCCACCATCGGTAGGCGGTTAAGGCCGATCCCCATGTCCGCCGCACCGCAACCCATCCGCATCGCCCCCTCGATCCTCAGCGCCGATTTCGCACGGCTCGGCGAGGAAGTCCGCGCCATCGAAACGGCCGGCGCCGACTGGGTCCATATCGACGTCATGGACGGCCATTATGTGCCCAATCTGACGATCGGCCCGGCGGTGGTAAAGGCGCTGCGCCCGCATTCGACCCTGCCCTTCGACGTCCATCTGATGATCTCGCCCGTCGATCATTTCCTCGACGCCTTTGCCGAGGCGGGTGCCGATATCATCACCGTGCATCCCGAGGCCGGCCCGCACATCCACCGCACCGTCCAGCACATCAAGTCGCTGGGCAAGCAGGCGGGCGTCTCGCTCAACCCCGCTACCCCGGCCAAGATGCTCGACTATCTGATCGACGACATCGACCTGGTACTGATCATGAGCGTCAACCCGGGCTTCGGGGGCCAGAGCTTCATCTCCAGCCAACTGCGCAAGATCGAGGCGGTCAGGAAGATGATCGAGAAATCGGGCCGCGACATCCGGCTCGAGGTCGACGGCGGCATCGACGTCGCCACCGCGCCGCTCGCGATCGCCGCCGGCGCCGATGTCCTCGTCGCCGGCACGGCGACCTTCCGCGGCGGACCCGACGCCTACGCCGGCAATATCCGAAGCCTCCGCGGCGCCTGAAGCGTGGAGGGAAGAGCCTTGACCTCTGCCCCCGTCAACCAGCTTCCCGACGCCGGCGACGATGGCGCGCCGCTCGACGACAGCATCGAACCCGGCAAGCGGCTGATCCGCCTGCCGGCCGAAAAGGGCCTGTCGCTCGGCGATCGCATCGCCAATCATTTCACCCGCCTGACCTGGCGCACCCCGCTGCACGCCTTTCGCCTCAAGGGCCGCTTCCCGCTCAAGCTGCTCGGCGTGCCGGTCGACCCGGTGCCCGGCGACACGCGCGCAGGCACCGCGATCCGCGCCGGCCATTTCCTCCATCGCGGGCTTCGCCTCTCGCTCGGCGACCTCGATTTCGCGGCACTCGACGTCGCCCCGACCTTCGCCGACTATCTCCACAGCTTCGCCTGGCTGCGCGACCTCGCCGCCACGGGCAGCCGCGCCGACGGTGCCCCGATCGCCGAGGCGATGGTGCGCAATTGGCTCGCCGCCAATGGCGAGACCGTCGGCGAGCCGGCGTGGAGCGCCGAAAACACCGGCTGGCGCATCCTCTATTGGGCCTTCCACGCGCCGCTGATCCTGTCGTCGAGCGACCTGATCTACCGCTCGGCGGTGCTCAACCATCTCGCCCGCGCGGCGCGCCACCTCGACCGCGTCGCCGACAAGACGCGCCCCGGCATCGGCCAGCTCGTCGCCTGGACCGGGATCGTTGCGGCGTCGCTGCTGATGCCCGGCGGCGAGCCGCGGCAGGTGTTCGGCGAAGCGGGGCTGCGCAAGGTGCTCGAAACGAGCTTCTACGCCGACGGCGGCAATATCGCGCGCTCGCCGCAGGCGCAGCTCGACGCGATCATGGCGCTCGCGATGCTCGCGCGCATCTATGATATGCGACGCATGGAGGTGCCGCCCTTCGTCCAGGAAGTGCTCGCCCGCACCGTGCCCGCGCTGCTCGGCCTCGTCCACGCCGATGGCGGCATGGGCAATTGGCAGGGCAGCGGCGCGATCGCGGCCGAACAGATCCAGGCGATCGTCACCGCGAGCGGGGTGCGCACCCGGCCGCTCAAGCAGGCACGCGACTGGGGCTATCAGCGGCTCGTCGCGAACAAGGTCGTGCTGCTCGCCGACGCCGCCCCGCCCCCCATTGCCCGCGTGACCGAGGCGGGCTGCGCTTCGACGCTCGCCTTCGAACTGTCGGACGGCGCCGACCGCATCATCGTCAATTGTGGCGGCGCCGTCCGACAGTTCGAAGG
>NZ_LYVN01000115.1 GCF_001990265.1 Sphingopyxis sp. KK2
CCCGCCCGAACTCGCCAATCTGATGAACAAGAAAAAGTGACTTTAACCGACAACCTGAATTTGAATTAGAAAGAAGGAATTACCTATGGCTACCTCCATTCGCCTGTCGCGCGGCGGTTCGAAAAAGCGCCCCTATTACAAGATCGTCGTCGCCGATTCGCGCGCCCCGCGCGACGGCCGCTTCATCGAGCGCATCGGCAGCTACAACCCGCTGCTCGGCAAGGACAATCCCGAGCGCGTGAAGCTCGACGCCGAGCGTGCGAAGCACTGGGTCTCGGTTGGCGCGCAGCCGACCGACCGTGTCGCCCGCTTCCTCGACGCCGCGGGTGTCCTCGAACGCGCCGCGCGCAACAACCCGAACAAGGCCGTCCCGGGCGAAAAGGCCAAGGAACGCGCCGAAGAAAAGGCCCAGAAGGCTGCTGACGCCGCCGAAGCCGCAGCCGCTGCTGCCGCCGCTCCGGCCCCCGAGCCCGAAGTCGTCGAAGAAGCCGCTCCGGCCGCTGAAGAAGTCGTGGCCGAAGAAGCTGCCGCTCCCGAAGCCGCTGAATCGGACGCAACCGGTTCGGTGAAGAGCGAAGAAACCGCCGAAGCCGTCGCCGAAGCGGTGGCCGAGGAAGTCCCCGCCGACGCGACCGCCGAAGACGCGACCGCGATCGCCGAGGAAGTCGCCGAAGGCGGCCCGGTTGCCGAGGAAGCTCCGGCTGCCGAAGCCGGCGAAGAAGAAGCCAAGGCCTAAGCCTTGGCCGACGCGCATCGCCCCGTTACCCTCGCCGCCATTGCCGGCGCGCATGGGGTGCGGGGCGAGGTGCGTCTCAAGCTGTTCGGCGAAGGCGCGGAGGCTCTCCGCGCCTTTTCCACATTCAGCGCGGGCGACCGCCAGCTGACCCTGAAGTCGATCCGCCCCGCCAATCAGGGCGCGGTCGCGAGCTTTGCCGAAGTCACCGACCGCAGCGCGGCCGAGGCGCTGCGCGGCACATTGCTCACCGTCGCGCGTTCGGCGCTGCCGCCGCTCGCCGAGGGCGAATATTATCACCACGACCTGCTCGGCCTGCCATGCGTCGCCGACGACGGCACGCCGCTCGGTCAGGTTGTCGCGATCGACAATTTCGGTGCGGGCGACATCGTCGAGATCGAGCGCCCGACCGGCAAGCGCTTCATGGTGCCGATGCGCGCCGAGGCGGTCCCCGAATGGAACGCCGAGCGGCTCGTCGTCACCCGCGCCTTCGCCGACGCCGGCTAGGCCGTCCGGCTCAGCGGCAGAATTGCTCGCGTTTGCGCGCCGCGATCGACTCGGGCACGATATCGAACCAATATTCGTCGTCGGTCATGTCGAAACGTTCGATTTCGGCGCCCGACGCGTCATAATCGATGATCTCCATCGGCCGCATCCGGTTGCCCTTGCAGTCCAGCTCTTCGAGCGAATCGCTTAGCACCGGCTCATCCTCGTCGAGCGTCGCGCTGCGGCCGTCGGCGCGGGCGCGATATTGCACGAACTGCCCGTTCCGCTTCACCGTCGCCGGGTCGTAATATTGGACGAGCCCGCGGTCGTCGCTGGTCAGCTCGACCCATTCGGCCGCCGCCGGCACCGTGACGCCCAGCGCCGACACCGCCACCACCGCATAGACAAATTTTCGCATGTCCGAATCCCCAGGCGCCCCCACGACGCGCCGCCATCCTGCTGATATCGCCGGTCAAAGCAAGCCCAACGAATTTAGGGTTGCCGCCCTCGTCACCCGCCGCCCCGCTTGAGGCTTGACCTCGCGCACGCGACCCCGGATCAGGTCGGGATGAGGGGAGGGCGGACTCGCCTCGCTCGCTTGTGGAGGATCCGATGCGCCTGAGACCGGCTTTTCTTTTTGCAGCCATGCTGGCGGCCGCGTCGCCCGCGCTCGCGCAGGACGCCGCGCCGCAAAGCCTCGAGCAGCTGACGCCCGAGATCGACGCGCTCTTCGCCAAATATCAGGTCGACGCGCATATTCCCGGCATGGTCTATGGCATCGTCCAGGACGGCAAGCTCGTCCATGTGAAGGGCATCGGGGTGCAGGACCTCGAGGCGAAGCGCCCGGTCACCGCCGACAGCCTTTTCCGCATCGCCTCGATGACCAAGGCCTTCACCGCGCTCGCGATCCTCAAGCTGCGCGACGACGGCAAGCTCCGCCTCGACGACCTTGCCGAGCAATATGTGCCCGAAATGAAGTCTTGGACCTATCCCACCAAGGACAGCCCGCGCATTCGCATCCGCGACCTGCTCCAGCATGTCGGCGGTTTCGTCACCGACGATCCGTGGGGCGACCGGCAGCAGGTGCTGCCGCAGGCCGAATTCACCCGGATGATCGCCGCCGGCGTGCCCTTCAGCCGCGCGCCGCAGAGCCAACATGAATATTCGAACTTCGGCTATGCGCTGCTCGGCCGCATCGTCGCCAACGCCTCGGGCATGGCCTATACCGACTATGTCCAACGGACGATCCTGACCCCGCTCGGCATGGCGCACAGCGGCTTCGACGCGCCGCACGCGCCGAAAGAGACCTATGCGCTCGGCTATCGCTGGGAAAATGATGCCTGGGCGGCGGAACCCGAAATGGTCGACGGCGCGTTCAATGCGATGGGCGGGCTTCAGGTCAGCGCCAATGATTATGCCAAATGGGTCGCCTTCCTGCTCTCGGCCTGGCCCGCGCGCGACGATCCCGACACCGGCCCGGTCCGCCGCGCGACGGTGCGCGAACTCGCGCAGGGATCGAACTTCACCTCGGTCGTCAACCGCATCGGCTCGACCGGCGCCGAGGCGTGCAAGCAGAGCCTGGCCTATGGCATGGGCTGGCGCGTCGCGCAGGATTGCGAGCTCGGCCTCACCCTCGCGCATGGCGGCGGTTATCCGGGCTATGGCAGCCATGTGATGCTGATGCCCGACAGCGGCACCGCCGTCTTCGCGCTCGCCAACCGCACCTATGCCGGGCCGTCGGGGCCGGCATGGGACACGGCGGTGGCGATGGACAAGGCCGGGCTGCTCGTCGGCCGCGACACCCCGGTGTCGCCCGCGGTGGCGCAGATGTTCGCCGCGACGCAGGCTGCCTATGCCGCGGGCAATCTGAAACCGCTCGACGGCAAGCTCGCGATGAACTTCCTGCTCGACCGTTCGGCCGCCAATTGGGCGGCGGAACTCGCAAAGCTCAAGGACCAGGTCGGCACCTGCCCGAGCGCCGAACCGCTCGCCCCGACCGGCGCGCTATCGACCGCCTTCCGCCTCAATTGCGACAAGGGCAAACTCGACGGCACGCTGCTGCTCGCGCCGACGAGCCCGGTGACGATCCAGGCCTGGCGGCTGCGCGTCGTGCCGCCGCCCGCACCCTAGCGCGGCTTCGACAGGTCCGCGGCGACCTCGGCGATCGAGCGCGTCCGGTAATCGCCGCCCGGGTCGCGCCACATCGCGCCCCATTTGACCGTCGCGGACTTCACCCGCTGGTCGTTCCGAAATTCGTTCGTGCGGTGGTTCGGAGTCTTGACGATCAGGAAGCCGGTCCGTTCGATCGGGATCGACAGCCGCCCCGACCCTTCGGCCACGCGGACCGGATAGCTGAACTTGCCGGGCATCGTCTTGCCATAGAGCGTCGCGACGGCGGCATGATCGCGGCCCGACCGTTCGGTCATCGCCAGATCATAGTCGATCACCAGCCGCTGGCCTTCGAACAGGAACATCGTGTGCAGCCCGACGTCCTCGCGCCAGTTGGGCAAGATGCTCTTGCCATGATGAAAGGTCGAAAAGCCGACCCACGGAAAGAGGCCCGAAATATGCGCGAACAGCGCAAGCGCGATGGCCATCACCGTGCCGAGGAACAGCCGGTCGAAGAATTTGCGCCCGACGAGGTTATAGACCGCATGGCGCATCCCGCGATCGGTCAGATCGTCATATTGGTCCGGCAGCCCGACAAAGCCGTTGGCGACCCGCTCGCGCGAAAAACCGTCGGGCCGCTCGCGGATGCGCGGTCCGCGCTGCTTGCGCTCGCGGCGGTCCTCGACCGCGTCGGCGACCGTCTCGGCGATCAGATACCACATATTCGACATCGGCTTTCCCCCGTTCGCGGCGTCACGCCGCCGCGATGAATACCACCCGGTCGCGGCCGCTTTCCTTTGCGGCGTAAAGATTGATGTCGGCCGACTTCATCGCCGCGCCGAAACTCGTGTCGCGCGCGATATGGACCAGCCCCATCGACGCGGTCACCGGGCGCTTCAGCGACGGCACCATCTGCGCGATATAGGATCCGACGCGCTGGCGCAGCCGCTCGGCCTCGCCCGCGACCGCGCTCGCTTCGCAGCGGAACAGCAGCGCGAATTCCTCGCCGCCGATCCGCGCCGCCATCGCGCTGCCCGATCCCAGCGCGACCCCTGCGGCAAAGATCACCCGGTCGCCGACGTCATGGCCGTGGCGGTCGTTGATCGCCTTGAAATGGTCGAGGTCGACGATCGCGATCGCGACCGGTGGTTCCTTGCCGTAACTTTCCTCGATCGCGCGGCGGTTGGGCAGCCCGGTCAGCGGGTCGGTGTGCGCGATGACGCGCATCGCCTCGGCCTGCGCCTGCGCCTCCTGCCGGTCGCGGCGAAGCCGGACGAGCCGGTCGAGGATGCCGAAGGCGGTCAATATCACCTCGAGCCCCAGCGCCGGGAGCAGCAGGAACAGCAGCAGGCGAAAGGGTTCGGGCATGAAGATGTCGTGGAACAGGCTGACCGCCAGCACCCCGGTGATCCCGCTCCACGCCATTGCCTGATAGCGCGCGGTGCGGCTGCCGCGGCGGATCGCCACGACGACCGCCCCGACCGCGGTCACCAGCATCGCGGTGAACAACAGGTTGCGCATCGCGAAATAGAGCATGGGCGGATCGCTCATCAGCACCGCCGGCGTGGTCAGCAGGATCAGCGCGGGCGGCCAGCCGAGCAGCTGGTAATGCCGCCGCCCGATCATCCCGGGTTCCAGATAGGCGCGCAGGAACGGCCCCGACAGCACGATGCCCAGGTCGAACAGGATATTGATCCAGATTTGCCGGTCGAAACTGTCGGGCGGCAGGAAGGCGCCCATCGCGAGCGGCGACAACAGGATTGTCAGCAGGAAATAGGCGAGCGTCCGCGCGCTCTGCCAGATCAGGAAGCGTTCGCGCAGCAGCGCGAAAAAGGCGGCGTTATAGGCGACCGAAAACAGCAGCAGGCCCAGGAAAAGCCCGGTCAGCACGCCGTCCCAGTTCATGTCGGTGCCGTCGGCCAGCGCCGATTGCGCGCGCACGGGTACGGCGGTGCAAAACAGCACCGCGCTTACCCTCAACGCCCGCGCCCATCGCGCCATCATATCCCCCTGGTCCGAGAAGCGAGGAGGCTAGGCGCCAAGCGGCTGATTTTTGGTTAACATCGACGGCGAAAGCGCGTCTTGCCCGTGCTGTTTTTCGGGGCCGCAGCGCCGAACTTGCCGAAGAGCACCTTGCGGCGGGGACTCTCTCCGGCAAGTTCGACGCTGCGACCATGGCGGCGTCGCGTGGCGAGCACCGGTCAGCCGAGCCCGATCCGTCCGCGCAGCATGGCATCGCGGTCGTCGCGGCGGCGGCGCAGCCGGGCGATCGTGCCCGCGATCATGGCAAAACCGCGATCGATATCGCTGCTGAAGCGCGGGTGCGCGTCGTTCCAGTTCCGCATCCAGATTTCGTCCTGCATCGTCTTTCTCCTTCTTTGCGATGCGCCCCAGATGCGCCTTTGCGCGGCTCGCCGCCAACAAAAGCCTTGTGCCCTATCATAAGTTGACCTTATATATTGGCATGTCCCGCATACCCCCGCTCGCCGCGGTTCGAACCTTCGAAGCCGCCGGTCGTCTGGAAAATTTCTCGCGCGCGGCGGAGGAATTGGGAATGACGCAGGCGGCGGTCAGCTATCAGGTACGCCAATTGGAGGATCGGCTCGGCCGCGCGCTGTTCGTGCGCGAAAAGGGGCGGGTGCGCCTTTCCGAAACCGGGCAGCGGCTGCTCCCCGCGATCTCCGGCGCCTTCGCCGCGATGGGCGACGCTTTCGCCGCGCTCGACAGCGACGAGGCCGAGGTGCTGACGATCAACGCGGTGACCAGCTTCGGCGGCGCCTGGCTCGCCGCGCGCATCGGCCGCTTCCAGCTCGCCTACCCCGACCTTGCGGTGCGACTGTCGATGTCGAACATGCTGATCGACTTCGACGCCTCGAACGTCGATGTCGCGATCCGCATCGGCCGCGGCGACTGGCCGGGGCTGCGCGGCCAGCATCTGCTCGACCAGTCGGTGACCCCGATGTGCTCGCCCGCCTTCCTCGCGGCGGAGGGCATCGCCGAACCCGCCGACCTGCTGCGCGTCGAACGGCTGGCGCCGAACGACAGCTGGTGGGCCGACTGGTTCATCGCCGCCGGGGTACCGACGGTACCGCCGCCGTCGCGGCGCGGCATCGAACTCGACAGCCAGCTGCAGGAGGCGAGCGCGGTGCAGGCGGGCTATGGCGTCGCGATGATGACCCCGCTCTTCTGGCGGAACGAACTCGACAGCGGCCGCCTCGTCCAGCCTTTCCCGACCGTCCTCGACACCGGCCGCGGCCTGTGGCTCGTCCACCGCGACAACCGCGTCGGGGTGCGCAAGATCGAACGCTTCCGCGAATGGCTGCTCGCCGAGCTGGAGAAGGATCGGTAGGTGGCGCGCGCGCCGCAGTCTTGACCGATCAATCGCTCGTATATACATTGCGTATATACGGAGTTTGCCATGACCAAGGAATATCGCGCCAAAGTCTTCAAGTCGGGCAACTCGCTAGCTCTGCGTTTGCCCAAGGCACTCGGGCTGGAGGAGGGGACCGAGATGATCGTCCGCGAGGAGCATGGCGAATTCCGCTTCGAACCTGCCGAGAAACCAAAGGCCAAGCTCGATATCAGCGGCTTCTGGGGCAAGGCGCCCGGGCTCAAGGTTCCCGAACGGCGCGATTTCGATGAACGCCCCAGTGCGATCGCCGCGCGGGAAGCTGCTGCGAAGACAACGTCCGGATCGTGATCCGCTATCTGATCGATGCGGACTGCGCCGTGTACGCGATGACGGCGCAATTCCCCGCGCTCGGCGAGCGATTGTCCGACTGCATTCCTGGCGAGGTCGCGCTATCGGCGGTTAGTTTTGCGGAAATCGCCTTGGGGTCGGAACTCGGCAAGCCACCGCCTCCCGACATTCTTGAAGCATTTGTGCGGGCGATCCCGATCCTGCCGTTCGACGAGGCGGCGGCGCGGGAATACGCAAGATTGCCCTTCAAACGTGCGCGTTTTGATCGATTGCTGGCAGCTCATGCGCTCAGTATCGGCGCAACTGTCATCACCAACAACAAAGCCGACTTTGCCGACGTACCGGGATTAATGGTCGAGAATTGGACACAAAAATGACCTTCACCGCCGTCCCCCTGACCCTCTATCCCGACATGTTTCCCGGCCCGCTGGGGCACAGCATGGCGGGTCGTGCGCTCGAGGCGGGGGTTTGGTCCTGCGCGCCTGTCCAGATCCGCGATTTCGCGACCGATCGGCACCGCACCGTCGACGACACGCCGGCCGGCGGCGGCGCGGGCATGGTGCTCAAGGCCGACATATTGGCCGCCGCGCTCGACCATGCGGTCGCGGCGAATCCCGACCTCCCGGTCCTCGCGATGACCCCGCGCGGGGCGCCGATCGCCCAGGCGCGCGTGCGCAGTCTCGCGGCGGGGCCGGGGGCGATCATCTTGTGCGGGCGTTTCGAGGGTTTCGACGAACGCATCTTCGACGCGCGGCCGATCGAACAGGTGTCGATGGGGGATATCATCTTGTCGGGCGGCGAGATGGGGGCGCTGATGCTCCTCGACGCTTGCATTCGGCTGATTCCCGGCGTAATGGGCGCGACTTCAAGCGGGGACGACGAATCGTTCGAGAACGGTTTGCTCGAATATCCGCACTATACCCGACCTGTTGAATGGGAAGGGCGCACGATCCCCGAAGTGCTGCGATCGGGGGATCATGCGAAGATCGCCGCCTGGCGGAAACAACAGGCGGAGGATCAGACACGGTTACGCAGGCCGGACCTTTGGGAGCGTCATGTCGATGCTCGGGACCGACCTGCCTCTGGCGCGCGGCGAAAAAAGAAGGACTAGAGGGTCATGAACCTCATCCAGACGATCGAAGCCGAAGAAATTGCCAAGGCTGGCAAGACGATCCCCGAATTCCGCCCCGGCGACACGCTGAAGGTCGGTGTGAAGGTCGTCGAAGGCGAACGCACCCGCGTGCAGAATTTCGAAGGCGTGTGCATCGCACGCTCGAACAAGGGCATGGGCTCCAACTTCACCGTGCGCAAGATGTCGTTCGGCGAAGGCGTCGAGCGCGTGTTCCCGCTCTATTCGCCCAACATCGACAGCATTACCGTGATCCGCAAGGGTGCCGTGCGTCGTGCGAAGCTTTACTATCTTCGTGGCCGCACTGGTAAATCGGCGCGTATTGCGGAACGCCGCGATTACCGGTCGGAAGCCGGCGAAGGCTAAGGAGAGCTTCTCCTCTACAAAGCCGAAACAGCTTTCAAAAACGACCGGTTCCGCCAACAGGCAGAGCCGGTCGTTTTCATTTGGGCAACGCAAAATCCATGCAGCAGTCCGCGTCCTTCCAGCCTTCACGGCGCGCCGTCCTCGGCGCGGGGCTGTGCTTTGGCGCACTCGGGCTGTCGGGCGGGGCGCTTGCCGCGACGATCGCCGAGCGGCTCGTCGCCGCCGCCCGCAAGCAGGTCGGCGTCACGCTCGCCTATGACCCGGCCTATACCGTGCTCGCTTTCCCGAACGGCGACGTGCCGCGCGCCAGGGGTGTGTGTACCGACGTCGTGATCCGCGCCTATCGCGACGCGCTGGGCATCGACCTGCAGGCGCTTGTAAACGCCGACATGAAGGCCAATTTTGGGGCCTATCCGAAAAACTGGGGGCTGCGCCGTCCCGACCGCAACATCGATCATCGCCGCGTACCGAACCTTGCGGCCTACTGGACGCGCCAGCGTGCGCGCTTGCCGCTCTCGATCGATCCCGCCGACTGGCGGCCGGGCGACATCTTCACCGCGATGACCGGCGGACGTTTCCCGCACACCGGCATCGTCTCCGACCGAACTAGCGCAGCGGGTCGCCCGCTCATCATCCACAATATCGGTCGCGGCACGCGCGAGGAAGACGCGCTGTTCGACCACCCGCTGACCGGCCGTTTCCGCTGGAAAGTCTGAGTTTCAACCGAATTCTACGTACGAGGAGTGTTTCAATGGGTTATCGTATCGTTGTCGCCGGCGCGACGGGCAATGTCGGGCGCGAAGTGCTCGCCATCCTCGCCGAACGCGAATTCCCCTATGACGAGATCGCGGCGGTCGCCTCGTCGCGCAGCCAGGGCGACGAGATCGAGATCGGCGACACCGGCAAGACGGTGAAGTGCCAGAATATCGAGAATTTCGACTGGGCCGGCTGGGACATGGCGATCTTCGCGATCGGCAGCGACGCGACCGCGATCCACGCGCCCAAGGCTGCGGCCGCGGGCTGCGTCGTGATCGACAACTCGTCGCTCTATCGCATGGATCCCGACGTGCCGCTGATCGTGCCCGAGGTGAACCCCGACGCGATCGACGGCTATACGAAGCGCAACATCATCGCGAACCCCAACTGCTCGACCGCGCAGATGGTCGTCGCATTGAAGCCGCTGCATGACGCCGCGACCATCAAGCGCGTCGTCGTCTCGACCTATCAGTCGGTGTCGGGCGCGGGCAAGGCGGGCATGGACGAGCTGTGGAACCAGACGCGCCAGATCTTCGTCGGCGACGAAAAGGACGTGCAGAAGTTCACCAAGCAGATCGCCTTCAACGTCATCCCGCACATCGACAAGTTCCTCGACGACGGCTCGACCAAGGAAGAGTGGAAGATGGTCGTCGAGACCAAGAAGATTCTCGATCCGAAGATCAAGGTCACCGCGACCTGCGTCCGCGTCCCCGTCTTCGTCGGCCATTCGGAATCGATCAACATCGAGATGGAGGATGAACTCTCGGCGGAGGATGCGCAGCGCATCCTGCGCGAGGCGCCGGGCGTCGTGCTCCACGACAAGCGCGAAGACGGCGGTTACATCACCCCCGTCGAATGCGTCGGCGATTTCGCGACCTTCGTCAGCCGCGTCCGCGAGGACCCGACGGTCGATAACGGCCTCAACCTCTGGTGCGTCAGCGACAACCTGCGCAAGGGCGCCGCGCTGAACGCGGTGCAGATCGCCGAACTGCTCGGCCGCCGCCACCTCAAGAAGGGCTGAGCATTTGATCCGCTTCCGGCGCTGGTTCGGCCTGTTGTCCCTCGCCGGAAGCCTCTCCCTGCTGGGCGGGGCGTGGGCTGTCGGCACGTTGCAGTCCCGCCCTGCCAACACGGCGATCGCTTCGCCGCCCCCGCCCGGCCGCGATGTTGCGCTGCGCGCAACCGATGGGCTGCCGGTTGCCGCCAGCTATTGGCCGGCAGCGGACACTTCGGCTCCCGCCGTGCTGCTGCTGCATGGCAATGACAGCTCGCGCGCCAGCCAGTTCGAACTGGCCGCCTGGCTTGCCGCAAGGGGCTATGCCGTGCTCGCGATCGATTTTCGCGGCCATGGCGAATCGGCGGCGGTGGCGCGCAGCTTCGGTTATTTCGAGGCCCGCGATGCGGCTGCGGCGCTTGCTTGGCTGCGTGCCGAGCGGCCGGGCGCATCGGTCGCGATCATCGGTTCTTCGCTCGGGGGTGCTGCATCGCTGATCGGCGAGCAGGGGCCGCTCGCGTCCGACGCCCTGATCCTTCAGGGCGTCTATCCCGACATCCGCGCCGCGATCCGCAACCGTATCGGCCATCGCCTCGGCGATTGGCCCGCCACTGTGCTCGAACCCTTGCTGAGCTACCAGTCCGATCTGCGTATCGGCGTCGGTCCCGATCGGCTTTCGCCGATCTCCGCCATCGGGCGCTACAGCGGACCCATACTGATCATCGGAGGCGCCGACGATCATTATACCCCGCCTGACGAAACGCGACGCCTCTTCGCCGCCGCGCAGGGGCCGAAGCGCCTGTGGATTGTGCCGGGCCGGGGTCATAATGATCTGCTGGCCACGCAGGATCGCGCATGGCAGGACCATGTTCTGTCCTTCCTCGAAGAGAATCTGGCTCCTGCCCGCTGATCCCATGACCGCCCCGCACGCCTTCACCCATGCCATAACCCGTACGCCCGCTCCGTCGGCGGTGAAGGGAATCCGCGCCGACGGTGGCCCCGATCCCGACTTTCCTGCGCTGGCCACCGAACATGACGCCTATCTCGCGACTCTGCGCGAGCTTGGCCTGAACCTCACCGTCCTACCGCCGCTCGACGCCTTCCCCGATGCGCTGTTCGTCGAGGATGTCGCGCTGACCTTTCCCGAAGGCGCGATCCTGCTCCGCCCCGGCGCCGCGACGCGCGCGGGCGAGGTCGCTTATATCGGCGAAGCGCTCGCCGCGCATCACGACCGCGTGCTCGAACTCACCGTCGGCCATGTCGATGGCGGCGACGTGCTGCGCCTCGCCGACCGCGTCGTCATCGGCCTCTCGGCGCGCACGAACCGCGTCGGCGCCGAGCAGCTCGCGACGCTGCTCGCCGACCTCGGCTATCGGGCCGAAATTGCCGACACCCCGCCCGGCGTGCTCCATTTCAAGACCGGCTGCGGATTGATCGACGCAGAGACGATCTTCGCCGTCCCCGCGCTCGCCGACTGCCCGCAATTCGCCGGGCTCGAGGTGGTCGTGACGCCCCCGGGCGAGGAGGAAGCCGCCAACCTCCTGCGTATCAACGACAGTCTTCTCGTCGGCGACCGCTGGCCCGCAACGCATGCGCTGCTGAGCGCGCGCGGCCTCGCGATCCGCCCGCTCGCGACGCGCGAGATCGCGCGTATCGACGCGGGGCTCAGCTGCATGTCGCTGCGCTGGTGACGCGATGATCGCGGCCTTCGCCGCCCTCCCGCGCGCGCAGAAAATCCTCCTCGCCCTCCTCGCGACGCTCCTCCTCGCCGCGCAGGTCGCGCAGCCCTATCCCGAGATCGCGCTGCTCCAGCACATCCCGACGCTCGCCTTCCTGCTCGCGTCGCCCTGGCTGCTCCGCCGCTGGCCGCTCTCGACCGCGTCGCTCGCGTGCATCGTGGCGTTCCTCGCGCTTCACACATTGGGCGGCCGCTACGCCTACAGCAATGTCCCCTATGACGACTGGGTTCATACGCTCACCGGCACCACCCTCTCCGACGCCTTCGGCTGGACCCGCAACCATTATGACCGCCTCGTCCACTTCGCCTTCGGCGCGCTCTCGGTCGTGCCGGTCGCCGAGATCGCGCGCCGCTGGGGCGGGCTCACGCCGCGCGGCGCCGCGCTGACGGTGCTTGCCTGGGCGCTCGCCATCTCGTGCCTCTACGAGATTTTCGAATGGCTGCTCACCATCGTCGCGGCGGGCGAGACCGCCGACCGCTATAACGGGCAACAGGGCGATATCTGGGACGCGCAAAAGGATATGGCGCTCGCCACCC
The DNA here is from genome assembly GCF_001990265.1 of Sphingopyxis sp. KK2. Taxonomy (GTDB): domain Bacteria; phylum Pseudomonadota; class Alphaproteobacteria; order Sphingomonadales; family Sphingomonadaceae; genus Sphingopyxis. Next base: position 12,549 of record NZ_LYVN01000115.1, read on the forward strand.
TCGGTGCGATATTGCTGCTCCCCCTTCTTCGCAGGAGCCGATGATGCGCCACCTCACCACCCTGATTCTCAATGGCGTCCTCATCGGCCTGCTCGCGGCCTGCAAGCCCGCCGCCGACACCGCGCCGGTCGACAAGGAGCCCGCCGCACCCCCGGTCCCCGCGGCAAAGGCCGACGGCCCCGCCGCCGCGACCACCGGCGTCGCGCTCGACGGCGAAGGACTGCGCTTCGTCGACAAGGCAAGCGGCAAGGCCAGCCTGCTCGCCTTCGGCGTACCGCGCGCGCAGGCCGAGGAGGCGCTCGCACGCGTCATGGGCACCCTCGACGACCGGCGGACCGACGATCAATGCGGCGCGGGTACGATCGAATTCACCCGTTTCGACGCGATGACGCTCAACTTCCAGCAGGGCAAGTTCGTCGGCTGGTTCCTCGGCAACGAACCCGGCGCCGACCAATATTCGACGATGAGCGGCATCGCGATCGGCACGACCCGTGCCAAGGCGGGCGAATCGGTCAAGCTCGTCGCGATCGAGGACAGCACGCTGGGCGAGGAGTTCAGCCTCGGCGAGGGCGAGAATGTCGTCGGCGGCATGTTCGCCGCACCGGGCGATGCGGCAAAGATCGACGCGCTGTTCGCGGGGACGAACTGCTTCTTCCGATAGGGGCTGTGGTCCAAGAATAATATGATCTCCCCTCCCGCAGGCGGGAGGGGCAGCGAGACTTGGGCGCTTGCGCCCTAGTCGCAGCGGGGTGGGTATTGGCAACGCTGCTGGCCC
>NZ_LYVN01000116.1 GCF_001990265.1 Sphingopyxis sp. KK2
CAGCGGATCGGCGGCGCGTTCGGCGGCTTTCGCGCGGCGGCCGAGCGCGGCGAACAGGCGGCGTGGCAGGCGGGGAACCCGGCCACGTCCGCCACGCCTGGCGGGATCGAAGCAGGCGCAGCTCCCGATCCCATGCCGGGCTGGGCGAAGCAGCTTCATTCCACCCAGAATGCCCGCCACCGCCGCCAGGCTGCAATCCACGCGCTCCAGTCGGGCGACCGTGGCGGCGGCGGCATCACCCCCGATATCAGAGAAAGGGACTGAACGATGCGATTCAAACGTGCGGTGCAGCGCTATGGGCGAACGCCCGAACCTGAAACCCCCTATCAGCGTGCGGGGCAGCTATGGGACGAGCGTATCGGCTCGGCCCGCGTCCAGGCGCGCAACTGGCGGTTGATAGCCTTCGGCCAGCTGTTCCTCGCGAGCGGCCTTGCGGCGGCGCTCGTCTGGCAGTCGATGCAGAGCCGCGTCGTTCCCTATGTGGTCGAGGTCGATCGCCTCGGCGAAGCGAAGTCGGTTGCCCCTGCTGCGAGCGACTATCGGCCGACCGATCCCCAGATCGCCTGGCATCTCGGCCGATTCATAACGAACATTCGCACGCGTTCGCTCGACCCGGTGCTGATGCGAGAGGGTTGGCTGTCGGCCTATGATTTCGTGACCGCGCGCGGTGCCGAGTTTCTCGGCGAATATGCGCGCGCGGCAAAGCCGTTCGCCGAGGTCGGACGCCGAACGGTATCGGTGCAGGTCACGAGCGTCGTCCGGGCCTCGGACACAAGCTTCCAGGTCAAATGGACCGAGACCGAATTCGAGCGCGGGAGCCTTGCCGGCACGACGCGCTGGACCGCGATGCTCACCGTAACGGTGCAGCCGCCGCGATCGGCCGAGGTCCTGCGAACGAACCCGCTCGGCCTCTACATCGATGCGATCGACTGGAGCCGCGAACTGGAGTCGCTTGCCGATCGCGCGGCGCCGTCCGTGCCGATTGGGCGCGTCGCTGAAGCCCTGCCCGCCTCGCCGGCGACCGTCGGCCCCGAAGGGGCGAGCGACACTCAAACCGAAAGGAACGACCGATGATCCGGATGCTCATCTTGTCGGCGAGCGCCCTTGCGCTCGCCGTTCCCGCTGCGGCGCAGCCCGTAGAGCGCGTCGCCGCCGCGAATAAGGCGGCGCTGCGCGAGCCGGCGAAGGCTGCGTATCTCGGCGCGCTGCAGGTCTATCCCTACAGCGACGGCGCGCTCTACCGCCTGTACGCCGCCCCCGAGCGCATTACCGACATCGCATTGCAGCCGGGCGAGACGCTAATCTCGGTCGCGGCGGGCGATACCGCACGCTGGACCGTGGGCGATACGACCAGCGGCAGCGGGGAGGGCAGGCGAACCCATATTCTCGTGAAGCCCTTTTCGGCGGGGCTCCGCACCAATCTGGTCATCACGAGCGACCGGCGCGTCTATCATCTCGAACTGGAGAGCCGGGCGAGCGGCGCGATGGCGGCGCTCTCTTGGAGCTATCCGCAAGAGGCCCTGGTCGCGCTGCGCGCCGAGCAGGGCGCCGAAAGAGCGGCCGCACCCGTGGCGTCCGGCCTCGCGGTCGAACGCCTCAATTTCAACTATGCGATTTCGGGCGACGAGCCGGTCTGGCGCCCGCTCCGCGCGTTCGACGACGGGCGGCAGACCTTCATCGAATTTCCGCCATCGATCGGAGTGGGCGAGGCGCCCCCCTTGTTCGTCATCGGCGACGAGGGCGAAGCCCAGCTCGTCAACTATCGTGTCGCCGGCCGCTATTATGTCGTCGACCGGATATTCGAGGCGGCCGAGTTGCGGCTCGGCGGCAAGAAGCAAAAGGTCGTGCGGATCGCGGGCGTTCAGCCGAAGCGGAGGAGGCGGCCGTGATCGCGCCCGAGACCCCGCCCTCCGACGCAGCGCCCGCCAAGGTCGATCCCGAAACCCTGGTACTCCGTGCGGCGCCCCGCCGCGTGACCCGCTTCCGCCGAGGCGCGATCGTCACGGTTGCCGCAATCGGATCGGCCGCGTTGGTCGGCACGGCGTGGCTCGCATTGAAGCCGGCAACTTTCGGTCTCGCGCCCGCCGGAGACGACAAGATTGTCGGCGCTAAGGGATCGGCCGAGGCACTGGCCGACGCGCCCGTCAACTACGGTGACGTAGCGCGGCTCGGGCCGCCGCTCCCCGGCGATCTTGGCAGGCCGATTCTCAATCGCCAGCAAGGCATGGAATTGGCGCCGGCCGATGCAGCCGATGAATATGAGCGGCGCGCGGCCGAAGCCGCGGAAGCCGAGCGCCAGCGCCTCGCCGCCGAAGAACGTGCCGCGCGCGAGTCGGCTGTCATGCTGCAAATCGCCACGCGGGCAGTTCCTTCGGTGCGAACCGCGGTTTCGGATGATGCCCGCCCCGACTCCTCGACGCCGCGGGTTGCCGAAGTGTCCGGCGCCGACGAACGACAGCAGACGAGCCTGGGGATCGGGCGTGTCGAGACGAGCGGCGAGACAAACCCCCATGCATTGACACCGGCAGCCTCGGCCTGGACCGTGCAGGCCGGCAGCGTCATAGCGGCGAGCCTGATCACGGGCCTGAACTCCGATCTTCCGGGGCTCGTAACCGCTCAGGTTACCGAAAATGTTTACGACAGCGTGACGGGCCAGGCGTTGCTTGTTCCGCAGGGCTCGCGGCTGATCGGGAGCTATGACAGCGTCGTCGCGTACGGGCAGAGCCGCGCGCTGGTCGTATGGCAGCGGATCATCCTGCCGGATGGCGCCTCGATCCGCATCGACAATACACCGGCGACCGATACCCAGGGCTATGCAGGATTGTCCGACAGGATCGATCGCCACACCTGGCAACTTCTGAAGGGCGTTGCGCTATCGACGCTGCTCGGGGTCGGCTCCGAGCTGAGTTTCGGCAGCGACGAAAGCGACCTTGTGCGGGCCATCCGGGAATCGGCGCAGCAGAGCGGGGCGAGGGCGGGTGACCAGCTTGTCGCGCGCAATCTCAATGTCCAGCCAACTTTGCGCGTGCGACCCGGTTGGCCTTTGAGGATCGTCGTGCATCGCGATCTGGTCTTGCCCGGCCCTTGGACGAGGGGAGGGTGACATGAGCGATCTCAAGCTTCCGAAGCTGCCCGATCGAACCACAGTGAAGATAGCCATCAGCGTGATGCCGGACCTGTTGGAGGCCCTGAACGCCTATGCCAAGGCTTATGAGGTCGCCTATGGGTGCCGCGAGGCGGTGCCCGACCTCATACCGTTCATGCTCGAAAGCTTCCTTGCGAGCGATCGCTCGTTCAGCAGGACGCGCAAGAAATAGACGATGTCGGACCGGCAGTCCCTATTGAGCACGAACGATGTCTCGTCGATATATCCGATCAGCGTCCGGATTCCCGTTGCGGTCAGGATGACGGGGCTCAGTAAATCCAAGATCTACCAGCTCATTGCGTCAGGTGACATCGAAGCGGCGAAGGTCGGACGTGCAACGGTCGTGTTCGTCGAAAGCCTGCAATCGTTTTTGCGTTCGCGACGCAAAGAGCCGCGGTCGCGCATTTAGCCGCGTGTCCTGTTTTGAGGGGCGATCAGGCCATGCCAGGAAGATTGACGAAGGCGTCTCCGACCGTGCCGATCTTGGAAAAATCGAAACCGCGAAAACGCATGACGGGAATCTGATGGCCAGGGACAATCGGCTGCACGTCGAAAAGCAGCTGGAAGCCTTCGGGCTGAACATAGCCCAGTTGCACGCCTCCTCCGACATCGACGGCCTGATCGGCGTTCAAATGAGCCCTTATCATCTCGAGCGGTTCGCGATGCCAGTTCGGGCTCTGAGCTGCGTATCGTTCGGCAAGCTCCTCTCGGACTCTGCCGGCCCCGCTCCCGAATATCTCGATCTCGCCGGGCCTTAGGTTCATTTGTCTTAGCGAGGCTTGCCCGCCATTATCGTCGCGACCCGCCTCGATCATCCAGCCGTCGAGAGTTTCCAGCGTAGTATCGTAGCCGATGAGGGCGCACTGCGACGGTTGTGGGGAACTGTAGGCGGACGAAACACTACGGGTATAGGCCGCGATAAAAGTGCATAGATGTTCCGCGAAAGCGCGGATTGACGGCAGTCGCTCGGGGCCGCTCGTCTGAAGATGCGACCATAGAGGCAGCACCGCCGCATAGGCATGCATTGCGATCAGTGAGCTGCCGGCATATGCGAAGGCCAGATTTGTTGCGATCACCGGCGTTCCAAGGACGCTCATCGGCGTCGGTCGGCGGAGAACGACCGGGACTGACAGCAGTTTCGCTGCAGCGTCGGTCAAACGAACGGTGCCCTGTGTACCTCGGTTAGAGAGCCGGCTGTCGGTTGCGACCCAGACTCGCTCGATCGCCTGTTCGCGCCAGGCCATGATCAGCGTCATGGGATAGCCGATCGTCGTATGAAAAGCGCTATCTCCCGGTCCTCTCGTCCGGGAAAAGAGCCCGCAGCTTCGAATCCGGCTTTCACAAGCGTCCGATAGCTCGGGATGTTGTCGGCTCGTACAGTCGCGAAGATGTCGGCGCCTTCTGCGGCGTCGAGAGTAGCGCAGGCCAGCGGAAATGACAGGCGTTTGCCCTGTAGCACCGGGCGGACGAACATGTAACCGAACTCATATGGCAGCGGTTCTGTCGAGAGCAGGACGCCGGTGTTTTTGCTGATGCGGTTCCGGTAGCTCATTTGCGGCCGTTTCAGGGCCGCAATGCCCTCGACCCGTTCCTGGCTATAGAGAAAGGCGAGGGCCTTCGCATTTTCGATATTGGTGTCGAGCGCATTGCCGCCGACTTCGCCCGCCTCGATTACTAGGCAGCGGAACAGCGCACGCTCGTCATCATCGAACTCTGCTGGAGGCGCGACGACAATGTCATGGCCATTGATCTTCGTTCGCGTCGTTTTTCTAAGCTTGTTGCCGGGCAAAGCGATTCTCCCTTGCCGTTTTACGACACCGATAGGCTAATCCTGTTTCGGAATGTTTAGCCGAGTAGATGCAGAATAACAGGAGCCGTGCGCAAAGTGGGTGCGCGAGCGAACTTGTTCATCTTGCTTTTGCATGATCCCTGATCGAACAAGCCATTGGGGTCGGGGGATTCGCATCGGGGGTAGATTGGCTTCGCATACCGAAAAGCCGCTGTTTGGAACCGTGCCGGGAGGACTGTTTCGTCTCTTTGCTGGCTCGTCGCGCTACTTCTTTGCCGATCTTCTGACACATCTTGCCGAGGACGCCTTCGGCGTTGCGGGCGAGATCGTCACGCGCAAGCGGCTATATGCATCCATATCGGAGTTCATCGATCGCACGGGCAGGGCATCCGCGGTCGAAGCGCTTGACGGCGAGGGCGGGCCCTCGGGGCCAAGTTACATCAATGCGTATAATCGGTTGGTCGAAACCGGCTGGCTGATCGAATATCGGGACCGCTACCGAAAGGTCGTCGACTTCGATCCAGCCGCCCGTCTCCTGCTTCATACGCTCCTCGACATTCAGAGCGGGCGCGTGCGTTCCTATGGCGGCGCCGTCCTCAACGTCCTGACATTGTTGCAGTCGGTGCACACCGAGCCGTCCGTGAAGGCGCTCAACGTCCGAGAAGCCGCTCTCGCTGCGCGCGGCTTCATGAATCACCTCCGGACCGTGGCGGGCACGATGCGACGCGTCGAGGGGCTGATCATGGCGCAGCCGACCGCTGCCGCGCTGGTTCGCCGGTTTGTTCGAGACTTCATCGAGGCGAGCGTCGTCCAGGATTATCGCAACTTGCACACTCGCGAGAGCCCCTATCGCTTCCGCGGCGAGATCATCGAACTTGGCGAAACATTGCTGGTGAACGAGGAAACACTCTCGGCGGTAGCCGAGGGCTGGGTAAAAGGCGGCATCGCGCGCAAGGCAGAATCCGCCCGTGAGGAGATTATCAACGACCTGCGGGACGTTATCCGGGTGTTTTCCGCGATCGACGATCATGTCCGCGATATCGAGACAACGACATTCCGTATCGAACGAAGGATGACCAATGTCGTGCGGTTCAGCGACCGGATGGCGACGATCAGCACCGAACGCATCCTGACGGCGCTCGAACTTCTAGGAAAATCCTCGCTGAGCGACGGAGATGTCGTAGAGGCCCGTGTCCGCCTCCAGCTCGAATCGCTTCCCATGGCGTCGCAGCAGCTTTATCTGCCGCCGAAGCGGCGGCGCGAGCCAGTCGAACGCGAGGTCGAAGTCCGCCCGCCCGACCCTGCGCTTGCCTTTTACCTCCGCGCGGTCGACCTTTTTCAGCTCCGGGTCGGGGTCACGCCAGAGCGGCTCGCACATTATATCGAGGAAGCGATGGCGGAACGGTCCGAGCTTCCCGCTGCAGAATTTCCCGTTGATAACCTCGACGATTTTCTCGCGTTTGAGCGACTACATGAATCGGGACTGTTTCCCCTGAACGACCGTTTTGAGTTTGAGGAGCGTGCTGGCACCGTGACGAACGATTGGATCGAAAGGCGCGATTTCGTCGTGCGCCGAAAGTGCGAGGCGGAAAATGGCTGAACTTCGCGAAGTCGCTGCAATTCTCGATGCCAGCAAGATCGAGGAAGAAGAGCTTCAATCTGCGCTTCAGGCCCTGCTTTTCCATCAGTGTCTCTACGAGGATTGGCCCTATCCGCCGGCCTATCGTATCCTCGCCCGCCATCTTGCCCATATCCGGCCCATCGTCGCAGCCTTCGGCTATCGGCTGGTGCATCATGCGGTCGCGAACATGCTGGTGCTTGAGACCGACAATGTCGTTTATGGCCTCCATATGGCGCGTCTCAAGAAGGACGAGACCATCGTCCTGCTCGTGCTGCGGCTGCTCTATGCCGAAGGGATCAGCTCGATCGACGAGCGCGGGCGCGTCGACATCAACACCGACGACATTCACGACCGGCTGCGATCGGCAGGGGAGGATCCGCCGACGATTAAGCGACTGCTCGAGATACTGCGGCAATTCCAGCGCAAGGGCTTGGTCCGCATCGGAGAAAACGACCCCGAAGAACAGCTTATCCAGCTGATGATCATGCCGGGTATCACGGTGCTGGTCCCGGATGTCTACGTCGAAGGCGTGATCCAATGGCTCGAACGCAAAGCGTTCGATGAAGCCGAGATGGCTGCGACAGGGGAACCGACAACAGCAGAATCCATGCTTGCCCATGTGGCAGAATATCGTGCGTCCATCAGGGCCGAAGTCCCTGCGGGGGAAAACGATCCGAGCATCCTTCCCAGCATGCGAAACGAAGAAGCGGGGGATGACAGCGATGCATGAACTCGAACGCATCGTGCTGCACCATTGGGGGCGTCTCGTTAGCCAGGATATCGATGTCCGCGGCAGCGTCGCGATCCTGGGGCCCACCGGAACAGGCAAGAGCACGATCATAGACGCCCTTCAGGTCATCGTGACAGGCGCAAGCAGCCGCTTTTACGACCTCAACAAATCGACCGGGGGACGCAACGAGCGCACTGTTCGCGATTATTGCTTGGGTCTCGATAGCCATATCTCCACCGAGGGACCGGCCCGCGATGCGGCAGATTCGTTGGTCGCGCTTGTCTTTCGGGATCGTACGACGGGGACGCCGATCACAATCGGCCTGATCTTCAGCGCCCATATCGGCGATTCCCGGCACGACCTGCGCGCCCGTTTCGTCGCGCCGGGACTGGGTCTTCGCCTCAACGATCTGGTCGAGGAGCGCGAGGGAGGGCGGCGAGTCATTCCAAACGCACCGAGGCTTGTCGAGCGTCTCAAGGAGTTGTGCCCGACTTTTCGCAACTATACGGGCAGCGCGATTTCATACGTCGACGACTATCTTCTCGCGATGCGGCCCCGCAGCGCCGCGCCCGATTCAAAGCAGGTGTTGCGGAATTTCCGGGAATCGATCGCGTTCCAGCCGATCGACAATCCCACCCATTTTGTGCGCAAACACATCCTCGAGGAGGACGACATCGATGTTGAAGCCCTGAAAGGATCGATCGAGCGCTATCGTTTCCTGGAAGGTGAAGTCAAAAAACGCGAGCGGCAACTCGAGGAGATCTCCGAAGCGCGCCAGCGCATGCAACTCTGGGCGCGCCATACCGTCCGACACAATGTCCTGAGCTTCCAGATCGCGCACGCAGAATGTCGGCGCTTTGATCTCGTGCTCGAACGCCATCATAAAAGGCGCGATGAAATCGCGGAGGAGGTGCAGCGGGAAGGCGCATTCAAGCGCCGGCATGAGCAATCGATCCGCCAATGCGAGGATGATATTCTTCGCCTGAAATCCGTCCTTGCCGAATCCTCGGCCGCCACGCAGCTGCGTTCCCTCGACGTGGAGCAGGGAGCCGCAATCGAGATGCAGCGTCTTGGACGCTCCGCAGCTCAGCGACGCCTGGCGCAACTGGTCCGTCTCTCAGAGCTTTCGCGGATTCCCGATCGCGTTCCGACGTATCTTTCGAACAGCTTGCGCGCGGCAACCGACCTTATCGCTCTTGCTCGCGGACGGACGGCCGATAGCCTGACGACGATAGATACCGAACTCATTGCGCTGGAACGCCAAGTCGTCGCGCTCGCCGGTGCGCGTCAGAGTCTCCAGCAACAGGATGACGCGCTGCGCGATGATCTTCTTCGTCAGAAAACGCGCATGGACGAACTCGAACAAGGGCTGGCCGCCTCCAGCGACGGGGCGATCCTCTCGAAGCCCGTTCGCGATTTCATCCGGATGCTCGCGGAGAATAATATCGCGGCGACCGCCTTGCCCGATGTCGTAGACGTATCGGATCCTTCGTGGGCGATGGCGCTTGAAATGCTTCTCGGTGCCAACCGCGAGGCGCTGCTCGTTCCGGCCGATCGCCTCACCGATGCTTTCTCCATCCTCTACCGCGAGCGGCGCGAGCTCCACGGATGCCGCCTCGTCGATACGCGCAAGGCGCGTGAATGGCGTGGTTCGGTATCGCCGACCTCGATCGCAGCAATCCTTGTTACCGACAACAGCGATGCGCGGGCTTTCGTCGAACGCCAGATAGGGCGTTTCGAGCGCGCGGATTCCGACGAGGACCTGCGCCATAAGGAACAGGCAATCACGAAGCGCGGCAAGACCACGGCGGGGATGGGGCTGCGCGTTTATCGCGACATCCAGCCGATCTTCGGGAAGACTGCCCAGCGTTCGGCATTCGAACGCGCTCGCGAAGAACTGGTCGAACTATCGGAAAGCTACAGGAAGCTTGCAGAGACGCGCGCCACCATTGCCGCGGCGCTTGAGGCGATCGCGATGCTCGCGGCCGAGCCCGAAGATGCCCTTGCTGCGGCGCTTGGCCAGATTGCCGATGCAGAAGCTGCGCTGCGCGGAAACGCCGCAGCCCGCGAGCAGGTCGAAACGCCGGAAAGCCGCAAGACGAAAGAAGAGATCAAAGCGATCGAAGGCGACATTCGAGGTTACAAGCAGGAAATCGACGAGGAGATTGAACCTCGTCTCAAGGAGCTTCGCGAGGCCGACACCAAGATCCAGATCGAGATCGGCGTCGCGCTGAAGGAGCGGGCTCAGCGGGAGACCGAGGAGGAGGTATGTGTCGCACGAGAAGCTTCGGAGCTCCTGTCGACGCTGATCGAAGTTGCCGAGGTTTCTGAGACGATCGAGCTTGTTCGGAAGCGAACTGGGGTGGCGATCGATCTGGCAGTCAAGGATGCCGACCCGGTTGCAATCCTGACCGACATCGTGAGTCAGGCGAAGCGAGATGCCGAAAACCTGCCCCGTTTGGCAGACGAGAGCGTCAAACGCGGGCGCACGTTGTTTGTGAATTTCGTGAACACCTATCTCGGCGCATCTCCACTCGTCGACGACAGCGATCTCGCCATTTTGCGGTGGTGCCAGCTCAAGGAACGCCAGCTCGAACAGGACGAACTTCGTCAATATCGCGCGTCATTCGAAGAGGCGCGAATTGAAATGGAGAAGGATCTGACCGAGGGGCTGATCAATCGGCTCTCCGACAAATTCCAGAAGGCGCGGGCGCAGATTGAACGGCTCAATCGCAATCTGGCCGGCCGTCATTTTACCGGTCAGACATATGCGTTTCGCTATCATGTCAACGCGGCGATGAAGCCCATCCATACGCTGGCGGAAGCTATCACCGATCAACCCAGCGTGGGTCTTGCCATGCTCGATGATGATAAACTCGATCCCAAAGTTCGCGAAGGATTCCGTGAGCTTGAGCGCCGCCTTTCAGACGATGCTCTCATCAAGGACTTGCAGGATTATCGCTGCTTTTTCGATTTCGATCTCCATATGACCAACGACAGGGGGCAGGAGACGACGCTCAGCCGACGCTCGGTTACCGGATCCGGCGGGCAGAAGCAGGCGCCTTATTATGTCGCTGTAGGCGCCGCGATGGCCGCGGCTTATTATCCCAAGACCGCCCATGGCGACCCTGAGGGGCTGGGCCTCGTGGTTTTCGACGAGGCTTTCAACAACCTAGATGCTCCCAACACCCAGGCGTTGCTCGCTTTCTTTTGCGATCTCCATCTCCAACCCGTGATCGCGGCACCCGAGAAGGTGCGAGCGATGTTCCTTGAGACCGTCGACACGATCGTTTCCGTCAACCGGCGACCGGACACCCAGGAGCCGGTCATCACCGTCACTTACCCCAAGGCGGAAGCGCGTCAGGCGCTCATTGATGCCAATCCGGCTCATCGCGGTGTCGAGGCCTACCGGCCGCTGACTCAATCCGCGGCGGAATGAAACGGCACACCGATCCTCGCGAGCTACTTAACGCGCTACTCGACCGCCATGAGCGCGGAGGCGGCCAATCGCGCCGCATTACGGCACATCCGAGCCAAGCATTCACAGATCGCGCGGCACGCGATCATTTGACCGAAGCTCTGAAGGCTGCGCGTGAGGCCGGCTCCATTACGATCGATTGGGATCGTGACGCGCCGCATTTGATCGCGCGGATTGTTCTGGCTGATCCGGCGGCTCTCTATAGGCTCCTCGGGCGGACGCCTCTCGCCGAACAAAGCGCTGCAGGTGTTGAGGCATTGGCGGATTTCCAGCCCAGAACCGATGTCGGTCGGGATCTATTGCATGCAATCGGCACGAAGTGGGGGGAGGGCAAATCGTGCCTTTCCATCGCGGCGGGTTGCACCGCAGAAGCGCTCGCACTGATCAGGGCGGCGGACGCGGCGTTCACGCAGTTCGACACAGCGCCGCTTCCCTTGCGTACCCGGTCCGCGCGCTTGCTCGGCGATAGCAAGGCGATCGAACGCCATTTGTCGAAATTGCTGTCGTTTCTCAAAGCGACCGGCCGTTTGGCGCCCGACCTAAGCCGCAACGAAGCCCTCGATTATCTGGGATTGGCAAAATTCCCCCAGCCCGTTCTTGTCGCCGGTCCGATTGCGGTGCGGGGAGCTAACACAGCTGATCTCGCTTATGTCGGCGTGCCGCCTGAAGCGATGTCCGAGGCGTCTCTTGCTGGACCTGTGCGTTCGATCCTGACGATCGAAAATCTGGAGAGTTTCCACCGGCATGTCCGCGAGGCGAGGGGACCAGACGACGTCGTCATCTATTGTGGGGGCTTTCCGGCCCAGGGTGTCGTAAAAGCGCTGCGACACATCGTGAATGCAGCGAATGCGTCGGTGATCCACCATTGGGGCGATATCGACGTTGGCGGCGTTCGCATCGGGCGATTCATCGAAGCCTCGCTACCAGTGACCGTCGTCCCGCATCTGATGTCGTCGGATATCGCTGTTGCGTACGGCCAAAAAAAGGCCCCGTCGCCAGAGCTAACGAACATTGCTGAGGAATCCTCGTTTGCATCTCTCGCGGCTTTTCTGGCTTCGGAAAATTCGCACTGGCTTGAGCAGGAGGTTCTTGATCCCGCCCCTGTCTGAGTTCGCACGTACTCGCTGACCTTAATTCCCCAGCCATCGCGAGCGCTAAACCACAGCTCGCCGAAGTTTAGCCACGTTTCACCGATTGGGGGTGCAATTGGGGGTGGATAGAGGCGGTCATCTCTTTGGAATAAAAGAAATATATTTGCAATTCAGCACTTTACTGAATGCGTTCGAGTCCCTCCTCCGCTACCAACCTTCCCATATTTTGCGACGATCGTGCTCCGGCACGCGCGCCGATATCGGCGCTTGACCCTGTAGCAGCTACAGGGCGTAGAAGGGGTGCCGACTCGACACGGGTCGGAAGGAAAAGCCATGCCGGGGCAGCGCGTAAAATGGGATAGCGAGGCGAGTGGCGATGCCGCGGCCGTCGCCGTGCGCGCCGCCTTGCCTGCGCCGGGCGCGGCTGCTAGCCGACGGGGCATGCGAATTGGCTTGATCCAGTTTCTGCTGCTCGTCGCGGCGCTGATTGCCGGCATGGACACGCCGGCGATGGCGCTCGGCAACGGGCCCGATATCGACGGCCATCATCACGCCTTTGTCGAGGTGTCCGACGTCGCCGCGGGCGAGGACCATCCTTCGTCGACCGGGAGCGGCAGCGAATTGCCGCATCACCATCACTGCCCGACCGGGCTGGTCGCGGATGAACTCGATGCGTCCGCGTCGTCGTTCGCCCCGCGCGACATCCACCTGCCGCGCCCTGCTGCTGCGCTCGCATCGCGCGCCACCGCGCCGCCAACCCAGCCTCCCGCCGCCTGATCTCTGCTTCGCGCAGGCCTTTGTCTGCGTCGTCATGCATTGATCAGGAGTATTTATGTCGAAATCACTGGGCACCCTGCTGCTTGCAGGGATGCTGGCCATGTCGGGTCCACCGGCATTCGCCGAACCCGTTTCGCTGTCCGACGCCTTGGCGCGCGGGCAGGATGTTTCACCGCGGATCGCCAGGGCGAGGGCCGAGCTGAAGGCCGCCGAAGGGCGCGCCCTGCAGGCCGGCGTTCGCCCCAACCCCACGATTTCCGCCGATGTCGAGAATTTTACCGGCAGCGGGCCCTATCGCGGCTTTCGCCAGACCGAGGCGACTGTCGCGGTGTCGCAGCCGTTCGAGCTGGGCGGCAAGCGGCGCGCGCGCAAGGAGGTCGCCGCCGCCGAGCGCGCCTTTGCCGAGGTTGCGCTCCGCAAGGCCGAAGCCGATCTCGCTTATGATATCGCGGTCGCGCACGCCGCGCTGCGCGCGGC
>NZ_LYVN01000117.1 GCF_001990265.1 Sphingopyxis sp. KK2
GTCAAGCGCAGGCGTCGGGCGCGGCGGATAATTTCGGCGCGACGCTGGACCGGGCGGGCGCCACCCAATGTCTGCGCTCCCATATATCCCCCGCTGAGAGGACGAGAGAATGACGATCCAGACCGGAGACAAGCTGCCCGAGACCAAGCTGGTCAAGGTGACCGAAAACGGCCCCGAACAGGTCAGCACCGCCGATTATTTCAAGGGTCGCAAGGTCGCGCTCTTCTCGGTCCCCGGCGCCTTTACCCCGACCTGCTCGGCCAAGCACCTGCCGGGCTTCGTCGACAAGGCCGACGAACTGAAGGCCAAGGGCATCGACGAGATCGCCTGCACCGCGGTCAATGACGCCTTCGTGATGGGCGCGTGGGGCAAGAATGGCGACGCCGGCGGCGCGGTGACGATGCTTGCCGATGGCAATGGCGATTTCGCCGAAGCCGTGGGCCTCACCATGGACGGCTCGGCCTTCGGCATGGGCAAGCGCGGCCAGCGCTTCTCGATGATCGTCAACGACGGCGTCGTCGAACAGCTCAACGTCGAGGCCCCGGGCGAATTCAAGGTGTCGAGCGCCGACCATATGCTCGAACAGCTCTGAGGGCATGCGAGGGCGGCCCCGTCGCGGGCCGCCCTCTTCCCTTTTGTCACATTTTCGTGCAACAGCGTCGCGATGACATCAGACGCATCGAACAATCAGAACATCGCCGATCCCGCCGCCCTCGTCGAAGGGATCATCGCCGAGCTTCAGGACAAGTTCCGCACCTCGGTTTCCAACCTCAAATCGGCGATCGCCGCCTATGTCCGCGACGGCACGCTGCCGCCCGCCGACGCCGCCGCGACCGGCCTCTTCGACTATCCGGCGCTGCGCCTCGTCACCACCGGCGAGCAGCGCGAAGGCCAGACCGCCCATAATCTCGCCTTCGGCCAGTTCGAACGCGCGGGCGAGTTCGTCACCACCGTCACCCGCCCCGACCTCTTCGCCGATTATCTGCGCGACCAGCTCAGCCTGCTCGTTCGCCACTATGACGTGACCCTGTCGGTGACGCGCACCGGGCAGCAGATCCCCTTCCCCTATGTCCTCGACGCCAGCGACGGGTCGGACATGGGCCGCGTCACCCCGCTCGAACTCGCGCGCCATTTCCCGACCACCGAGCTCGCCGACATCGGCGACGAACTCGCCGACGGGCTGTTCGGCAGCGACCCCGCGGCGCCGCAGGCGCTCGCGCTGTTCGACGCGCTGCGCACCGATTTCAGCCTCGCGCGCCTCCGCCACTATACCGGCACCGCGCCCGAGCATTTCCAGCGCTATATCCTGTTCACCAACTATCATCGCTATGTCGACGAATTCGTGTCCTGGGCGGGCGCGCAGGTCGGGCAGGGCCGCTACACCGCGCTCGCGGGCGCCGCGGGCCTTTATGTCGCCCAGCCCGGGGTCAACGCCAGCGCGCTCGTCGCCGACAGCGCATGGCGCCGGCACCAGATGCCCGCCTATCATTTGATCGCCCCCGACGGCGGCGGCATCACGCTCGTCAACATCGGCGTCGGCCCGTCGAACGCCAAGACGATTTGCGACCATCTCGCGGTGCTCCGCCCCGAGGCCTGGCTGATGATCGGCCATTGCGGCGGGCTGCGCCCCAGCCAGCGCATCGGCGACTATGTGCTCGCGCACGCCTATCTGCGCGACGATCATATTCTCGATGCGGTACTGCCGCCCGAAATCCCGATCCCGCCGATCGCCGAAGTGCAGCAAGCCTTGGCAAGCGCGGCCGAAAGCGTCTCGGGCACCAGCGGCGCCGACCTCAAGAAGCGCATGCGCACCGGCACCGTCGTCACCACCGACGACCGCAACTGGGAATTGCGCTACACCGACAGCGCGCTGCGCTTCTCGCAGTCGCGCGCGATCGGCATCGACATGGAAAGCGCGACGATCGCCGCGCAGGGCTATCGCTTCCGCGTCCCCTATGGCACCCTGCTCTGCGTTTCGGACAAGCCGCTCCACGGCGAACTCAAGCTGCCCGGACAGGCGAACCGCTTCTATGAAGAAGCGATCGCCGCGCATCTTCAGATCGGCATCCGCGCGTGCGAGACGATGCGCGACGAAGGCGCAAAGCTCCACAGCCGCAAATTGCGCGCCTTCAACGAGCCGCCGTTCCGCTGAGGCTCCCCGCAAAGTCGGGACCGACAATCAAGAGAGAGGATAGCCGATGACAAGCCCCAACCGCACGCGCTCGGTCGCCGGTCGCGTCGCGATCGTCACCGGCGCCGCGAGCGGCATGGGCCGCGCCACCGCGCTGCTGCTCGCGAGCGAGGGCGCGAAGGTCGCGGTCACCGACCTCGACCTCGCCGCGTGCGAGGCCGTCGCCGCCGAAGCCGGCCCCCATGCCAAGGCCTTCGCGCTCGACGTCTCCGACGGCGAGGTGATCAGGACGACCGTCGCGGCGATCGCCGATCATTTCGGCGGCATCGACATCCTCGTCAACAATGCCGGCATCTCGGCCTTCTGCCCGCTCGACGCCGATGATTATGACGCGGTCTGGCACCGCGCGGTCGCGATCCTGCTCACCGCGCACCAGCGCATGGTCCGCGCGGCCCTTCCGTACCTACGCCGGAGCGACGCTGCGCGCATCGTCAACATCGCCTCGACCGAGGGGCTCGGCGCGACACCGGGCGACACGCCCTATGTCGCCGCCAAGACCGGGGTCACCGGGCTGACGCGCGGTCTCGCGGTCGATCTCGGCAAGGAAGGCATCACGGTCAACTGCATCTGCCCCGGGCCGATCCACACCGGCATGACCAACGACGTGCCCGACAATGACAAGCTGGTCTTCGCCAAGCGCCGCACCGCACTGCGCCGCTATGGCGACCCCGAGGAGGTCGCGCATGTGACGCTCAGCCTCGTCCTCCCCGCCGCGAGCTATATCACCGGCGCGGTGATTCCGGTCGACGGCGGACTGATGGCGCGCAACGCCTGAACGCACCAAAAGCCACGCAAAACGCCTGTTTTGCGCGGTATCCGCAATCTCAACCATAGAATCCTTCAAACGCCCGCAAGTTGCTCGACTCGCCGCGCGGCGGGCTCGCGTCGTCCCGCTCTCAGGCATCCCCGCTGAACTTTTGCCGCGCCGCAAAGGTTGACGCGAGGATCACGGGACCCGGACCAGGCCGGCCCGTTCAATTGAAGGAGCGATATATGAAGGCCATTTCCAGCAGTCCGAAACTGTTGCTGACTCTCGCCATGCTGGGCAGCACGGCCATGATCAGCGCCGCGGCGCAGGACACGCCCGAAGCATCCGAGCCGATGGCGACCGTCTACGGCCAGCTGCCGACCCCCGACCAGATGACCAAGGGCCCCAAGGTCGAAGGCATCATCTCGAAGCGCAGCGACGGCCGCATCCATGTCGTGACCGCCGACGGCGCGACGCAGAGCATCGCGATCGCCGACTATACCAAGATCAAGTCGAGCGGCGGTTTCCTCGGCCTCGACCGCGACAAGCTGGCATCGACGCAGTTGCTCAACGGCCTGCCGGTGTCGGTCGAAACCTATCAGTGGGACGGCGGCCTCGTCGCCAACCAGGTGGCGCTCAAGAACAAGGACCTGCGCACCGCGTCGATGATCTACACCGGCACCGACCAGCGCTTCGCCGAACAGACGGCCGCCACCGACCAGTTGCGCAGCCGTGTCGGCGACATCGACCAGTATAATGTCAAAGGCACGACCAACGTCAATTTCGACACCGGCAAGGCCGTGCTGTCCGAACAGGCCAAGGCGGACCTCTGCGCTGCGGCGAACCAGGCCAACAGCACCGAAAATGCGATCCTCCTCGTCGTCGGCTACACCGACTCGACGGGCAGCCAGGAACTCAACCAGGAGTTGAGCGAAAAGCGTGCCAGCCGCGTGGTGAACCACCTGCAACAGGCGTGCGGCTGGAAGCCCTATCGCATGATGACCCCGACCGGCATGGCCGAAGCCGATCCGGCGGCGGACAACAGCACCCCCGAAGGCAAGGCGCAGAACCGCCGCGTCGCGGTGAACATCCTCGTCAGCAAGGCTGTCGACGGCATCTGAAACGGGCGGGGTGGGTGAAAGCTCACCCCGTTCCAATCCTCTTCATCCTCCCCATCGCGTTGCGGCGGGGAGGATTTTTTTCGTGCTATTCAATTCGCCGGCTTGGTCTCGTCGATCTTTTCGACCCATTCGGGATAGAAGCTCGGCTCGCGCGCCGACCAGCCCGGCGCGGTCGCCGCGGCTTCGCTGATCGACTGCAGCAGGATCTTGCGCTTGTCGGGATGCAAGTGCGGCAGCGACGCCGCCGCGCAGAAAGCCCCGGGCAGCCAGGGCCGCGCATGCGCGCCGAGCAGCCGCTCATAGAGGAAGCGATACGACGCGAAGCCCGGCAGACGGTCCTGCCCGAGGTCGAAGGCCGACACCGCGACGAGCGGCGCCATGAAATGTTCGAGCGCGTCGAGCCCGCTGTCGTCGGGGATATGCGCGCGGATCTCGTGGATGCGCTGATAGACGCGGGCCTGGACGCGGATCGCGGTTTCCTCGACCATGTCGCGCGACCAGCGGCTGATCGCATCGTCGCGCTCGAGCCCGATATCGAGCGAGCGGCGGATATAACGCTGCGTTGCCGCGGGGAAGCCCGCGAATTCCTTGATTTCCGCAATCGACAGATCGCCCGCTGCTGGTCCAGAACGCGTCGCCATGGTCATGCTCCCGCACGGCGCCCGGGGAGCCATCCCCCCGGAGGCCTGCATCTGACAGTCTGCCACCAAAATGGTTAGTGACGGGTTAACCATGGCGTCGGCGATCGTTCAGCAAATATCGGGGCGTTGCGCCGCGCCGCGACCGGGCCTAATCAGCGTGACTTGAAACCATAAGACACACGCAGGTCCATCATGTCGTACGCACCGCAGCCGGTCATCTCGTCAACCGGCCTTTTCACCCCCGCCGAAGCCATCTCCAACGAAGAACTTGTCGCCAGTTTTAACGCGTATGTTGCGCTGCACAATAGTCAAAATGCGCAGGCTATCGCAAAGGGCGACGTCGCCGAACTGACTGAATCGAGTGTCGAATTCATCGAGAAGGCGAGTGGCATCGGGTCGCGCTTCGTCGTCGACAAGGCGGGCATCCTCGACCCCGAACATATGGCGCCGCGCCTCGAAGCGCGGCCCAATGAAGAGATTTCACTGCTCGCCGAGATCGGCGTCGCGGCGGCAAAGGACGCGCTGGCGCGCGCCGGGCGCGACGCATCGCAAGTCGATGCCGTGCTGTGCGCCGCGTCGAACATGCAGCGCCCCTATCCCGCGATGGCGGTCGAGATCCAGGACGCGCTCGGCATCGACGGCTTCGGTTTCGACATGAATGTCGCCTGCTCGTCGGCGACCTTCGGCATCCAGACCGCCGCCGACTATATCCGCGCCGGCCACGCCAAGAGCGTGCTCGTCGTGAACCCCGAAATCTGTTCGGGCCACCTCAACTGGCGCGACCGCGACAGCCACTTCATCTTCGGCGACGTCGCGACCGCGATCCTCGTCGAAGAGAAGGACATCGCGCCCGCCGGCCATTGGGACATCCTCGGCACCAAGCTCAAGACGCAATTCAGCAACAACATCCGCAACAATTTCGGCTTCCTCAACCGCGGCCATGGCGGCATCGACCAGGACGGGCCGAAGAGCGACAAGCTCTTCGTCCAGGAAGGCCGTAAGGTTTTCAAGGAAGTCGTGCCGTGGGTCGCGAACCTGATTGTCGAGCAGATGGAAGTGCTGGGGCTTGAGGGCGCCGACATGCGCCGGCTTTGGCTGCACCAGGCGAACACCAATATGAACCGGCTGATCGCGCAGCGCGTGCTCGGCCATGAGGCCAGCGAGGACGAGAGCCCGACCGTGCTCGACACCTATGGCAATACGTCGAGCGCGGGGTCGATCATCGCCTTTCACCTGAACCATGACGATATGGCCGCGGGCGATACCGGGCTGATCTGCTCGTTCGGGGCGGGCTATAGCGCGGGCACGGTGTTCGTTCGGAAGACCTGAAGCAGAATCGTCGTCCCCGCGAAGGCGAGGACCGCTAGCAACCTTACGCTACGCCGACAGCATCCCCCGCCTTCGCGGGGGCGACGTCAAGGCACGAAGGTCGTGAACAGATAGATCGCGAACAGCATCAGGTGGATCACCCCCTGCAGCACGGTGGTGCGGCCGTTCGCCAGCGTCTGCGACGCGACGATCAGCGACAGGAACAGCAGCACCGCCGACTTCGCGTCAAGGCCGAGGCTGATCGGCAGGTCGGTGACGATCGACAGGATGGCGACCGCCGGGATGGTGAGGCCGATCGTGGCGAGCGCCGAACCCAATGCGAGGTTGAGGCTCGTCTGGAGACGGTCGGCCTTCGCCGCGCGCACCGCCGCAAGGCCTTCGGGCGCAAGGATCAGCGCTGCGATCAGCACGCCGAGCACCGCAGGCGGGGCGCCCCAGTCGGCGAGCAGCGCGCCCATCACCGGCGACAGATTCTTCGCGAGCAGCACCACCGCGAACAGGCTGGCGAGCAACAGCGCACCCGACATCGCGGTGCGCTTCATGGTCGGCGGCGCGGCATGAGTGTCGGGCTCGCCGTCGCCATCGACATCGGCATCTTCGTCGGGAAGAAAATAGTCGCGGTGGCGCACTGTCTGGACGAGCGCAAAGGTACCATAGAGGATCAGCGATACCGCCGCGACGAAGCCGAGCTGCGTCTCGGAATAAAAGGGTCCGGGCACGCTCGAGGTGAAATTGGGGAGCACCAGCGTGACGACGGTAAGGACGGTCAGCGTCGCGAGCGCGGCGCCGATGCCGGTGCGCTGGAACCGCTGTTCATGATGGCGGATCGCCCCGCTCAACAGGCAGAGGCCCATCAGCAGGTTGAGGATCACCATCACCGCCGCGAACACCGTGTCGCGCGCCAATGTCTGCGCCTTTTCGGGCTCGGCCTGCATCAGCGTCAGGATCAGCCCGACCTCGATCACCGTCACCGCGAGCGCGAGGATCAACGTCCCGAACGGCTCGCCGACGCGGTGCGCGATCACCTCGGCATGATGGACCGCCGCAACGACCGCGCCCATCAGGATGATCGCGACCATCCACGGGTTGAGCGCCATGCCCAGACTGGCGATCGCGGCGACGAAGCCGAGGATCGGGAAGATGTCATTGGTGCGGTCGGCGAGGCGGAGTTTCGAGGTCATGGGACGTCTATTGCAGCCCCCTCCCCCCATGGCCACCCCACGGCGCAATTTAATGCGTGCGGACGGGCAATCCGGCGGCGGCGAGCCGCCCATGGGCGTCGGCGATCGTCGCCTCGCCGAAATGAAAGATACTCGCCGCGAGCACCGCGCTCGCGCCGCCCTCGACCACACCCGCGACAAGATGGTCGAGATTGCCGACGCCGCCCGATGCGATCACCGGCACGCTGACCGCGTCGGCGATCGCGCGAACGAGCGCGAGGTCATAGCCGTCCTTGGTGCCGTCGCGGTCCATCGAGGTCACGAGCAATTCGCCCGCACCAAGCTCGGCGAGCCGCACGGCATGTTCGAGCGCGTCGACCCCGGTCGGCTTGCGCCCGCCATGGGTGAAGATTTCCCAGCGGCCGTCTTCCACCCGCCGCGCATCGATGCTGCCGACCGCGCACTGGCTGCCGAAACGGTCGGCGATGTCGGCGACGAGTTCGGGCCGCACAACGGCGGCGCTGTTCACCGCGACCTTGTCGGCGCCCGCGAGCAGCAACGCGCGTGCATCGTCGGCGCTGCGCACCCCGCCGCCGACAGTCAGCGGCATGAAACAGACTTCGGCGGTGCGCCCGACCATCTCGAGCAGGGTGCCGCGTCCCTGGTGCGTGGCAGAGATGTCGAGGAAGCAGAGCTCGTCGGCGCCGGCGGCGTCATAGGCGCGCGCGCATTCGACCGGATCCCCCGCATCGCGCAGGTCGACGAAATTGACGCCTTTCACGACGCGCCCATCGGCGACGTCGAGGCAGGGGATGACGCGGACGCGGACGGTCATCCGCGCCCCACCGCAATCGCTTCGGCCAGATCGAGCCGCCCGTCGTAAAGCGCCCGGCCCGTGATCACGCCTTCGATCCCATCGGCGACATGCGGGCGTAGTGCGTGGATATCGCCGATGTCGGCGACCCCGCCGCTCGCGATCACCGGGATGGCGACCGCCTTGGCCAGCGCGACCGTCGCCTCGACATTGCAGCCCTTGAGCAGCCCGTCGCGGCCAACGTCGGTGAACAGCAGCGCGGCGACCCCGGCATCCTCGAAGCGGCGCGCGAGATCCTCGACGCGCACGTCGGACACATCGGCCCAGCCCTCGGTCGCGACCATGCCGTCGCGCGCGTCGACACCGACGACGATGCGGCCGGGCAGGTCACGCGCCGCCGATTTGACGAATTCGGGGTCCTTCAGCGCCGCCGTGCCGATGATCACGCGATCGACGCCGAGCGCCAGCCAGCGATCGACGCCGGCACGGTCGCGGATACCGCCGCCGACCTGCACCTTGCCGGGGAAGGCCGCGACGATGCTCTCGACCGCCGCGCCGTTGACGCTCGCGCCCGCAAAGGCGCCGTCGAGATCGACGACGTGCAAGTGATCCGAACCTGCGTCGGCGAAGAGCCGCGCCTGCGCCGCCGGGTCGTCGCCATAGACGGTCGCGCGCGCCATATCGCCCTCGGCGAGCCGCACCACCTGCCCGCCCTTGAGGTCGATCGCGGGGAAGATGGTCAGGGCCGCCATGCGAGGAATCTTTCCAATGTTGCGAGGCCATAGGCCTGGCTTTTTTCGGGATGATATTGGACGCCGACGATATTGTCCTTCGCGACCGCCGCCACAAAGACGCCGCCGTGATCGCTTGTCGCTGCAACGTCGGTCGCATCGGCGAAATGATAGGAATGGAGGAAATAGGCCTCGCCCGCCGCGATCACCGGATGCGGATCGGCCGGGACGACGTCGTTCCAGCCCATGTGCGGAATGCGCAGCCCCGGCGCCGGGTCGAAGGCGCGCACGGTGCCGGAAATCCAGCCCAGCCCGCGATGCGTACCATGTTCCTCGCCCGCGTCGGCGAGCAATTGCATGCCGACGCAAATGCCGAGGAAGGGTGCACCCTCGGCGCGCACGCGCCGCTCCATCGCGTCGATCAGCCCGGGAATCGCCGACAGCCCGTTCATGCAGGCGGCAAAAGCGCCGACGCCGGGCAGGACGATATGGTCGGCCTTTGCCACGACGTCGGGATCGGCGGTGACGGCAACATCGGCGGCGCCCGCCGCGACGAGCGCATTGTGCACCGAGCGAAGATTGCCCGCGCCATAGTCGATCAGGGCAATGGCGCTCATGGACGGTTCCTAGAGAACACCCTTGGTCGACGGAATCGCGTCGCCCTTGCGCGGGTCGATCTCGACCGCCTGGCGCAGCGCGCGCGCGAGCGCCTTGTACATGCTCTCGGCGATATGATGGTTGTTCTCGCCGTACAGCATCTCGATGTGCAGCGTGATGCCCGCCGTCTGCGCAAAGCTGTGGAACCAGTGCGGGAACATCTCGGTGTCCATCTCGCCCAGCCGCGGCTGCGAAAAGCTCGATTTATAGACGCAGTGCGGGCGCCCCGAAATGTCGAGCACGCAGCGCGTCAGCGTCTCGTCCATCGGCGCATGCGCCTCGCCGTAACGCGCGATGCCGCGCTTGTCGCCGAGTGCCTTCAGCACCGCTTCGCCCAATGCGAGCGCGCTGTCCTCGACGGTGTGATGCTGGTCGATGTGGAGGTCGCCCTTCACCTGCATCGAGATGTCGATCAGCGAGTGGCGCGACAATTGTTCGACCATATGGTCGAGGAAACCGATGCCGGTGGACACCGAATAATCGCCGGTCCCGTCGAGATTGACGGTGATCGCGATATCCGTTTCCTTGGTCGTGCGCTGGACGGTGGCGGTTCGCATGGCGCACGCCTTAGAGCCTGTATTTCGCGTTGCAAGGCGATTCTCCCCCCTTGACCCGCGCCCGACCGGCGTTCATCCCCCTGCCCCATGAGTGACGATGTACGCGACAGCCTGATTCCCTATGACGAGATCGTGCAGGACGCGCTGCGCGCCGTGGTCGGCCGCGTGCTGCGCCAGATCGAGGGGCATGAGAGCCTGCCCGGCGAGCATCATTTCTATATCACCTTCAAGACGCAGGCCCCCGGGGTCACGATCCCGGCGCATCTGATCGCCAAATTCCCCGACGAGATGACGATCGTGCTCCAGAACCGTTTCTGGGACCTGCAGGTCGAGGAAGATCTGTTCAGCGTCGGTCTGTCGTTCAATCAGACGCCCTCGATCCTCGTCATCCCCTATGCGGCGATCACCGCTTTCGTCGATCCGTCGGTCGATTTCGGGTTGCAGTTCCAGGTCAGCGACGACGGCATCGAGCCCGAGCCGCATGACGAGGCCGACAATGACCGGCCCGACGTGACGACCGAGGACGGGACGAACGTCGTCACCGTGGATTTCGGCAAGAAACGCTAGGATGGCGGGCCCGACCTGGCCCCCCAGCCGCTTCTGGCAATATTGGGCGCTCGCCGGGATGCTGGTGCTGACCGCCGCCTTCTGGTGGGGTGTCGAGGGCTTTGCGCTGCTCGAAAGCGGCGGCACCGGCAGCGACATCGGCGACGGCGTGCTGCGCTTCAGTCTGCTCGCCCCGACCCCGGCGTTCGTCATCGTCTGGCTCGCCCCCGGCTGGCTGCGCCCGCGCGTCGGCGAGAGTGGCTATTGGCAATTGCTCGGCACCGTCGCGGCGATCTGGGCGGGTGCGGTGCTGATCACGAAGGTGCTGGCAGGATGAGCGATACGCGAATCGAAAGCGACAGCATCGGCGAGATTGCAGTGCCGGCCGACGCCTATTGGGGCGCGCAGACCGAGCGCAGCCGGCACAATTTCGCCTTCCCCGCGCACGAGCGCATGCCGCTGCCGATCGTCCATGCGCTGGCGCGGATCAAGCGCGCGGCCGCCGCGGTCAACCGCGACCACGGCCTCGACGCCGGGGTCGCCGACGCGATTGTCGCCGCCGCGGACAAGGTGATCGCGGGCGAATATGACGACCAATTCCCGCTCGCGATCTGGCAGACGGGGAGCGGCACCCAGTCGAACATGAATGCGAACGAGGTGATCGCCGGGATCGCGAACGAGGCGCTGACGGGCACGCGCGGCGGCAAGACGCCGGTCCACCCCAACGACCATGTCAACATGGGCCAGTCGTCGAACGACAGCTTCCCGACCGCGATCCATGTCGCGGTGGCGATCGAGACGACGGCGCGCTTGCTGCCCGCGCTCGCCGCCCTCACCGACGCGCTGATGGCCAAGGCCGAAGCCTGGGGCGACATCGTCAAGATCGGCCGCACCCATTTGCAGGACGCGACCCCGCTGACGCTGGGGCAGGAATTTTCGGGCTATGTCGCGCAGCTGATCGCATGCCGCGCGCGGATCGAAGGCGCGCTTGCGCATAATATCGCCAAGCTGGCGCAGGGCGGCACCGCGGTCGGCACCGGGCTCAACGCACCTGCGGGCTTCGATGTCGCGATGGCCACCGAACTGTCGCGCGGCACCGGCATCGCCTTCGAACCCGCACGCAACAAGTTCGAGGCGCTGGCCTCGAACGACGGGCTCGTCTTTTTCTCGGGCGCGCTGAACACGCTTGGCGTCGCGCTGACCAAGATCGCGAACGACATCCGCCTGCTCGGCTCGGGCCCCCGCGCGGGGCTGGGCGAACTCGACCTGCCCGCGAACGAACCCGGCAGTTCGATCATGCCGGGCAAGGTCAACCCGACGCAGTGCGAGATGCTGACGATGGTCGCAGGCCAGGTGATCGGCAATCATCAGGCGGTGACGGTCGGCGGACTGCAGGGGCATCTCGAGCTCAATGTCTTCAAGCCGCTGATGGGATCGAACGTGCTGCGTTCGATCGACCTGCTCGCGATCGGCATCGCGGGGTTCACCGAACATTGCGTGCTCGGGCTTGAGCCCAATCGCGGCCGCATCGACGAATTGATGAACCGCTCGCTGATGCTCGTCACCGCGCTCGCACCCGAAATCGGTTATGACAAGGCGGCGAAGATCGCCAAGCACGCGCATGAGACGGGGGCGACGCTGCGCGAGGCGGCACTCGACCTCGGCTATGTCGATGCCGCCACCTTCGACCGCGTCGTCGACCCGCGCTCGATGCTCGGGCCGGAACTCTAAAGTCTTTCCGGGATTGATAGGGGGAGAAGGAGAGATGGGCATGATCGGCAGGATTGTTGGCGGCGTTCTCGGCAGCGCCATCGGAAAACAAAAGGGCAGCGGCCACCCCGTCGCCGGCGCGGTGATCGGCGCAGCGACTTTGTTCGCAGCGCGCCGCCTGTTCCCACAGCGCTATGCGGCGATCGCCGCTTGGGGCGCGGCAGGCTATCTCACCAAGAAATGGGCCGACCGCGCCGCGGCGCGCAAGGCGGTCGAGGAAGCGCATGCCGCCGATCCCGCGCTCGCCAACGCCGGCGTGGTCGATCCCTATGCCGGCGTGTCGGACACCGCGCCGACCGATGGCGAGACGATCGGCGACGCGCTGCCGCCGCCGATCCCGGTCGACGAGGATGGCCGGCGCCCGGCGATCCATTGAGCCGCCCCGCCGATCGCGCGACGGACCGCGACCTTTTGTAACATTCGGCAATATGCGCGACATTCGCGCGCAAGGCTGACTCCCTAACCCGCTCCTCGACGGCGCCGCCCGGTGCCGCTTCGAGGAGTTTTCATGTCGCCGCCGCATTTCGTTCCGCTGCTCGCCGCCCTGTTGCTGACCGCCCCGGCCGCGCACGCCGGGGACACGGCGGCGCCCGCAAAGCCGCCGGTAACCGGCTTCATGCTCGCCGACGTCGACGGCGACGGGCGAGTGACGCTCGACGAACTGCAGACCCTGCTCAACGCGCGCTATTCGGCGCTCGACAGCGACAGCGACGGGCTCGTCGCAATCGCCGACCTTCAGCGTGCGAGCGACGATGGCGCGCGACCGCATGCAAACCCGCCCGGCAACGGGACGCGGCCGCCTCCGCCTCCCGGCGGTTTTCGCGGTCC
>NZ_LYVN01000118.1 GCF_001990265.1 Sphingopyxis sp. KK2
GCTGGGGAAGGGGCTGACGAAGGCGAGCTTGCTTACCGGGCCGTCGCCCTTGGTGCGCGTATAGTCGGCCGTGATCGCCCAGCTGACGCTGTCGGTCTCGAACAGGGTGGTGCCGCGGAAGGCGACCTGTTCGCGCCCGCCGATGCCGTCGCCAAGGCCGTTGACGCCGAGCGAACCATAGTCGGTCCAGCGGCCGACGAGGCGCACGCCGAGCTTGTCGGTGACGACGGGCAGGTTGAGGACGGCGCCGACGTCGTAGCGGTCGTGCGTCGCGCCGCTCGCCTGGACATAGCCGCCGGCGCCCGAAAGGTCGGGCTGGCGCGTGGTGATGTTGATAGCGCCGCCGGTGGTGTTCTTGCCGAACAGGGTGCCCTGCGGCCCGCGCAGCACCTCGACGCGCTCGGTGTCGAACAGCGCGGTTTCGAGGTTCGACGAGCGGATATAGTTCACCCCGTCGACATAGACGCCGATGGGAGACTCGATCGTCAGGATCGAATCCTGCTGCGACTGGCCGCGGATCGTCAGGAGGACGCCGGTGGGATCGGCGCTCGAGGTCTGGACGAAGAAGTTCGGGGTCTGCTTCGCGATGTCGGCGATGCCTTCGACATTGGTGTCGGCGAGCTGCTGCGACCCGAAGGCGGTGATCGCGATCGGGATCGTCTGCGCGACCTCGCTGGTGCGGCGCGCGGTGACGACGATATCCTCGATGCCGCCCTGCGCGGTTTCGGTGCCGGTATCGGCCGTGGCGGGGGCCTCCTGCGCGGCGGCGGCGCTCGTGAGGGCCAGGCCGGCGCTGGTCAGCAGCAAATGCAGTCCGTTGATCTTCATTTCTCTCTCCCTTCGTCCCGCGCCACCGGCTTTTGCCGGTCTGTTGGTCCGCGAGACAATGTCGGCGACTTATCACACTAAGTGAGACAAGCGCAAGCATTTGCCTCAGGGAATGCGATATGATAGCCGGACCGTCTCGACAGGGAGGTCGATATCGCCACAATCGCCCCTATTCCGCGGCCCGCGGGCAGCGATGCCGCCAAGTCGGCGGTGCTCGACGCGACGATCGACGTCGTGACGCGCGTCGGCTTTCACGACACGACGATCGACCATGTGGTGCGCGAATCGGGGGTGTCGCGCGCGACGCTCTATCGCTGGTTCGGCAACCGCGACGGGCTGATGCTCGCGCTGCTCCAGCATATGGCGGGGCCGTATCTCGAACGCAGCGGGCAGGTCGCGGTCGGGCTGGGGCCGATCGAGGACCGGCTCGAACAGGTGATCGCGGGCGGGATCGAGAGCATCTGCAACACACCGTGGATCCACAAGGTCGCGAAGGACGGGCTGCTCCACGACGATTTCTCGATCTTCCTCGCCGCGCACAAGTCGATCACCGGCGCGGTGGTCGGGCGCATGCTGGAGGGCGCGATGGCGTCGGGCGAATGGACCCCGCCCGATGACCTCGACCGGCTGACCGAATGGCTGCTCCACCAGATGCTCGTGCTCGGCGGCGAGGATTATGACGACCCGCTGGAAATCCGCCGCCGCGTCGCCATCTATGTGATGCCGGTGCTGAACCTGCCCGGCGCGGCGCGGCAGCAGGATGATATCGCCGCGCGGCTCGACCGCATCGAACGCAAGATCGACGGGCTCGCATCCTGAGATTTCGGCGGTCGCCGCGTTGACAAAATAGGACCTGAAACCTATATCGCCCCCACACCCCACCGTTCGAGATAGAGCCTGACTTTGCGCAACGGGCTGTACGGATAGGTCGGTGGGGATTTCGAGATGCGTTGGAAGCTGCGGTAAACCGGCAACGGTTGCTTGCGGCTTTTTTGCGTCTCTATCGCGCCCGCGAGTTATTTTATCAAGGCGAGACAATCACTTATGGCGACCAAGGCGAAGTCGGTGGGCAAGGCCCTCGAAGCAACCGCGATCAAGCGAATCCGCAAGCTGTTCGGCAACATCCACGAAGCGGTGGAAATGCCCAACCTCATCGAGGTGCAGCGCGAATCCTATGAGCAGTTCCTGCGCTCGGATCCGTCGATCGGTTATGTGTCGGGCCTCGAAAAGACGCTGCGCAGCGTTTTCCCGATCCGCGACTTCGCCGGCACCGCCGAACTCGACTTCGTTCATTACGAGCTCGAAGAGCCGAAGTATGACGTCGACGAATGCCGCCAGCGCGGCATCACCTATGCGGCACCGATGAAGGTCACGCTGCGCCTGATCGTCTTTGAAGTCGACAGCGAGACCGACACCCGCTCGGTCCTCGATATCAAGGAGCAGGACGTCTATATGGGCGACATGCCCCTGATGACGGGCAACGGCACCTTCTTCGTCAATGGCACCGAACGCGTTATCGTGTCGCAGATGCACCGTTCGCCGGGTGTGCTGTTCGATCACGATCGCGGCAAGACCCACTCGTCGGGCAAGTTCCTGTTCGCCGCGCGCGTCATCCCGTACCGCGGTTCGTGGCTCGACTTCGAATTCGACGCCAAGGACATCGTCAACGTCCGCATCGACCGCAAGCGCAAGCTGCCGGTCACCAGCCTGCTCTATGCGCTGGGCATGACGGGCGAGGAAATCCTCAACGATTTCTATGACCGCCTCGTCTTCGAGCGCGCCGAAAATGGCTGGCGCGTGCCGTTCCAGGTTGAAAACTGGCGCGGTTCGAAGCCCGCGTTCGACGTCGTCGACGCCAAGACCGGCGAAGTCGTCTTCGCCGCCGGTCACAAGATCAGCCCGCGCCTCGCCAATAAGGCGGCGAAGGACGGTCTCGACACGCTGCTGATCCCGACCGAGGAAATCTTCGGCCGTTACAGCGCCTATGACCTGATCAACGAAGCCACCGGCGAGATCTATATCGAAGCCGGTGACGAAGTGAGCGCCGAGAACCTCGAAAAGATCGACAGCGCGGGCATCGACAAGCTTGTCCTGCTCGACATCGACCACAACAACACCGGTCCGTGGATCCGCAACACGTTGAAGGCCGACAAGGCCGAGGACCGCGACCAGGCCCTGAGCGATATCTATCGCGTCATGCGCCCCGGCGAGCCGCCGACGCGCGAAACCGCCGAAGCGCTGTTCGGCGGCCTGTTCTTCGACCCCGAGCGCTACGACCTGTCGGCCGTGGGCCGCGTCAAGCTCAACATGCGTCTCGGCCTCGACGCCGAGGACACGGTGACGACGCTGCGCAGCGAGGACATCCTCGCCGTGGTCAAGGAACTGGTGAACCTGAAGGACGGCAAGGGCGAAATCGACGATATCGACAACCTCGGTAACCGTCGTGTCCGTTCGGTCGGCGAGCTGCTGGAAAACCAGTATCGCGTCGGCCTGCTCCGCATGGAGCGCGCGGTGAAGGAGCGCATGTCGTCGGTCGACGTGTCGACCGTGATGCCGAACGACCTGATCAACGCGAAGCCCGCGGTCGCCGCGGTGCGCGAATTCTTCGGTTCGTCGCAGCTTTCGCAGTTCATGGACCAGACCAACCCGCTGTCGGAAGTCACCCACAAGCGCCGCGTGTCGGCGCTCGGGCCGGGCGGCCTGACGCGCGAGCGCGCGGGCTTCGAAGTCCGCGACGTTCACCCGACCCACTATGGCCGTATCTGCCCGATCGAAACGCCCGAAGGCCCGAACATCGGTCTGATCAACAGCCTCGCGACCTTTGCGCGCGTCAACAAATACGGCTTCATCGAAACCCCGTACCGCCGCATCATCGACGGCAAGGTGACCAACGAGGTCGTCTATCTGTCGGCGATGGAAGAGCAGAAGCACACCGTCGCGCAGGCGAACGCCGACCTCAACGAGGATGGCAGCTTTGTCGACGAGCTGATCTCGGCGCGCGAAGCGGGCGAATTCCTGATGGCGCCCAAGGCGCAGATCACGCTGATGGACGTGTCGCCGAAGCAGCTGGTTTCGGTCGCGGCCTCGCTGATCCCGTTCCTCGAGAACGATGACGCCAACCGCGCACTCATGGGATCGAACATGCAGCGTCAGGCCGTGCCGCTGCTGCGGGCCGAAGCGCCCGTGGTCGGCACCGGCATGGAAGAAACCGTTGCGCGCGACTCCGGCGCGGCCATCGCGGCGCGCCGCGGCGGCATCATCGACCAGGTCGACGCGACGCGTATCGTCATCCGCGCCACCGACATGATCGAACCCGGCAAGTCGGGCGTCGACATCTATCGCCTGCAGAAGTTCCAGCGTTCGAACCAGAACACCTGCATCAACCAGCGTCCGCTGGTGAAGGTGGGCGACGTCGTCCGTTCGGGCGACATCATCGCCGACGGTCCGTCGACCGAACTCGGTGAACTGGCGCTCGGCAAGAATGTGCTCGTCGCGTTCATGCCGTGGAACGGCTACAATTATGAGGACTCGATCCTCATCAGCGAACGCATCGTGAAGGACGACGTCTTCACCTCGATCCACATCGAGGAATTCGAAGTCACCGCGCGCGACACGCGCCTTGGCCCCGAAGACATCACGCGCGACATCCCGAACGTCGGCGAGGAAGCGCTGCGCAACCTCGACGAAGCGGGCATCGTCTATATCGGTGCCGAAGTCGGCCCGGGCGACATTCTGGCCGGCAAGATCACCCCCAAGGGTGAATCGCCGATGACGCCGGAAGAAAAGCTGCTGCGCGCGATCTTCGGCGAAAAGGCCAGCGACGTGCGCGACACCTCGCTTCGCCTGCCGCCGGGCGTGTCGGGCACGGTCGTCGAAGTCCGCGTCTTCAACCGTCACGGTATCGACAAGGACGAGCGCGCGATCGCGATCGAACGCGAAGAGATCGAGCGCCTGAAGCAGGACGCCGACGACGAGCGCGCGATCCTCAACCGCGCGACCTTCTCGAGCCTGAAGGACCTGCTGATCGGTCAGACGACCAGCGCGGTTCCGAAGGGCCTGAAGAAGGGCGATGTCGTCACCGAGGAAATGCTGACCGACCTCGATCGCGGCGACTGGTGGAAACTGGCCGTCGTCGAGGACAATGCCCAGACCGCGCTCGAAGCGATCAAGGCGCAGTATGACGACGCGATCAAGCGGATCGGCGCGAAGTATGAAGATCGCGTCGAAAAGCTGCAGCGCGGCGACGAACTCGCCCCGGGCGTGCTCAAGATGGTCAAGGTCTTCGTCGCCGTGAAGCGCAAGCTCCAGTCGGGCGACAAGATGGCCGGCCGTCACGGCAACAAGGGCATCATCAGCCGCATCCTGCCGATCGAGGACATGCCGTTCCTCGAAGACGGCACGCATGTCGACTTCGTGCTCAACCCGCTGGGCGTGCCGTCGCGCATGAATGTCGGGCAGATTCTCGAAACGCACCTCGGCTGGGCATCGCGCGGCTTCGGTCGCCAGATCACGGCGGCGCTTGAGGATTGGCGCATGGCGAACCCCGACCCCGAGGCCGGTGCTCCGCCGGAAGCGGTGCGCGAGGCGCTGCTCCATGCCTATGGCGACGAATATGCCGACGACATCAAGGCGCGGAACACCGATCAGGTGATCGAGCTGGCCGGCAATCTGTCGGTGGGCGTGCCCTTTGCGACCCCGGTGTTCGACGGTGCGCGCGAAGGCGACGTGTCGGCGATGCTGGAACGCGCCGGTCTCGACCGGTCGGGCCAGGTCGACCTGTACGACGGCCGCACGGGTGACCGTTTCGACCGCAAGGTGACGGTGGGATATATGTATATCCTGAAGCTGCACCACCTGGTCGACGACAAGATCCACGCGCGTTCGATCGGCCCCTACAGCCTCGTCACCCAGCAGCCGCTGGGCGGTAAGGCGCAGTTCGGTGGCCAGCGCTTCGGTGAAATGGAAGTGTGGGCGCTGCAGGCCTATGGCGCGGCGTACACGCTCCAGGAAATGCTGACGGTGAAGTCGGACGACGTGATCGGCCGCACCAAGGTCTACGAAGCGATCGTCAAGGGCGACGACACCTTCGAAGCCGGCATTCCCGAAAGCTTCAACGTGCTGGTCAAGGAAATGCGCTCGCTGGGCCTCAACGTCGAGCTCTCGTCCTATGCGGACGAAGATCCCGACGAAGGTCCGGACGCTCTTCCCGAAGCCGCCGAATAAGATTTGTCCTCACCCCTCTCGCGCCAAGCGGGAGGGGAAGATGGAGCTAGAATATGAACCAGCTTACCAACTTCATGAACCCGGTCGCGAAGCCCGAAACCTTCGACATGATCAAGATCGGCATCGCGAGCCCCGAGCGCATCCGCTCGTGGTCGTTCGGCGAGATCAAGAAGCCCGAAACCATCAACTATCGCACGTTCAAGCCCGAGCGTGACGGCCTGTTCTGCGCGCGCATCTTTGGCCCGATCAAGGATTATGAATGCCTGTGCGGCAAGTATAAGCGCATGAAATACAAGGGCATCGTCTGTGAAAAGTGCGGTGTCGAGGTCACGGTGACCAAGGTCCGCCGCGAGCGCATGGGCCATATCGAGCTCGCCGCGCCGGTTGCGCACATCTGGTTCCTGAAGTCGCTGCCGTCGCGCATCGGCCTGCTGCTCGACATGCAGCTCAAGCAGCTCGAGCGCGTGCTGTATTTCGAGGCCTATATCGTCCTCGAACCCGGCCTGACGCCGCTGGAGAAGTTCCAGCTGCTGACCGAGGACGAACTGCTCGACGCGCAGGATGAATATGGCGAAGACGCGTTCAGCGCCGGCATCGGCGCCGAGGCGATCCGCGTGCTGCTCGAGAATCTCGATCTCGAACAGGAACGCGCCGACCTGATGGAAGATCTCGCGACCACCAAGTCGGAGCTCAAGCCCAAGAAGATCATCAAGCGCCTGAAGGTCGTCGAGAGCTTCATCGAATCGGGCAACCGCCCCGAGTGGATGATCCTCGAAGTCGTTCCCGTGATCCCGCCCGAACTGCGCCCGCTGGTGCCGCTCGACGGCGGCCGCTTTGCGACGTCGGATCTCAACGACCTCTATCGCCGCGTCATCAACCGCAACAACCGCCTGAAGCGCCTGATGGAGCTGCGCGCGCCGGACATCATCGTCCGCAACGAAAAGCGCATGCTGCAGGAAGCCGTCGACGCGCTGTTCGACAACGGCCGCCGCGGTCGCACGATCACCGGCGCCAACAAGCGTCCGCTGAAGTCGCTCTCGGACATGCTCAAGGGCAAGCAGGGCCGCTTCCGCCAGAACCTGCTCGGCAAGCGCGTCGACTATTCGGGCCGTTCGGTCATCGTGACCGGTCCCGAACTCAAGCTGCATCAGTGCGGCCTGCCGAAGAAGATGGCGCTCGAGCTGTTCAAGCCGTTCATCTATGCGCGCCTCGACGCCAAGGGTCTGTCGATGACCCTGAAGCAGGCGAAGAAGTGGGTCGAAAAGGAACGCAAGGAAGTCTGGGACATCCTCGACGAAGTCATTCGCGAGCACCCGGTCCTGCTGAACCGCGCCCCGACGCTTCACCGCCTCGGCATCCAGGCGTTCGAGCCGGTGCTGATCGAGGGCAAGGCGATCCAGCTTCACCCGCTGGTCTGCGCCGCGTTCAACGCCGACTTCGACGGTGACCAGATGGCCGTCCACGTCCCGCTTTCGCTGGAAGCCCAGCTCGAAGCGCGCGTGCTGATGATGTCGACCAACAACATCCTGAGCCCCGCGAACGGCAAGCCGATCATCGTGCCGTCGCAGGACATGGTGCTGGGTCTCTATTATCTGTCGATGGAACGCGCGGGCGAGCCCGGCGAGGGCATGCTCCTCGCCGACATGGCCGAAGTGCATCAGGCGCTGTTCACCGGCGCGGTGACGCTCCACACCAAGGTCGTCAGCCGCGTCCCGCAGACCGACGAGCAGGGCAATGAGTATCTCAAGCGTTTCGAGACCACTCCGGGCCGCATGCTCATCGGCGAATGCCTGCCGAAGTCGCACACCGTGCCCTTCGACGTCGTCAACCGCCTTCTGACCAAGAAGGAAATCGGCGACGTGATCGACCAGGTCTATCGCCACACCGGCCAGAAAGAGACCGTGCTGTTCGCCGACGCCATCATGGCGCTGGGCTTCCGCAACGCGTTCAAGGCCGGCATCTCCTTCGGCAAGGACGACATGATCATCCCGGCGTCGAAGGAAGGCATGGTCGACGAGACCCGCGCCCTCGTGAAGGACTTCGAGCAGCAGTATCAGGACGGCCTGATCACGCAGCAGGAAAAGTACAACAAGGCGATCGACGCCTGGTCGCAGTGCGGCGACAAGGTCGCGAACGCGATGATGGACGAAATCCGCGCCGAGCCGAAGGACCCGAAGACGGGCCGTCTGGCCCCGATCAACTCCATCTATATGATGGCGCACTCGGGTGCCCGTGGTTCGCAGGCGCAGATGAAGCAGCTCGCCGGCATGCGCGGCCTGATGGCCAAGCCGTCGGGCGAGATCATCGAAACGCCGATCATCTCGAACTTCAAGGAAGGCCTGACCGTTCTCGAGTATTTCAACTCGACCCACGGTGCGCGTAAGGGCCTCGCCGATACGGCGCTCAAGACGGCGAACTCGGGTTACCTGACCCGCCGTCTGGTCGATGTGTCGCAGGACTGCGTCGTGATCGAGGAAGATTGCGGCACCGAACGCGGCATGGAAATGCGTGCGATCATCCAGGGCGGTTCGACGATCGCCTCGCTGGGCGAGCGCATCCTGGGCCGCACGACGCTCGAGGACGTGCTCGACAAGGACGGCAATGTGCTGGCCCCGGTCGGCACCCTGCTCGACGAAGCGACGACGCAGAAGATCGAGGACGCCGAAGTCCAGTCGGTGAAGATCCGTTCGCCGCTGGTCTGCGAAGCGACGCTGGGCGTTTGCGGCAAATGCTATGGCCGCGACCTGGCCCGTGGTACCCCGGTGAACATCGGCGAAGCGGTCGGCGTCATCGCCGCCCAGTCGATCGGTGAACCCGGCACCCAGCTGACCATGCGTACCTTCCACATCGGTGGTGCGGCGCAGGTCAACGAGCAGTCGAACGCCGAGGCGATCTCGGACGGCACGATCGAATATCGCGAGATGACCACGATCGTCGACCAGCGCGGCCGCCGTCTGGCGCTGTCGCGTTCGGGCGAAGTGGCGATCATCGACAGCGAAGGCCGCGAGCGCGCGTCGCACAAGCTGCCTTATGGTGCGCAGATCCTGTTCAAGGACGGCGACAAGGTGAAGAAGGGCGACCGGATTGCCGAATGGGATCCGTTCACGATGCCGCTCATCACCGAAAAGCAGGGTGTGGTGAAGTATCAGGATCTTCAGGACACGAAGACGCTGATCGAACAGGTCGACGAAGCGACGGGCATCGCCCAGCGCGTCGTGATCGAATATCGTTCGGCCGGTCGTTCGAAGAAGGAAGACCTGCAGCCGCGCCTGACCCTGCTCGACGATCAGTCGGGTGAAGCCGCGCGCTACCTGCTCGCGGTCGGCACGATGCTGTCGGTCGAGGACGGTCAGGAAGTGCAGGCGGGCGACGTTCTGGCGCGTGTCAGCCGCGAAGCGTCGAAGACGCGCGACATCACCGGCGGTCTGCCGCGTGTTGCCGAGCTGTTCGAAGCACGCATTCCGAAGGACAACAGCGTTATCGCGAAGATCAGCGGTCGCATTGAATTCGTCAAGGATTACAAGGCGAAGCGCAAGATCGCGATCGTTCCGGAAGAAGGCGATCCGATCGAGTACCTGATCCCCAAGTCGAAGGTGCTGGAAGTGCAGGAAGGCGACCAGGTCAAGCGCGGCGACGCGCTGATCAGCGGTTCGCCGAACCCGCACGACATCCTCGATGTCATGGGCGTCGAGGCACTGGCCGAATATCTCGTCGCGGAAATCCAGGAAGTCTATCGACTGCAGGGCGTGAAGATCAACGACAAGCATATCGAGGTGATCGTTCGCCAGATGCTGCAGAAGGTCGAGATCACCGAAGGCGGCGACACCACGCTGCTGCCGGGCGAACAGCTCGATTATCTGGAGATGATGGAATATAACGCCAAGCTGCCGAAGAACGGTCGCAAGGCCGAAGGTCGCCCGGTCCTGCTGGGCATCACCAAGGCCTCGCTCCAGACGCGCAGCTTCGTGTCGGCGGCATCCTTCCAGGAGACCACCCGCGTTCTCACCGAGGCATCGGTGCAGGGCAAGATCGACTCGCTGCAGGGCCTCAAGGAAAACGTCATCGTCGGCCGCCTGATCCCGGCGGGTACCGGTGCGGCGATGAACCGCGTCCGCGTCACCGCGTCGTCGAAGGACGCCGCGCTGCGGGCTTCGATGCGCGCCGCGAACCAGGTCGATCTGATCGCACCGGCGACCGCCGCCGAGGAGCATGCCGCCGAACTGGCGCAGGGTCCCGAAGCGGCGATCGGCAACGATCCGCTGGCGGCCGTCGAAGGCGAAACCCACGGCAGCGATGCCGACGCCGGCGATTACCTGATCAAGGGCGACGAGGAGGCATAAGCTTCCTCGACCTGACGGTCCGAACGAAACAAGCCCCGCCGGAGCGATCCGGCGGGGCTTTTTCTTTGTTGTTCGGGTGCGATGCGGGGTTGTCGCTTTGGGGTGGGAAGCGGTATCTATTGCATCGTCATCCTGGGCTTGACCCGGGACCCGCCTTCCGTCTTTCACCATCGGGGCAAAGACAAGGCAGGCCCCGGGTCAAGCCCGGGATGACGGAAAATGGAGCGTCCGCTTCCGCCCGACCTCCGTTCATCTCCGGGCAGGGTCACCCCTGATACCCGGTCCACCGGGTCGCAACATTTGTTGCGAGGTGGGTTATGAAAATCGGAAAGACTTGGGCGCTGTCGGCGGCCTTGCTGCTCGCGGTCACCGCGGGCGGTGCGCTGGCGCAGGACAGCAGCAATATTCGCGGCGAAGTGCGCGTGTCGTCGACGCGCGGGTCGGGCGACGGCTATTTCAAGGAAAGCGTGCCGGTCATCGGGCTGCGGCGGCTCGCCGACGGGGCGATCCAGGACATTCTCGTCACGTCGGACTCGCGCGACGCCAATGTGCGGCGGCAGGAAATCCACGCGATGCTGGAGGCCGCGATCCGCAAGGCCGACGCCGCCGGGGTCGAACTGGTCACCGGCAGTTTCGAACTGACGCCGGTAACGCTCGCCAATTATCGCGACCTGCCGCTGCGCATGGGGCGCCGCGCGGACACCAGCGAGGTCGCGGTGGTGGTCAAGACGAAGCTGGCCGGCCCTGCCGACAGCGCGCTGGGGCGCATCGACGGCTTTATCAAGGCGGTCCCCGCGACGGGCCGCTCGCTGGTCGAGAAAAATGGCGCGATGCAGCTGACGATCATCAACCCCGACCAGTATCGCGGGCCGGTCGTGCAACTGATCGCCGAGGAATCGCGCCGCACCAGCAACGCGTTCGGCGCCGATTATGGCGTGACGGTCAGCGGACTCGACCGCCATCTGGTGTGGAGCCAGGCGAGCGAGAATGAGGTGTTCCTGTACATCCCCTACAGCTTCACCGTCTTGCCGAAGGGCGCCTAAGCAAAAGGCCCGCCGGGCATGGACCGGCGGGCCTCTGTTTGTGGAAATATGCGGGCCGGTGCGACAGCGCCTGAAAGGCGGCCGGCCCGTTGCTGGCTGGTTACGGCGCGAGGATCGCGACGGTGATGTACAGCAGCAGTGGCAGGCCGAAGCCCAGCAAAGTCAGCGCGACAAAGCCGACGCGCGTCCACAAGACGTCGATGCCGAAGCTGTCGGCCATGCCGGCGCAGACGCCGAAGACCATGCCATCGCGACGATTCTTGCGAAAACCCTGTTTCATTTCTTTCCTTTCCATCCCGGCCGGAGCCGGCGTTTTAGCGAGTGGCGGAGGCCAGCTGGTCAGGCGACCAGCTGACCGACCTGCGCACCCGTCTGACCGACGGCGACCATGAACAGCATGGCGGAGCAATAGACCGAGGCGACGGCGGCGACGGCGTAGCTGCGAAGCGTGTCAACGTTGAAATGGGCCATGATTTTGTCCTTCCTTTTTTCCTTCCGCCCGGACCATCCGGTGGATGCCAATGGTAATGCAGGAGGCGTGCCAATTTGATTCATTGGCGGTTAACCGCCATTTTCCGGATTTTGACAGATTGTTTCAACGTGAAAAATCCTGCTGATCGGGATTAATTCCCGATGAATGGAAAATTCTAACATGGGTTAGTGGTGACGGCTTATCCGTGATCCTCGCGAAGGCAGAGAAAGCTGGATTCCCGCCTTCGCGGGAATGACGACGGAGAGGGAGGGTCGAAAACTCAGCGTTCCTTCGCCGGGGCAAATCCCCTAGGACATCGGCCAGATGACGCTCGCCCGCCTGTCCCTTACCGATTTTCGCAATCATGCCGCGGCGGAAATGGCGGCGGGGCCGGGGCTTGTCGCGCTCCATGGCGACAATGGCGCGGGCAAGACCAATATATTGGAGGCGATCTCGCTGCTCGCGCCGGGGCGCGGACTACGACGCGCGGCGCTGCCCGACATGGTGCGCGACGGGGCGACGGGGGGCTTCGCCGTTTTTTCCGAGGTGTCGGCGGGCGACGACCTTGCACCGGTCGCGTTGGGTACGGGGATCGAACCCGCGCATCCCGGACGCCGCATCGTGCGGATCAATGGCGCCGCGGCGGCGGCGACCGCGCTCGGCGAATGGCTGGCGATCCTGTGGCTGACCCCGGCGATGGACCGGCTGTTCGTCGAGACCGCAGGCAACCGGCGGCGTTTCCTCGACCGGCTGGTGCTCGCGCTCGACCCGCGCCACGCGCAGCATGGCAACCGCTACGAGGCGGCGCTGCGCGCGCGCGGCAAATTGCTGGCGGACCTCGCGAATGCCGATGCGCAATGGCTGACGAGCCTCGAGGCGCAGCTTGCCGAGCATGGCGCGGCGATCGATGCGGCGCGGCAAGCGACGCTCGCGGCGCTGTCGGCCGAACTGGCGGGGCAACCCGACGCGCCCTTTGCGCGGCCCGTGCTGACGCTGGTCGACAGCGAGGGAGCCGTGCGCGACGCGCCATGG
>NZ_LYVN01000119.1 GCF_001990265.1 Sphingopyxis sp. KK2
CGGTCGCGGCGCGCGCGCCGTTGCCGATCGATCCGCAGAACCTCGGCAGCGGGCATAATTGGTACCAGAATGGCGTCTATGCGATCGCGGGTCTGCTCATCTTCCTCGCATTGTTTGGCCATGTCGCCGGCGACGGGCTGATCGAAAGCGGCGCGTGGGGCTGGCTGATGCTGCTCGTGCCGATCGCCTGGGGGCTGCATTTCGCAGCGAAATGGCACGACCGCAGCGCGAAGGATCGCCTTCGTCGCTAGCTCTCCGCAGCCGATTGCGCCCGCCAAAACAGTGCGATAGGATCATGCCATGGGAAGCAGGATGGGAATGGCGGGCCTCGCTCCGCTGCTCGTAGCGGTGCCGTCGCTGGCGGCGGCAAAGGCGCCGGTCGAACTCGCGCCGGCGACGCCGTGGAATGTTCATTATGCCGATGATTATTGCCGCCTCGCGCGCATCTTCGGCACCGACAAGCAGAAGGTGACGCTGTCGCTCGAGCAGGATTCGCCGGGGGCCAGCTTTCGCATGACCCTCGCCGGATCCATGTTCGGCGCACAGAACGCCAAGGGCGATGCCAGCATCACCTTCGGCGCGATGGCCGAGCAGAAGATCATGTTTTTCCCGGGAACGGTGGGCGCCGACAAGGACGGCCAGCCCGCGTGGATCTTTGGCGATTCGGTCCGGCTGAAACCCTATTCGGCTGCGGAGGTCGCGGCCGCGAAAGAGAATGGCTATAGCACAACCTTCGACACGCCGATCACCGAGGCCGACGAGGCGGCGGTGACCAGCCTGCTCGTCGGCCGCCCGCTGCGCAACCCGGTACGACTCAAGACCGGGCCGATGAAGGCGGCCTTCACCGCGATGCGCAGCTGCACCGACGAACTGCTCAGCCACTGGGGCATCGATGTCGCGCGCCACCGCGAATTGTCGCGCTGGGTCATGCCGGTGACCGAGCCCGGAAAGTGGCTGAAGAGCAGCGATTATCCGCGCGACATGCTCGCCAAGTCGCAGCCGGGAATCGTCCGCTTCCGCCTGTCGGTCGGCCCCGACGGCCTGCCCACCGCCTGTCACATCCAGCGCTCGACCAACAGCAAGGGTTTCGACGATGCGGTGTGCAAGGGCGTGATGCGCCGCGCGCGCTTCGAACCCGCGCTCGACAAGGACGGCAATCCGCTCGCCTCCTATTATGTCAATTCGGTCCGCTTCCAGTTCTGATACCGGCGGTAGGCCTGCTTGACCGGGTGAAAGGCGAAAACGGCTTGCGGCGATCCGAAAAGCTTAGCATCGGCGGGGCATGACCGATCTCGATACCCTGCTCGCCGCCTTCATGACCCGCGCCGTCGGAGCCGGAACGCTCTCGGGCCTCGGCCGCCTGTCGGGGGGCGCGAACATGGAAAGCTGGGCCTTCGATTTCGCAGGCGCCCCCTATGTGCTGCGCCGCGCGCCGTCGGCCGAATATATGGCAGACCGTCCCTATGGCCATCCGACCGAGGCGGCGCTGGTCAAGGCCGCCTTTGCCGCCGGGGTGAAGGCGCCCGAGGTCGTCGGTGTGCTGGAGGACGGCGATGGCATGGGCACCGGCTATGTGATGAAGCGCGTGATCGCCGAGGTCAGCCCGGCGAAGATCCTGCCCGCGCCGCCGCCCTCGCTCGTCGCCGACATGGGGCGCGAACTGGCGCGCATCCATGCGATCCCCGCCGACACCATTCCCGACGCCATCCCGCACATGGACACCGCCGAAGCGCTCGCCGAACTCAAGGCGCGCTTCCTGACCTATGGCGGCGACCGTCCGGCGATCGCGCTCGCGATCAAATGGTGCGAGGATCATCTGCCGACCCCCGCGCCGCCGGTGCTCGTCCATGGCGACTATCGCATGGGCAATATCATGGTCGATGGGGACGGCCTCGCGGTCGTGCTCGACTGGGAACTCGCGCATCGCGGCGACGCGCACGAGGATCTCGCCTTTGGCTGCATGACCGTGTGGCGCTTCGGCCAGCTCGACAAGCCCGCCTATGGCGTCGGCAGCCTCGAGGATTTGTTCGCTGCCTATGAAGCGGCGGGCGGGACCCCCGTCGACCGCGACCGCTTCCGCTTCTGGCTCGTCTATCGCACGCTGTGGTGGGCGCTCGGCTGCCTCCAGATGGGGCAGGCGTGGCGCAGCGGCGCCGACACCACGGTCGAGCGCGTCGTCGTCGGGCGGCGCACCGCCGAACAGGAACTCGATCTGATCGCGCTGCTCGAGGAGGAAGCGCCCGAGACCGAACGCGTGCGCGCGCTGCCGCCGTCGCCCGCCGCCGCACCTGCGCCCGCCGGCGAGCCGACCAATCGCGAGATCGTGCAGGCGGTGCGCGACTGGATCGAGGGTGCGATCAAGCCGCGCGCTGAGGGCCATGCGAAGTTCGAGGCGGTCGTCGCGATGAACGCGCTCGGTATCGTCATGCGCGACCTGGAGGCCGGGACGCGCGCCGAGGATGCCGCACTGTCGCGGGCGCTGATGGCGGGTACGACGACACTTGCCGAACCCGGCCTCCTTGCGAAGCTGCGCCGCGCGGTGCTCGACAAATGCGCGGTCGACAGCCCCAAATATGCCGCGCTCGCCGCGGCGCGCACCCGCTGGGGCGGATGACCGCAACAGGGCATCCGCTCTGGACCCGCCTTCGCGATTATCGCGTCGGACCCGCCGATGCGGCGCTGAAT
Source organism: Sphingopyxis sp. KK2 (assembly GCF_001990265.1). Taxonomy (GTDB): domain Bacteria; phylum Pseudomonadota; class Alphaproteobacteria; order Sphingomonadales; family Sphingomonadaceae; genus Sphingopyxis. The sequence goes on from NZ_LYVN01000119.1 coordinate 2,686, forward strand.
TTCGAGGCGCGGCTGGCGCGCGAAAATGGCTGGTCGGCGGACCATGCCGACGCGGTGATGGGCGAATATCGCCGCTTCCTGTTCCTCGCGATGACCGCGGGCCATATGGTCGTGCCGTCCGACGCGGTCGACCAGGCCTGGCACCTGCACCTGACCTATAGCCGTGACTATTGGGACCGATTGTGCGGCGAGGTGCTCGGCGCGCCGCTCCACCATGGCCCGACCGCGGGCGGCAGCGAGGAGGGGCAACGCTATGCGCATTTCTACGCTGAAACGCTGGCGAGCTACGAACGGCTGTTCGGCGCGCTGCCGCCCGAAGCCGTCTGGCCCTCGGCCTGGCAACGCTTTCATGTCGATCCCCGGGCGCGCCGCGTTGCGCTCGCCGACGTCTGGATCGTCCCGCGCCGCGCCGTTCGGCTTGGCGCCGCCGTCGTCGCTGTGATAGCGCTGGCCGGGGTCGCGCTGTGGATGGGGGGAGGCGCGTGAGATGAATCCGCTCGATTGGGACCCGGTGGCGTTCATCGGGGTGTATTTCCTGTTGCTGACGATCGTCGGGCCGGTCGCCTGGCTGTTGCCGCGGCTGCTCCGCCCCGACGGCCGGACGCAAAAGCTCCGCGATCCCGACAGCCTCGCCTATCTTGCCGGGCGCGAGGCGCGCTTTGCCGACACCGTCGCAACGCGCATGGTGGCCACGGGCGTGATCGCGGTGGAGGGCAAGGCGCTCCGGCCGGCGGGCGCCACGGCGGGGACGGGCGCCGAACGCGCGGTGCTGGCGCTTCGCGCACCGTTTCGCTGGGATGCGATCGCCTTCGCGCTACGCCCCGAAGCGTCGGCGCTCCACCGCCGGCTGATATCGGCCGGACTGCTGCTCGACAGCGACGAGCGCCGCCGCCTGCGGCTCCTCGCCATCGCGCCCTATCTGGCGCTGCTGCTGTTCGGCGCGATCCGGCTGTTCTCGGACATCGCGCGGGGCGGGCCGCTGTTCGTGCTGTCTTTCATGATGCTGATGACCTTGATCCCGATGGCGCTCCGCTGGCGCTTCGTCAGCGACCAGACGCGCGCCGCCCGCGCGGCGGTGAAGGAAGCGCGGCGCGAGAATCAGCGGCTGCGCCGCGCGCCGACGCTGCGCGAAAGCGACCTTGCCGTCGCGCTGTTCGGCACCAGCGTCCTCGCGGGATCGGAGCTCGCCGCCTTCTACGCGCTGCGCCACCCGCACAACTCGTCCGAGGGACCCAATTCGAGTGGGAGCTGCGGAAGCAGCTGCGGCGGCGACAGCGGCTGCGGCAGCGGATGTGGCGGCGGGGACTGAGATACCAGTCTCTACATCGCAATGAGCAACCCAACTCCCAATAAGCCGCGCCATCTGCTCGTCCTCGATCTGGACGAAACCCTCATCCATGCCAGCGAGACATCGCTGCACCGGGCCGCTGACCATATGGTCTATGGCTATCATGTGTATCGGCGGCCGCATCTGGACGTGTTTCTAGCAAGCTGTTTCGAGCATTATTCGGTTGGGATATGGTCGTCGGCGTCGGACGAGTATGTCGAGGCGGTTGCCAAACTGATCGTCCCCGATCCGGGGCGGCTCGAATTCATATGGGGTCGGAGCAAGGCGAGCTTCAGCCGGGTGCGACGTGAGGATGATGACTACACCTTCTTCGATCCGTGGAATCATCGCCACTATCTGAAGCCACTCGCCAAGCTCAAACGCTTCGGCTGGACGCTCGACCAGATGCTGATAGTCGATGACACGCCTGAGAAATGCGTGCGGAACTATGGCAACGCCATCTATCCGCGCGAATATGACGGGCGGGACGCTGATGACGAATTGCTGCTGCTGGCGCGCTATCTGGAGAGGCTGAAGGACGCTCCTAACCTGCGACAGCTCGAAAAGCGGCGTTGGCGCGCCGAGATCGAACAAGATTAGCTTACGAAGCATTTTGCGCTTTTGCGGCTCGCCGAACGCTGGCAAGGCGGAGGCGACAGCCATGGGAGAAACAAGATGGATTTTGCCGTACCGGCCGATTTGCAGGCCTATCTGGACGAACTCGACGCCTTCATCGAAGCCGAGATCAAGCCGCTCGAACTCGCCGACGACAATATCCGTTTCTTCGACCACCGCCGCGAACATGCGCGCACCGACTGGGACAATCAGGGGCTGCCGCGCCACGAGTGGGAGCAGCTTCTGAAAGCCGCGACGCGCAAGGCCGATGCCGCGGGGCATTGGCGCTTCTCGGCGCCGAAGAAATATGGCGGCAAGGACGGCAGCAACCTGTGGATGGCGGTGATTCGCGAGCATTTCGCCGCCAAGGGCCTCGGCCTCCACAACGACCTGCAGAACGAGCATAGCATCGTCGGCAATTTCCCCTTCGTCGAGATGTTCGAACAGTTCGCGACGAGCGACGAGCAGAAGCAGGAATTCATCCTCGGCGGGTTCGAGGGCAAGCGCCGCACCGCCTTCGGCCTGACCGAACCCGACCATGGGTCGGACGCGACGCATATGGAAACGCGTGGCGTTCGCGAGACCCGTGACGGGGTCGAGGGCTGGCTGATCAACGGGCGCAAGATGTGGATCACCGGCATGCATGTCGCGACGCATTGCGCGACCTTCTGCCGCACCGACGGCGAGGACGGCGATGCCAAGGGCATCACCTGCCTGCTCGTGCCGACGGGTACCGAGGGCATGACGGTCGACGAATATATGTGGACCTTCAACATGCCGACCGACCATCCGCGCATGACCTTCACCGATGTGTGGGTGCCCGACAGCGCGCGGCTCGGCCCGGTCGGCGGCGGGCTGTCGATCGCACAGAGCTTCGTTCATCAGAACCGCATCCGCCAGGCGGCCTCGTCGCTCGGCGCCGCGGTCTTCTGTATCGAGGAAAGCGTGCGTTACGCCCGCGAACGCAAGCCGTTCGGCGAGGCGCTGGCGCGCAACCAGGCGATCCAGTTCCCGCTCGTCGAACTGGCGACGCAGGCCGAAATGCTGCGCCTGATGATCCGCAAGACCGCATGGGAAATGGACAATATGCCGCACAAGGAGGTCGAGCACCGCCTGTCGGACAAAGTCAGCATGTGCAATTACTGGGCGAACCGCCTGTGCTGCGAAGCCGCCGACCGCGCGATGCAGGTGCATGGCGGCATCGGCTATTCGCGCCACAAGCCGTTCGAGCATATCTATCGCCACCACCGCCGCTACCGGATCACCGAGGGCGCCGAGGAAATCCAGATGCGGAAAGTGGGCGCGTATCTGTTCGGCTATCTCGGGCCGCGCCGCGAGACGCTCGGCAAGATCTGACCTAGCTATGGACTCTCCTCCTCCCGTTGCGGCATGATGGGTCGCAAATCAAAACGGGAAGAGGAGAGAGCCATGGCCGAGGCCGATCGCAAGCCGGATGCGGCGCCGTTCCGCATCTATCGGGGCATCGATGCGCCCGATCTCAACGAGACCGAGAAGATGACGCTCGCGGGGCTGACCCCGATCGTCGAGGCGGGTATCGGCCGCTGGGTCGAGGCCGGGGTGGGCGAGGGCAATGTCACCAAGGTGCTGTTCTCGCTGCCGCACATGAGCCTGACCTATGCCTGGTTCAAAAGCGGCTTCGCGCTGCCGCTGCACAGCCATGACGCCGACTGCCTCTATTATATCATCGCGGGATCGCTCAAGCTCGGGACCGAGGAACTCGGCGCGGGCGACGGCTTCTTCGTCGGGCGCGACGTCCCTTATACCTACAAGCCCGGGCCCGAGGGGGTCGAGGTGCTCGAGTTTCGCACCGTCGATGCCTTCGACATGAAATTCCAGGGGCGGACCGAGGCCTATTGGGACAAGATTGTCGCCGGCATGGACGCGGCGCGCCCGGCCTGGAGCGCCGAAAAGCCGCCGTCGCAGCACTGAGCCCGCGTCAGCGCTTGCGCACGAACTCCGCGCGCAGCACCAGCCCCTTGATGCCGTCGTGGCGGCAGTCGATTTCCTGCGCGTCGCCGGTCAGCCGGATCGACCTGATGACGGTGCCGACCTTCAGCGTCTGGCCCGCACCCTTCACCGTCAGGTCCTTGACCAATACCACCGAATCGCCGTCGGCAAGGAGGTTGCCGACCGCGTCGCGCACCTCGGGCCCGGCCGCTGCCGCAGCTTCGCGTGCCGCTACTTCGCTCGCGGGCAGCCACTCGCCGCTCGCCTCGTCATAGATATAATCTTCGTCGCTCATCGGCGCTCCCTGCGCGCCGATCGCGCCGCGGTCAATCGCGCTTGGCATATCGGATATCCATGATAGGTTTCTCCCTGAAACGAAAAAATCGGGAGAGCGGACATGCATGATCTGGTGATTCGCGGCGGCACCGTCGTCGATGGAACGGGCGGCGACGCCTTTGTCGCGGACATCGCGATCGACGGCGACCGGATCGTCGCCATCGGGCAAGATCTTGGCAAGGGCCGCGAGGAAATCGACGCCGCGGGCAAGGTCGTCACCCCCGGCTTCGTCGACGTCCACACACATTATGACGGCCAGGCGACGTGGGACCAGGAAATGGCGCCGTCGAGCTGGCACGGCGTCACCACCGTCGTCATGGGCAATTGCGGCGTCGGCTTCGCGCCCGCCAAGCCCGACCGTCACGAATGGCTGATTTCGCTGATGGAAGGCGTCGAGGACATTCCCGGCACCGCGCTGGCCGAGGGCATGTCGTGGGATTGGGAGACCTTCCCCGAATATATGGACGCGCTTGAGAAACTGCCGCGCACCGTCGACGTCGCTTGCCACGTCCCGCACGGCGCGGTGCGCGCCTATGTGCTCGGCGACCGCGAAAAGCCCGGTGCGATCCCGACCGACGCGGACATCGCCGAAATGTCGCGCATCGTCGAGGAAGGCGTGCGCGCGGGCGCGCTCGGCTTCTCGACCAGTCGCACCGTGCTCCACAAGTCGATCGACGGCGAACTCGTCCCCGGCACCACCGCGACCGCCGAGGAACTGGTCGCGATCGGCCGCGCGATGGGGCGCGTCGGTTATGGCGTGTTCGAAATGGCGAGCGACATGAAGCGCGAGTGGAACGAGTTCCAGTGGATGGGCGACCTCAGCCGCGAAACCGGGCTGCCGGTGACCTTCGCCGCTCTCCAGTCGATCGCCAAGGAACTGCCGCTCGAGGAGCAGATCTCGGAAATGCGCAAGCAGAATGCGACCGGCGCGAACATCGTTGCGCAGATCGCGCTGCGCGGCAACGGCGTCATCATGGCGTGGCAGGGCACGGTGCATCCCTTCCGCTTCAAGCCGGCGTGGAACGAGATCATCGACCTGCCGTGGGACCAGCAGCTCGCGCATCTCAAGGACCCGGCATTCCGCACCCGCATGACGCAGGAAGCGAATGTCTGGCCCGAAAGCGACATCCTCGACTTCCTGAAGGTCGTCGCCGAGGGCTGGCCGGTCCATTTCGAGATGGACCCCGACTTCAACTATGAGCCGCGGATGGACGAAAGCATCGCGCATCGCGCCGCGGCGGCGGGCGTGACGCCGGCCGAATATGCCTATGACCTGCTGATGAAGGACGACGGCAAGGGCTTCATCTATTTCCCGATTTTGAACTACCGCGACGGCAACCTCAATTTCCTCGAGGATCTGCAGGCCGCCGACGACACGGTGAACAGCCTGTCCGACGGCGGCGCGCATTGCGGGACGATCTGCGACGCGGCCTCGCCGACCTTCATGCTCCAGCATTGGGTGCGCGACCGCAACGGCAACCGCATCGGGCTGGAACATGCGATCAAGCGCCAGTGCCGCGACACGGCGGTGCTGTACGGGCTCGAGGATCGCGGCGTGCTCGCGCCCGGCTATCTCGCCGACCTCAACGTCATCGATATGGACGCGATCAAGCTCGGCAAGCCCTGGCTCGCCTTCGACCTGCCGGCGGGCGGCAAGCGGCTGCTGCAAAAGGCCGACGGCTATGTCGCGACGATCAAGTCGGGCGAAGTCACCTTCAAGGACGGCGAAATGCAGGGGCCGACCCCCGGCGGGGTGATCCGCGGGCCGCAGCGCGTCGAACTGGCGATGGCGGCCGAATGAGCCGCGCGACGATCGGGGCCGGCGCGGCGCTCGCCGCCGCGCTGCTGCTCGCCGCCTGCGGCGGTTCTGCCGAGCCCGTCAAGAAGGCGCCGACCGCCGACGATGCCGAAGCCTATCTGGCCAAGCGCAAGGAGGCGGTGGGCGAAAAGGTCCTCAAGGCCGACTTCAGCCCGCAGGCCGACGGCAGCTTCGAAGGCAAGGCAGTGATCCAGGTCGAAGGCGAAGAGCCCGAGGAATGGGATTGCTCGGTCCGGATCGCCGATGCGCTCGGCACCGGCAACGCGAGTTACGGCTGCTACCAGAAATAGCGCCGCCAAGCCCCTTTTAAGGAGAAATGATATGGTGAAGGCCATCCGCATCGGCGCGCCCGCGACGGTCGACAGCCTGGCGGTCGATACGCTTGCCGACCCGGGCGATCCGGGGCCGGGCGAGATCCGCGTCAAGCTGGGCGCGTCCTCGCTCAACTTCCACGATTTTGCGGTCGTCGCGGGGATGATCCCCGCCGCGGCCGGGCGCATCCCGATGTCCGACGGCGCAGGCATCGTCGAGGCGGTGGGCGAGGGCGTCACCGACTATAAGGCGGGCGACACGGTCGTTTCGCTTTTCTTCCCCGACTGGGCCGACGGCGCCCCGCCGACCAGCGCCTTCACCCGCGTCCCCGGCGACGGCATCGACGGCTATGCGCGCGAAGTGGTGGTGGCGCCGCAAAGCTGGTTTACCCGTGTGCCGCAGGGCTGGTCGTCGGCCGAGGCGGCGACGCTGACGTGCGCCGGGCTCACCGCGTGGCGCGCGCTGTTCGTCGACGGCACGACGCAGCCCGGATCGACCGTGCTGATTCAGGGCAGCGGCGGCGTGTCGGTCTTTGCGCTGCAATTCGCCAAGGCGGCGGGGGCGCGGGTGATCGCGACCAGCTCGTCCGACGCGAAGCTCGACAAGTTGAAGGCGCTCGGCGCCGACGCGCTGATCAATTACAAGGAAGAGCCGAAATGGGGCGCGAAGGCGCTCGAACTCACCGGCGGGCGCGGGGTCGACACGGTGGTCGAGATCGGCGGCGCGGGCACGCTCGACCAGTCGATGGTCGCGACGCGCGTCGGCGGCCATGTCGCGCTGATCGGCGTGCTCGCGGGCTTCGCCGGGCCGGTGCAGACCGCGCTGCTGATGGCGAAGAATCTGCGCGTGCAGGGGCTGACGGTGGGCAGCCGCGCGCAGCAGCTCGACATGATCGCCGGGGTCGAAGCGAACGGCATCCGCCCGATTATCAGCGACCATTTCCCGCTGGAACGGCTGGGCGATGCGTTCCGGCACCAGATCGCCAACGCGCATTTCGGGAAGATCGTGGTGGATATTTAGATGTAAAACTTGGCGCTGAAGTCCGAGGCTAATTTGGCGCTGCTCAAATGCTTTGCTCCGGCTTATCAACGAACCGGGCCAAATCACAGATCCGAGGAATATAGTCGGCAAAATGAGGTTGGCTCTGCTGACTAAAATATGGTTGAGATTGTCTAGCTTGGCCTTCACGTTGAAGAAATCCAATTAGATAATTTCTGGCAGGATCACGGCCATACGGCGTTTCTCGCATAGCTTGGGACAGCGGAGCCCAGCCCATAGGGTTGAGATTGGAAAGATAGTCGTTCGACAAGAAATTACTTGGATTTCCGCTGTTTTCAGTATTCCAGGTGGTCTCTTTGAATTTTATGTGGCCTATCTGCTTTGGTTGAGTGAAGCTTAGCTGCTGTCCTCGAACTAAATTAACAACCAGACTTAAAAGAGCTATCGGTTCAATGGGCTCTGAATGTTCCCAGCCTTCAACAAATAATCTTAAAGCATCCATGATGGGATATACTTCTCGGGGAGTTACCGACCATTCTGTAAGGATAAGGCCGAATATCCTCGGCTTTGTTAGCTGATATCCGTCGCCAACGATTGGGTCAGGATACGAAAATCGGGTTTGATCGATTCCCCATTCTTCAAAAACGGCTGCGACCAGCTCTACGATTGAAAATGATCGGAGATCATATCGTCGGGTAAAAAATCTGCGTAGATGGTCTTCACTATCGAATTCGGCACCATAAATCGCATTAACACTTTTGCTGAGTTGTTTTCCGTGCAAGCCAATGATAAAAACGACTCCAGATATTTCAAAAAAATGCTTTATTTCTTCAAGCATGCGTATGGCATAATTGGGTCTGCATCGATCCAGTTCGTCAATAACCACAATTAACGGTGGTCGTCCTGGGCCTTTTTCTTGGCCAACCAGTGCTACTAAATCGCGCATATTGGCGCGAAACACCTCGCGTGACCGCTTGCGCTGACGGTAGGCTTCCAGCATCGCGGCGCCACGTCGATCTACGAGGCTATCGATTTCTGTGCCGAGCTTTTCGAATGCAGCAGCCATCGCCTCGGCCGCCGCGCCATCTTCTTTCGGGGTCGCGCCTTCTTTGGCCCCGCGAATTGCATCTTCGATAGCATTGCCCAGTTGGTCTTCTATTTCATCGCCTGCGACCTTGCTGATTGCCTTTGTCGCAGCGCCGGTTAGCAATTTTCCGATTACGGGAAGAGCCGCAGCCTTTACCGCGGCCATTCGATCACCGATTTTCTTGGAAACGGTAAGGTATGGCGCGAGCGCGTCATCAATTGCAGCCATGAAGGCCGTTAGCGGCTCATCTCCGACGTCGTCTGCCCAAGCGTCGATGGTCGCTACTGGATGTGACAGTCTTAGCTGCATCGCTAATCGTTCGAGAAACCAACTTTTTCCTTTTCCGTATTCCCCGTCAATCCCCAAAACGATGGACTGACTTCGACCCATTCGCTCAAAAAAAGACACTTCGTTCAATATAAACGTCTCTATCGTGTCCGCCTCACGACGGCGATTAAGCCTGTCTCCATGCCAAATTTGATCTTTTTCATTTTGCCCGGTCATACTTGCTTAGCTATCCAATTACGGTGACGCGTGCAACAATCCCAAAATTCGCTGTCCCTGAGAAATCTCTTTCCTAAAAAACATCGCTATGCTTCAAGCTTGTCGATGAGCGATATCCTTCCCGTTTCGACGCGTGATGCGCCGGCCGAGCCACCCCGAAAACCGGCTCGACATCGGATCGCCATTGGGCTGAACTTCCCTGAACTTTGGAATGCCGGCGCGTTCAGGACAACGCCTCAGCCGCAGCATGCGCGTCCGCCGCATCGTTATACGCATGAAACGAGACGCGCAGGATCGACCCGCGAAAATCGGCGCGAAGATTATGGCGTTCGAGCGCCGCCGCGACCTGCGGCTGGTCGGCGCCGGTGTCGATGCACAGCGTCCCGCCGATGGCCCCGCTCGGCCAGTGCCATTGCGGTGTCCTTGCTTCCAGCGCATCGCGCAGCATCGCTTGCAGCGCCGCATTATGCGCGCGGATCGCGGGCACGCCGATCGCCGCGATCTCGGCGATTCCGGCGGTCGACAGGATGAAGGGCGCAACGTCGGGGGTGCCGCCCCACCAGCGCCGCGCGTCGGGGGCGTAGCGGAAGTCGGCGATGTCCATCTCGAACGGATTTTCGTGGCTCCACCAGCCGCGCTCCATCGGGTCGAGCGCGGTGCGGTCGTGCGGCGCGACCCACAGCCACGCCGCACCGGGGCCGCCGCACAGCCATTTGACGCTGGTACCGATCACGGCGTCGGCGCCCCATGCGGCGGGGCTCACCGGAACGATGCCGACCGACTGCGCGCAATCGGCGACGCAGCGCGCGCCGGCCGCCTTGGCGACTGCCGCGACCGCAGCGATGTCGGTCAGCGCGCCGCTGTTCGAACTGACGTGCATCGCGACGACGAGCGCGACCTGATCGTCGAGCGCTGCCGCCCAGCTTGCCGGGTCGCGGACATCGGCGTCGGCGGGCAGATAGCGCGCTGTCCAACCCGCCGCCGCCAGCCCGCTCGCGACATATCCGATCGTCGGGAAGGCGCTCGGTGCGAGCAGGAT
>NZ_LYVN01000120.1 GCF_001990265.1 Sphingopyxis sp. KK2
GTTTCGAGCAGGTCGGCATAGCCGTCCCACAGCGGCATGCGCCACAGCGGATCGTCGCGGTCGATGCCGCCCGCCAGCATCGCGTCGGCCAGTGCGTCGTCATTGGCGAACAGCGGGGGCAGGTCGGGGCCGAGCGCGACGCGCGCAGCGCCGGTCAGCGTCGCGAAATCGACGATCAGCTCGGGCTTCTCCTCGCTCGCCTTCGCCAGCGCGTCGCCGAGCACCAGTCGCCCCTCAGCGTCGGTGTTGCCTATCTCGACGGTCAACCCGAGCCGGCTGGTCAGCACGTCGCCGGGGCGGAAGGCGTCGGACGAGATTGCATTTTCCGCCGCCGCGACCAGGCAGTGCAACCGTACCGGCAGCCCGCTCGCCATCACCAGTTCGGCGAGCGCGAGCACGTGCGCGGCGCCGCCCATGTCTTTCTTCATCAGCCGCATGCCCGTCGAGGGTTTGATATCGAGCCCGCCGCTGTCGAAGCTGATGCCTTTGCCGACCAGCGCGATCCTGGGATGATCGTCCTTGCCCCAGACGATCTCGATCAGCCGCGGCGCATGGTGCTTCGCGGCGGCGCGTCCGACCGCGTGGATCATCGGATAGCCTTGCTCCAGCGCTTCGCCCTTGGTGACGACGATCTTGCCGCCATGCGCCTTGGCGATACGCTCGGCCTCTTTCTCGATCGCGGCGGGACCCATGTCGGCGGCGGGGGTGTTGACCATGTCGCGAACCAGCGCGGTCGCGCGCATCTCGGCAACGATCGCGGCGATCGCGCCGACGTCGCTGGTCAGCAGCACACGCGGTCCCGCTGCCTCGGCCTTGGGACGATAACGGTCGAACCGATATTGCCCGCTCATCCACCCGAACATCGCCTTTCCGGGCTGCTGTCCTTCGAGCCGGTAACGGCCTTCGGGCAAAGTCTGGCCCAGCTTGGCGAGGCACCATGCCGACAGGCTGTCGACCTTGGCGGCCGCCGTTACCACCGCCCATTTTTCGGGGTCGTCGCCGGGCAGGACCGCATGGGCGAATGGGTCGGGCTTGAACCCGACAGCAGCCAGATGCGCGCGTTCGCGGGCGCTGCGCCCCTTCAGCCAAGCGTCATAGCCTTGCTTGTCGACGAGGTGAATGCTGCGCGCGTCCTGCCCTTTGTCGGGCTGGATCAGGTCGGAATAATCGATCATGTCCATCTGCTAGGCGCCGTGGGAAACTTTGTCGATTCCCGGCGTTATTGGGGCATGACGCTCCGCATTTCCCATCGCTTCGCGGCCGCACTTGTCCCGGCGATCCTGCTCGTCGCTGCCTGCTCGGGCGAACCCGAACCGACACAGGCCGAAAAGGTCGCCGCCGCGACTGTGCCGGGCGTGCCTCCGGGCGCGATCGATGATGTCAAGGCCGCCAATGCCACCGCATCGGATGTTAAGGAAAGCAACGAGCTCATGGAGTTCGCTTACAGCTATCCCAAGGAAGCGGCCGAAATCCCCAAGCTCGCCGAATGGCTCGACACTGATCGCGCCACCAAGCGCGACGCGTTGGTTGCGGAATCGCGTCGCGATCAGGCCGCCGCCAAAAAGCAGGGCTTCCCCTATCGCCCCCACAGCCATTTGCAGGCGTGGCAGCGCGTCACCAACACCCCGCGCTTCCTCAGCCTGTCGAGCGATATCGAAACCTACACCGGCGGCGCGCACGGCATGACGACCTTCGCCACCTTGCTATGGGATCGCAACACGGGCGAAAAGCGTGCTCCGCTCGACTTGTTCACCAGCGGCGCGGCGTTCGATACCGCAATCCGCCCCGAATATTGCGCGGCAATCAAGCGCGCCAAGCTCGCCAAGGGCATCCAACCGCCCGAGGAAGCCGACCCGGTCTTCGATTCCTGCCCACCGGCGTCGGCGCAGACCGTGTGGCTCGGCTCGTCCGATGGGCGCCATCTCGATCGGCTGACGATCGCGATCGCGCCTTATGAAATCGGCGCCTATGCCGAGGGCTCCTACAAGATCAACGTGCCGGTGACGCAGGCACTCGTCCGTGCAGTCAAGCCCGACTACGCCCGCGACTTTCTGCCGGTTCGATAGGGGCGGCGAGGGCGATCTCCACCGCTTCTGCATCACGCCTTCTTCTGGAACGCTTCGAACCTGCCGAGCGCCGTTTCGATGCGGCTCCGCAGGCCCTTCGTTTCCGGGACCAGCCACGTCCATTTCTGGATAGCCAGCGCGCGGGCCTTGCGATCCATTTTCGTGTCGATCGCCGCGACGATCCGGTCGTCCGCAAGGACGGGAAGCGCGAAATAGCCCAGCACACGCTTGTCGGCAGGGACATAGGCTTCGAACCGGTGGTCGTGCCCGAAAAGCGCCGCCAGCCGCTTGCGCTGGATCACCAGCGGATCGAACGGCGACAGCAGGTGAATGCGCCTGGCCGGAGACAGGGATCGAAGCTCGTCCAGCGCTCGCGGTTCGGCCCAGTGGCTCGCACGCGCGAGACCCTCGATCTCGACCGGAACAAGCGTGCCGCGGGCAACGCGGTCGGCGGCCAACCTTGCCACCGCGGCCTTCGCCGGCGCATTGCCATAGGTCGCGTTTTCGAGGCTGACGACCCCTTGCGTGCGGAGTCCGCGGTCGAGCAGATAATTTGCAAACTCATCGGGCGTCGACGCGCGCGGCGGCTCGGTCCAGCCGAAGTGCCGTCCGGTCAGGTCATAGGTCTTGAGCATGCCCGTCCGCGCGCTGACGGTCAGATCGCCGACCCAGAAGCCGTAATTGAGCAAGCGTTTCGACGGTTTTCGGCTGGCCCACGGATGCTGTTTTTCTTCGAGTTGCTCATCGTCGATGTCGCGAAGTGAAAGCGGACCGTCGTCCCGAATGCGCGCGAGCAGCGCGGCATAGGCTTCGGGATCGATCTTCGCGAAGGAGGGGTGCGGCTTTGCTCGCCAAGCCTGCATCGCCGGGACGAAGAAGCGATAGTCGCTCGTCGGAATATAGGCGAGCGCATGCGCCCAATATTCGAACGCCGACTTCGCGCACGACTGGACAACCTCGAGATCGGCCTTCCGATAGGTGGGAATACGCGACCACAGAATATGGTGATGGCATCGTTCGATGACGTTGATCGTGTCGATCTGGACATAGCCCAGATGCCCGATCGTCGCCTCCACGGCGCCCGCGCCCGCGCCAAAGGGCGCCTTGTCGTCGAGCCGCTGCGCCCGCAGCCACAGCCGCCGAGCATCCGCCTGACGCATCCTCACCGCCTTCAAGCCCATCCTCCAATTCCCGGAACATCCATTGACGGCCGCGAGTGCCGGTTTCCGAACGATAGGGCCGACCCGCGAGAATTCGAAGGCCGAAACGGCCGCTCTCTGCCGGCGGAAATTTCGTCGTAGCAAATATGTGCATGTCGGCAGCGATCGCTTGGGGTTAATCCGTTGGCGCATCGAAATCCGCCTGGAGCAACCGACCCCATGACCCAAAGCGAAGAAACGGCGCGGATCGACCGTCGCGGCGCCGTGTCCCTCATCTCGTTCCAGCCGATGGCCGATGGCACGATTTCGACGATAGGGGCCGCCGAGATCGCTCGCGTCCTCGAACGCGAGCTTGGCGACGACGAGGTTCGCGCCATCGTTTTGACCGGTGCCAGCAAGGACATCTTTATCCGCCACGGCAATCTGGCCGAAATCGGGCACGCCGCGGCAGCGTTGGCCAGCGGCGCCGCAACCGAGGAGGATTTTCTCTTGTCACCGTTCGCGGCGCTCTGCGCTATGCTCGATGCGGCAACGAAGCCGGTGATCGCGGCGATCAATGGCCATTGCATGGGCGGCGGGTTCGAGATCGCACTGTCTTGCACGATGCGCATCGCGGCGACGTCGGCACGCGCGATCGGGCTTCCTGAAATCCGCATCGGCATCCCGCCGGGGGTGGGTGGCCCGCAGAAACTGGCGCGGCTCATCGGGTGGCATCGCGCCCGTCTTTTTACGCTGGACGGTACCGTGCTGGCCGCCGACGAAGCCCATACGCTCGGCATGGTCGATGGCGTCGCCGATGACGTCGTCGCTGCGGCGCTGGAGAAGGCCGAATTTTTCGCCAGCCGGCCGCCGCCTGTCGTGGCCGAGATCATGACGCAGATGCGGCCGACCGACGACGAGCATGTCCGGCGCAATATCCTAGGTTTTGCGCGCAGCCTGACTGTCGACGGCACCACCGATGCCTTTGCCCGGCTCGCCGCGGCCGATATCGCGATCGAACAATTGGCGTAAGGCTCGGCCGCCAAAGACATAACCCCGGGGCCGTTTCCGGACCCGGGGTTACGCGACTGCGACCCAGTGCAGCTCTATTTTTTGATCGTCGGCTTCGTCACGGAACTGCCGCCGGCTTTGACCGGGAGCGTGTTCGGCACTTCATAGGGTGAGCCGACCGCGACCAGATGGCTGATCGCGATCCGGCGCGGCGTCAGCGCCTTGGGCTGGATGCCCTGATAGGAAAAGCTCGTCGCGCTGTGACATTCGAAACAATTATTGCCCTGCTGCCCCTTGGCGCTTTGCAGGAAGGTTTCGGCGGTGCTGTTCATCAGGCTGATCGCGCCAATGGCATTGCTCTGGTTCAGGCTCGCCCAATTGGCATTGCTGGTGACATAGCTGTTGGGCAGGAACCAGGCGGTGCCGATCAGCGCATAATTTTGCATCGGCGAATTGTTCGGGAAATTGGCGGCTTCCTTTTGCGACGCGGCGTTGATCGCGGCGATGTTCGACGGGCCGCCCGGCTGGGTGTCGCCGCCGGTCCGGTTCATCTGGACGATGTTGGTGGCGGGTGAGAATTTGCCCGTCGCGGCATCGAAGCTGACGGTTGCGGGCGTCGTGTTGGTTTCGACGAGCAGCGCCTGCTGCGAATAGGGGGTGCCGGCCTTGTAGAATGTATAATTGCCGGGATCGCTGACATTGGGGTCGAAGCTGAAGCTGTTGTCGGCGAGCATCGGTGCGTTCAGCTTGTGCTCGAAAGTCGCCCAAACGAATTCGGGGTGGTTCTCGACATAGCCGACGACATGCATGCCGACGAGCGCCACTGTCGCGACTTCATAGGTCCCGCTCGGCACGACAGCGCAGTTGGTGCCGGTGCAATTATTTTGCAGCACGGGAACCTCGGCCTTCGTCGTATAGGCGCCCGCGGGCGCGGCCTCGCCGTCGGCGAGCCGATACCATGTTGCTTTCACGATGGCGTCGCCGACGTTGAAATAATCGTCTTGGTTCGGATTGCTCTCATAGGCGCCGGTGGCGATCAGATTGCGTTTTATGGTGTCGAAATAGTTGGGCGTCATGTGGATCGAGGCATAGACCGGATAGCCGTTCGGCCCGATTAGCATGCTGCCGTCGGCCTCGACGATCGCGCTGTCCTGGTTGTTCGCATCGGCCGCCGCGTGGACCGGCTTCATATGCGCGTCGAGCCGCAGCAGCGACGTGCGCGGAACTTCGGACGTGTTTGCGATCAGGTCGTCGGGGACCTGCCAGGTCAGGAAGCGCGGGGTGCCGTCGATCGGGGCGTTGGCCCACACAAAGGCTTCCCACGACCATTGGTTGAATTCGCAGTCATTGGCCGACGTGCTCATCGTCGTCGGCATCGTCGCGTCCGGTGCGAGATAGGCGACGAGCCCTTCGGACCAGCCGAATCCCTCGGGGCAACTCGCCGCGGCGACATCCTGCTTGTCGCCGTATCCGCTGTCTTTGCATGAGGACAATAGTGCCGGAATGGCAATAGCGAGGGCGGCCAGTTTCACGCTACGCCAGAAGTTCGATTCAAGGCCCTTTTTCATGATGCCTTCTCCCCCCGGAAAGTAGGGAGAATAATAGAAAAACACTATGAAGTAAATATAGTGGGCGGTTTCGGCTCGCTATAAATGGCACCATATTGGCAGCGATGCTGCGATATGTATCATGTTAGGCAAAAATCGGCGCCGCGCCCGGAAGCGCGGCGCTGCGATTGCCTTGGCGATTATTCCGCAGCTTCGAGCGCGGGTTCGGCCTTGCCGGCGTCGGTGCGCGCATTGCCGAAGCCGAGCACACCATCGTCGATCGCGCCGGTGCGCATGTCGACGCGGTCCTGGATATAATTCTGATTGAGCCGCCAAGGCAGTGCGTCGGCGTTCTTGGGCATGATGTGCAGCGAACGCTGAATATAGCCCGACGAGAAGTCGAAGATATTTTCCTCGGTCAGGCTGTTCGGATCGTCGAGGCGCGGCGTCGCGACGGTCGTGCCGGTCGCATCCATATGGTTGAGCACGCGGCAGACATATTCGGCGACGATGTCGGCGCGCAGCGTCCAGGAGGCGTTGAGATAACCGAACACCGCCGAGAAGTTCGGGACGTTCGAGAACATGCACGCCTTGTAGTAGAAATGCTCGCTCCAGTCGACGAGGTCGCCGTCGACGCGAACCGGGATCTTGCCGGCAACCGCAAGGCTCAGCCCCGTGGCGGTGACGATGATGTCGGCGTCGAGATGTTTGCCCGATTTGAGCTGGATGCCGGTCGCGTCGAAACGCTCGATATGGTCGGTGACGACCGACGCCTTGTCGCGCTTGATCGCCTCGAAGAAATCGGCGTCGGGCACGAGGCACAGTCGCTGTTCCCAGGGATTATAGGGCGGCGTGAAGGCCTCGGCATCATAGCGGTCGCCCAAAGTCTTCTGGACCTGCTTGGTCAGGAAGTCGCGGACCTTCTCGGGCTTGGTGCGCGCCTTCTGGAAGACGATGTCCTGCATCTTCACATTCTTGAAGCGCGTGATCTTGTACGCCATCTGCTCGGGCAGGATCTTGCGCAGGAAGTTGGCGAAGCCGTCCTTGGCCGGGCGGATCGCGAACCAGGTCGGGGTGCGCTGCAGCATCGTGACATGCGCGGCGCCGGGTCCGTTCTTGGGGTCGGTCATCGCCGGGACGATCGTCACCGCGGTCGCGCCCGAACCGATCACGACGACCTTCTTGCCGGTATAGTCGAGGTCCTTCGGCCAGAATTGCGGATGGACGATCTGGCCCTGGAAATCGTCGCGGCCGGTGAAATTGGCGTCGAAGGGCGCGTCGTAGTCGTAATAGCCGGCGCCGAGGTAAAGCCAGCGTGCCGTCGTCGTCGATGTCGCGCCATTTTCATCCTCGAGCGTCGCGGTCCAGCGCGCCGTGGCGCTGTCCCAGTCGGCACCGACCACCTTGCGGTTGAGACGGATGAGCTCGCGAATGCCGCGTTCGTCGACGATGCGGTTGAGGTAATCGAGAATCGCGGGGCCGTCGGCGATCGACTTCTCATGCTTCCACGGTTCGAACACGAACCCAAGGGTGTGCATGTCGCTGTCCGAGCGAATGCCGGGGTAGCGGAACAGGTCCCAGGTGCCGCCGAGATCCGCGCGGCGCTCGACGAGCGTGAAGCTGCGGCCGGGGCTGTATTTCTGGAGATGCGCGGCCATGCCGATGCCCGAAATGCCCGCGCCGACGATCAGGACGTCCTGATCGACCGGTGCAGCCGCCGTGTCGTTCGTGCGTTCCATGGTCGCGGTGCCTGCCATGATTTCGTCTCCCATTTGTTGTTAGGATGCAGCTTACGCACCGCGTTGCATTTTGCAATCGAATTGACGTTTACGGAAAGCAGGCCTATGGCCCACCGCTTCGCTTGTGGCTGTCACAAATCCGTCATAGAGACGAAACCGATTTGTAATCATCGCGCCGCCGCGACCACCGCTCCCACGAAAGGGCCAGAATAATTGCGCCAGATCGCCGTCCTTCCCTATCGCTTTGGCGGGCCGTCGCAGGACGGGCCGACCGAAGTGCTGCTGATTACGTCGCGGGAGACGAAGCGCTGGGTGATTCCCAAGGGCAATCCGCTGACCGGGATGACACGCCACGCCGCGGCGGCGATCGAGGCCGAGGAAGAGGCGGGGGTGATCGGCGCGGTCTGCCCGACGCCGATCGGGAGCTATCAATATCGTAAGCGCCGCGCCAATGGCGCCTCGGTGTTGCTCGATGTCGAGGTCTTCCCGCTCGCGGTCACCAGCGAGCTGTCCGAATGGAAGGAAGAAGGCGAGCGCGATCGCCAATGGTTTCCGTTCCACGCTGCGGCTGCGGCGGTCGAGGAACCCGATTTGCAGGCGCTGATCCGTTCGTTTGGTGATAGCGGTTTTCGCGCTGCGGCGCGGACCGGCGGGGTGGTGCAGAATGTTGCCGAGAAGACAGGGGTAAGTTGGATGTTCGCATGGTTTCAGCGTTTGCTGCCGCGACAGGGGAATTTCTTCGAATTGTTCGAAAGCCACGCCGCGACGCTCGTCGCAGGCGCCAATGCGCTGTCGCGGTTGCTGCAGGGCGGTGCGGGAATGGCCGACCATATCCAGGAGATCGTCGAGCGCGAGCATGATGCCGACGCGATCACCCGCGAGGTGCTGCAGACGGTCCGCCGCACCTTCCTGACCCCGTTCGATCGCAGCGCGATAACCGACCTGATCGCGTCGATGGACGACGCGATCGACGAGATGCAGAAGACCGCGGGCGCGATCGACCTCTACGACGTCACCGAATTCGAGCCCGAAATGCGCGACATCGCCGGCATCATCGTCGATGCCGCGCGGCTGACCGCCGAGGCGCTTCCGCTGCTGCGCGACATCGGCGCCAACGGACCGCGCCTGCACGAGTTGACCGAGCGGCTGGTGCGCATGGAGGGTCACGCCGACGAGATTCATGCGGCCGGGCTCAAGCGTCTGTTCCAGGAACATGGCGCGACGAACACGATCCAGTTCATCATCCGACGCGAATTGTTCAGCCATCTCGAGCGCGTCGTCGACCGGTTCGAAGATGTCGCGAACGAGATCGACGGTCTGGTCATCGACCACGCGTAAGCGGGGGCACGCACCATGCACGAACTGGCTTTTCCCCTGCTCGTCGGCCTCGTCATTCTGGCGCTGGCGTTCGACTTCCTGAACGGGCTGCACGATGCCGCGAACAGCATCGCGACGGTCGTCGCGACGCGGTTGCTCAAGCCGGTGCAGGCGGTGCTGTTCGCCGCCTTCTTCAATTTTGCGGCCTATTTCCTGTCGATCATCTTTCCCGAACTGCACAAGGTCGCCGAAACGATCGGCAAGGGGATCATCGACAAGGATCTGGTGACGCCCGCCGTGGTGTTCGGCGCGCTGGTCGGGGCGATGTTCTGGAACGTGGTGACCTGGCTCAAGGGCATCCCCTCTTCGTCGAGCCATGCGCTCGTCGGCGGGATCGTCGGCGCCGGAGTGGCGCATGCCGGTTTTGAGGGTATCGAATGGACCGGGCTCAACAAGACGGTGATCGCGATCTTCCTGTCGCCGATGCTTGGAATGCTCCTCGCCATGCTGGTGATGCTCGTCAGCAGTTGGGCATTGCAGCGGGCGACCGCGAGCTTCGCCGAAAAGACCTTCCGACACCTCCACCTTTTCTCTTCTGCCGCCTATTCGCTGAGCCACGGGCTCAACGATGCGCAGAAGACGATGGGGATTATTACCGTGCTCCTCTACTCGACCGGCTATCTTGGCGGCGAATTCCATGTGCCGCACTGGGTGGCGTTCAGCTGTTACATCGCCATCGCGTTGGGCACGCTGTCGGGCGGGTGGAAGATCATCGAGACGATGGGCGGGCGGATCACCAAGCTGTCGCACCATCAGGGCTTTGCCGCCTCGACCGGCGGGTCGATCATGGTGTTTACTGCGAGCCTGCTGGGCATTCCGGTGTCGACGACGCACACGATCACCGGCAGCATCATCGGTGCCGGGGTCGCACGCCGGGCGAGCGCGGTGCGCTGGGGCGTGGCCGGCAACGTCGTCGCGGCGTGGTTCATCACCATTCCGGCGAGCGCGTTGGTTGCCGCGGCCTTCTACGGCATCACGCGCCTGTTCTGACTCATTTGACTGGGCGATAGTCGATGCTGGCGGCGCCGACGAGGCGCACCGGCAGGTAGAGGCCGTTCCCATAGGCCTTGATCTCGCCGGTCTCGAAGCGGTCGAAGCTGGTGCGGATGACGAAAGCGCCCTCGCGGCGCTGGCCGATCGCGCGGCGGATCTTGCCCTGCAGATCTTCGAGGTCGTGGGTGAAATTCTGGGTCAGCGCGTCGGCAATGAGCGGCGCAAAACCTTCGCTGCGACCGAGCAGGATGAGGAGGTCGCCGGCCACACCGTCGCTGTCGCCATTGATGACGAGATCGGTAAAATGGACCTCGGCCGACCCCACCGCGTTGCGCGGGATCGCCGTCATCCAGATGCGCCCGCGCGTCGGCGCGCCGGTGCGGGCCTGCAGCCGCGCCTCGACATCGACGCCGATCGCGATCCGCCCGCCCGTCGAGCCATAGATGGTCGATTTGCCGAAGGTCACGTCCATCGGGCCGAGCTTGGGAATGTCGAAGGGCCGCTTGGCGCGTTTGGCGAGCGCGCGGTCGACCACCGGTTGGAGCTGCGCATAGTCGGCGATTACGGGCACCCGGATATCGAGATGCGGCTTCGGCGCCTCGCGGACCAATTTGGGCAGCGGGGTCGGGGTCGGATCGGCCGGGCGACCCGACACGAAGGTTTCGGTGATGCCCTCGATCCCGAGGTTGAGATTGAGACGCTGTCCGTCGAGGCGATAGCCACCATAGAGGATACGCTGCGGGGTGACGCGCATCCACACCGGGGGGTTCTGGTGGTTGAGTTCGAGCGCGGTGAAGCTTTGCCGCCACACGTTGGCAGCCTGCTTGCGGATATCGATCTTTGCCATCTCGCGGTTTGCTATGTTTTCGACATCGCGGATGACGGGCTTGAGCTTCGCATCGGCCTCGTCGGTGAAGGTGATGCGCTTGCCGAGAAAGTCGATGCCGGGTGCCTTGGTCCAGCCATAGGTGATGCGCGCGGTGCCGCGGGTGCGCCAGTCGGCGGTCAGGTCGATCTTGATGCGGGCATGCGCCATCGCCGCGCCGGTCGCGGTCTCTCCCTTCAGCACCCCGCCGACGTCGCGCGCGCTGATCGTCGCGTTGAGCGGGACATCGACGACGATCTCGTCGCCTTCGCCGCGCAGGCGCAGCGTCCCGCGCGTGACGCGGCCGACGATGGTGCAGGAAATGGGGGGCGTGACCTTGACGCGCTTGCCGAACACCTTGACCCGTTGCGGTGCCACGCAGGCCTTTTCGTGGCGGTTGATCGTCCACAGCGTGCGCGGGATCGCGCGTTCCAACTCCTGCCGCAGCGGGCCGATGTCGGCGTTGATCGGGACGGCGATCAGCGATGTCTGGGACGGCGAAGGCGCGGTGTCGGTCGCGCGTGGCGGCGCCTCGCCGCCGCGTCCGGCGGGGTTGCAGCCCGCGAGCGTCGCCGCGGCGAGCAACAAGGCGCCGACAGTACGCGAGGGGCGGCGTGTCCGGATCATGATCGGGAACGCTGAAAGGGCGCAGCCGTTCCGCGGAAAAACGGCGGAAGTCCGCGCAACTTCACACTGAAATGCCGTTTTTCGCCGCTGCCACGCTTCGCCTTTGGGAACGCCCGGGTGACACCAAAGGCGAGGCCGGATCCCTTCGCCGGAAACGGCGGAAAACTGCCCAACTTAACACTGGAATCGCGTGCCCGGTCGCATGGACGCATGGGGCCGACGCCTTGTCTGCGGGTTGGCGGAGAACGCCTTTGGGAAGCGGTTCGATCCATCGCCAGACAGGCTAAGACCGCGAAATAAATTAGGACAGCGATTTCTGTACGCCCAATGTTCGCCGGACCTGGAGGGTCTGGCCAGCGGTCAGGCGGGCACCGGCGGCATCGGCGACTGGATGATATTGGGAATGTCGCTGTCGACCGGGGGATGCGGATAATATTGGGTCGTTTGCTGGACGCTAGCCGCCAAATCCTCCCCGCCGAGCAGCGATATCAGTTGCAGCGCCTCGTCGAGCCCCGACGAGATGCCGCCGCCGGTCAGGCGATTGCGATCGAGCACGAAGCGCGGGTGGCCGGGGGCGACGCTGATCGCCGGATAATTTTGCAAGAGATAGGGAATGAAGGCCCAATGGGTGGTGGCGTTATAGCCATCAAGCAGGCCGCAGTGGGCGACAAGCAATGCGCCTTCGCACACCGAGCAAATATAGCGCGCCTGCGCCGCCTGCGCGGTGACGAACTGCTGGTAGCGGCGGTCGCTGCCGAACATGATCGCCTGGAGTGCGTCGGGCTCGCCGCCCGGGACCCACAGCGCGTCGCACGGCGTGACGCTGTCGAGCCCCGCGGTGACGTTGAACTGGAAGCCGTTGTTGAACGTGATCGGGCCGGGATCGGCGGCGACCAGCGCCACATCGAACTTCGCCCAGTTGAACATTTCGGCCGGCCCGCAGACGTCGAGCAGGTCGACCTCCGGATAGACGGGAATGACGATGCGCATGGCCGGGGGCTCCTGTTTGGCGGCGGTCAAACGATGTCGACCGTGAAGGCGGGCTGGACGTCGGCGAGCACCGCGCCCTTCGCTTCGCCCAGCAGGGCAGGGCCGCCGATGCGGTGATGGAGCGCGCCGTCATGCGTGCGCACCGAGACATAGACCGGCGGCCCTGCCCTGCTGGGCGA
>NZ_LYVN01000121.1 GCF_001990265.1 Sphingopyxis sp. KK2
CGGCCACGCCTGCGCGGACGAAGCTCCCCAGCGAGCCCGTCGCGACCGCCAGCCTCATCAGCCTCGCCGCCGATATCGCGAGCCAGCCGGCGCCGGTCGACGGCGCGCGCGTCGCTGCGGATCGCAGCGCGATCGCCGACGGCAGCTATGTGCTCGACCCCGCCGCTACCGCGCGCGCCATGCTGCAGTTCCACGGACGCGGCGCCAGCGCATGACGGCCGAGATGGAAGAGGTGCAGGCCCAGCTCGACGCGCTCGTGGCGTCGCTCGACGGGCACGACGCCGGCGCGATCATCGCGGCGACCGAAGCGCTCGCCACCGCGGTGATCCTGTTCCGCAGCAGCAAGGTTCCGCCGGGCCGCGAGCAGCAGGCCCGGATGCTCGTCGACCTCGTGCTGCGCAAGCTCGAGGCCGCCGCGATCCGCGTCAACATCCTCAAGGACTGGACGCGTCAGAGGATTGACAGAAACCATCAGATCCGCGGCACAGCCCCACAAGGCATCGCGCTAAGCTATTAATAACAATATCGAAATGGCCATTTTCTCGTAAATGGCACGATGATTGCTTTTGGTCTGCTGAATGCAGCGGAACCAACAGCCATGACGACGATCAACAACAGCGCAGCCGGCATCGCCGCCTCCCCCGTGATGACGGCGGTGGCGGATGCGTCGGGTCGTACCGGGGTCGATTTCGACTATCTGGTCGACGTCGCGCGCGTCGAAAGCGGGTTCAACCCGACCGCGAAAGCTTCGACCTCGTCGGCGCGCGGCCTCTATCAGTTCACCAAATCGACCTGGCTCGCGACGCTCGACCGTCACGGCGCCGACCATGGCCTCGGCTGGGCGGCCAATGCGATCGGCCGCGACGCATCGGGCCGCCTCACCGTTACCGACCCGACATTGCGCCAGCAGATCTTCGACCTGCGCGACGACCCGGCGGCATCGGCGGCGATGGCCGCGGCCTTCACCTCGGACAATCGCGCCTATGTCGAAAGCCGGACCGGCCGCACCGCCGAGCCGGTCGACCTCTATCTCGCCCATTTCCTGGGGAGCGGCGGCGCGGTGAAATTCCTGAACGCCTGGGCGGCCGACCCCGACCAGGCCGCGGCGCCGATGATGCCCGACGCCGCCGGCGCCAACCGCTCGATCTTCTACGCCAGCGACGGCAGCATGCGCAGCCTCGGCGACATTCGCGAACGCTTCCGCGCCAAGCTCGAGCAGGGCGGCGAACCCGGCTTCCTGCCCGGCGGCGGCATGCCGTCCGCTAACCCCGGCTGGCGCATGCAGATGGCAAGCAGCAGCGGCACCCAGGGCGGACGCCCGCCGCTTCCGATGATGGATATTCAACCGATGCCCAAGAAACTCTCGATGGGCTTCGCCGCCCAGGCCTATCAGCGGCTCGCGTCGCTCGGCGGTAACGCATGAACCTGAGCTTCAACGCCCGCGACGCAGGCCGCTTCGCCGGCGCGGCCGCGCTGCCGATGGGGATGCTGATCCTCGTCGCGCTGATGGTGATCCCGGTTTCGCCGCTGATCCTCGACATCAGCTTCGTCGCCAACATCATGATCAGCCTCGCGGTGTTGATGGTCGCGCTGTCGGCCGCCAAGCCGCTCGATTTTTCCGCCTTTCCCACGGTCCTCCTGCTCACCACCCTGTTCCGCCTCGCACTCAACGTCGCCTCGACGCGCGTCGTGCTCGTCCACGGGCACGAGGGCACGCATGCCGCGGGGCATGTGATCGAGGCGTTCGGCCAGGTGCTGATCGGCGGCGACTATATCGTCGGGCTGTTCGTCTTCGTCGTGCTGATGATCATCAACATGGTCGTGATCACCAAGGGCGCGGGCCGCGTGTCCGAAGTGTCGGCGCGCTTCACCCTCGACGCCCTGCCCGGCAAGCAAATGGCGATCGACGCCGATTTGAACGCCGGCCTGCTCACCCCCGACGAAGCCAAGGCGCGGCGTCAGGAAGTCGCGACCGAAGCCGATTTCTACGGCTCGATGGACGGTGCATCGAAATTCGTGAAGGGCGACGCGGTCGCCGGCCTGCTGATCCTGTTCGTCAACATCGTCGGCGGCCTGATCCTCGGCGTGTTCAGCCACGGCCTCAGCTTCTCCGAAGCCGGCAGCACCTATGTCACGCTCGCGATCGGCGACGCGCTGGTCGCGCAGATCCCGGCGCTTTTGCTCTCGATCGCCGCCGCCGCGATCGTCACCCGCGTCACCTCGCCCATGAACCTGTCCGACCAGATCGGCAGCCAGTTCGCCTCGCCGCATATCTGGTTCGCGGTGGGCGGCGTGCTCTTCATACTCGGCCTCGTCCCCGCGATGCCGCAGATGCTGATCCTGCCCGCCGCAGCGCTGGCGCTCGCAATGGGCTGGCAGTTGCGCAAGGCGGCGGCCGCGGTGGCCGCCGCTCCCGAACCCGCTGCCCCCGCCGCCGACCCGCACCTGATCGACTGGGCCGACGTCAGCGACAGCAGCGCGGCGCAGCTCGAAATCGGCTATGCGCTGGTCAGCCTCGTCGACGAACGCAAGGGCGCGCCGCTGATGGGCCGGATCACCGGCATCCGCCGCCAGCTGTCGAAAGAACTCGGCTTCGTCATCCCCGCGGTAAAGGTCAGCGACGATCTGTCGCTGCCCGGCAACGTCTATCGCATCTCGGTGGCGGGCGTCATCGTCGGCGAGGACGAAGTCTTCCCCAATGAAATGCTCGCGCTCGATTCGGGCGACCTGATTACCAAGGTCAGCGGGCGCCCGTGCAAGGACCCGACCTTCGGACTCGATGCGCTGTGGATCCCCAAGAGCAGCCAGAATGACGCGATCGCGGCGGGCTATACCGTCGTCGACCCCGCGACCGTCGTCGCGACGCACCTCAACAACAGCATCGCCGCCTCGGCGTCGGACCTGTTCGGCATCGACGATGCCCAGGCGCTGATCGACAATCTCAAGCTCCATTATCCGCAGCTCACCGCCAGCCTGACCCCCACCGGCTATGCGCTCCCGCGCGTCGCCAGCTTGTGCAAGGCGCTGCTGATCGAACGCGTCCCGCTGCGCGACTTCCGCAAGATCGCCGAGGCGATGGTCGCTTTCGCCGGTCAGCAGCTCGGCGAGAACGAACTTATCGAGGCGGTGCGCCAGCGCATCGGCGCGCTGATCGTCCAGACGATCGTGCCGAGCCGCATGCCGCTCCCCGTCGTGACCTTCACGCCCGAGATCGAGATGCTGCTCAACCAGGCGGTCCGCGCCAATCCCGGTGCAGAATGGCCGTTCGAACATGGCATGGCGATGAAGATCGTCGAGCAGATCGGCCAGGCGGTCGAACCCCTGCTGCTGTCGACGCGCAGCTTCGCGCTGGTCGCCTCGCCGATCAGCCGCCCCGCGCTGTCGCGGCTCGTCCGTGCGACGTTCCCCGACGTCGCGGTCATCTCCTACCTCGAAATTCCCGCGAACAAGGCGACCGAGATCGTTGCGACGATCGGCGCCGAAATGCCGCGGCTTACCGACGAAAGCGCCGACCAGATGAAGGACCATCATCATGAAAATTGAGCGTGCCGAGCATTTCGCCGGCGCGGCGGCGCGCGCCGCATCGCCGCAGGGCTATGGCACCAGCGCGCAGGATCTGATCGACGAATATGCGCCGCTGGTCCGCAAAATCGCCTGGCAGGTCTTCTCGCGCCTGTCGCGGACGAGCGACCTCGACGATCTGGTCCAGGTCGGGCTGATCGCGCTGATCGAGGCGAGCCACCATTATGAAGAACGCGGCTTTGCCTTTGCCACCTATGCCTCGACGCGCATCCGCGGCGCGATGATCGACCAGTTGCGCCGCGAGGCCGATGTCGGGCGGTCGGCGATGGTCGCGAGCAAAAGGATCGCCAGCGTCCGCGCCGCGCTCGAACAGGCTCTGATGCGCGCGCCGACGACCGCCGAAATGGCCGAGGCCTTCGACATGTCGGCCGAGGAATATTTCGCGCTCGAACGCAGCGCGACGCATGGCCGCTCGACCTCGCTCGACGCGATGCTCGACGAAGGCAGCTTCCTCCTTGCCGACGAGAGCGAGGGCGCCGACGAGCGCTGCGAACAGGACGACCTGCTCGAAGCACTGGGCGCGTGCATCGGCAAGCTGCCCCAGCGCGAGCAGCTGGTGCTCCAGCTCTATTTCTTCGAGGAACTGAACCTGCAGGAAATCGGCCTGACGCTCGACGTCAGCGCCGCGCGCGTGTGCCAGATCAAGCGCGATGCGATGGCGAAGATCGACCGAATGCTGCGCGAGGTTACGGAGTAATGCCAAAACCCTCTCTCCTTGAGGGGAGCGCGCACAACCCTGAGCACGGCCAAGACCGCCCGTTCGCGGTCATCGCATCCGCATCGGCAATGAATGGCTGAAATGCGGTGAGGAACGGACATTCTTTCTCCCCTCCCGCAGGCGGGAGGGGTTGGGGGTGGGCCAGCAACGGTGCGATGCCCACCCCGCTGCGACTAGGAAACAAGTTTCCAAGTCTCGCTCCCCCTCCCGCTTGCGGGAGGGGAAATCAGATCAATCCTTACGCGACCGTAATCAGTCGCTTCCTGCCATCTCCGATCAGGGCATTCGATGACTGAAATGGGGCGGGAAACGGACCTAGCCGTCCATCCTTAATCGAACAGCCAATTGATCGTGACCACCGTAGTTGGCATAGTCCGCGGCGGTGAAGCCGCCGATGATCAAAGCGGCATTCGCGCCTAAGGCGAGCATCGTTTCGACCGCTTCATCATTTCCATCTCTGGCGGCAACCATCAAAGGTGTGACGTCATCTGCGGCAGCGTTAAGGTCCGCTCCAGCAGCAATCAGTTGGGACATCAATTCGACGTTCCCAGACTGAACCGCCAGAACGAGGCAATTGGCATCTTTAGCGGCTGTCAGAGCGTCGGGATCGGCACCCGCAGCTAATAGCGCTTGGACGATGGGGATTTGGTCTCCGACTTGGCCTCGCAGGCATGACCATAAGAGAGGCGTGTATCCCGCGTCGTCATGGTCATCTACCGACTGGCCGACATCAAGCAAGCGCTTCACCGCGTTGAGGTCAGCGTTGTATGCGGCTTCGTGTAGCGGTTTCATCGACGTTCGATTACCGCGCCTGACCAAGGTCAGCAATCGGTCGTATCC
Organism: Sphingopyxis sp. KK2; assembly: GCF_001990265.1. Classification (GTDB taxonomy): domain Bacteria; phylum Pseudomonadota; class Alphaproteobacteria; order Sphingomonadales; family Sphingomonadaceae; genus Sphingopyxis. The sequence goes on from NZ_LYVN01000121.1 coordinate 5,141, forward strand.
TGCCAATCCTCCCTGTCGCGCAGCGATGGGGAGGGGGACCGTTCGCGAAGCGAATGGTGGAGGGGCCGCAACGTCGCGTCCCTGCCCCTCCGTCAGCGCTTCGCGCTGCCACCTCCCCATGGCTTCGCCACAGGGAGGATTGATATCCGAAATCGATCGTCAGCGGCCCTGGCGGTTCAAGCTGCGTACCGCTGCCGGCCGCTCCATGCATGGCCCATTTTCTCGAAATAGCGCGTCATGCTGTCGACGCCATTGGGGGTCAGCCGCACGATCGAGCGGCGCCGGTCGCGTTCGTCGACGAAACGTTCGGCAAGGTCGAGCTGTTCGAGCAGCGCGATCATGCGCAGGCCCGACGACAGCGCCACGCCGGCGCCGGTCGCAAGGTCGCTCGCGCTGAGTTCGCGCCCGTTCGTGCGCGCCAGCATCAGGTCGAGCAGCATGTCCCAGGTCGCGCCGGTCAGCTGATTGCTGCCGAAATGCGACTTGCGCGTCCGCCGCATCTGCAGGCTGAAATTCAGCTGCTCGATCAGGCCGGGAACAGGCGCATCGATCCGGTCGGGCTGCGACGCCGCCGGGGCTTGCCCGCCCGTTCCCGTCGCCAGCATTTCCTGGATCTGGTCGATCCGCGATTTGATTTCCGCAATTTCTATATTCGAAAATTGCTGCATTGATTTGCGACCCCTGGGCCTCCGCTATGCGGCGGCCCTCACGTCACCCCTCTGTTCCGTCGACCCCGCCGCGTACATGATCACGAGCAGGATCGGGTAGGACACATATATCGAAAGCAGCGAATAGGGACGCGCCAATATCTCCGAAAACATCAGCTTCTGGAGATGCCCGAAAATCGCGATCAGCTGCCAGCCCGTGATCCAATAGGGCCAGAAACGCTCGGTTTTGAAGGCGATAATCCAGAAACTTATCAAGACCACGAGGTCGATGATGAAGATATTGATTTCGATATTTGTCCATTCCGGAACGGGTGACACCAATGTGGAGCAGACCGAAGCGATCAGGGCGGTGTAAGCCGCCCCGCGTTCAAGGGGACCGCCGCGCCTCATCGCGACGGCCACCGTGATCAGCAAGACGCTGTAATAGATCGCAACGGCCCACATGTGGCTTTCGTCAACCTTCCCGAGCTATCACGAAGCCTTGGCCAGCGGCATTTCCACGACCTCGGCGCTAACCCGGTTGTCGAGCGACGCTTCGGCGGGCTTCACGCCGGCACCGAACATGCGGGTGCCCAGGCCGACCTGCTTCTGCGTGACGGTGAGTGCGACATGCGCGTCGGTGAGCAGCTGGCGAACTTCACCGGCAGCGGCCAGCGCGTGCGCGACCTTGGCCATCGCTTCCTGGCCGACGATCGCCGACATGTTGGTGTCGCGGCGAACGGTGGGCAGCGTCGCGGCCAGATTGGCGATGCGGATCATGACTTCGTCGATGGCATCTTCGGCCTGGTGCAGTTCGGACGCGATCTTTTTTGCGCCGGAGAGTCTTTGGTTCAGCATTTTCTTGGTCCTTGAAAAAGAATGCTACCGGTTCCCCCCCGCAGCATTCGGCTCGAACGTCAGGTCAACCGACCAAGTCCGACAAGGATCGAGTAGAGAGCGGAGAAGGCCAAAATCGTCACGAAGGCGATCAAGATTGGCCAGACAATCCTTTCCAACAACCCATGCCGATTGACCGGCTGGGACTTGGTCGGGAATGGCAAACCGATGTTGAAGATTTGCCAAAACGAACCGTGCCCCGGTTCGCCTTCGTCGGCGGGGGCGGGATCGGAAAGGTTAACCGATTGATATGTCAAAGGCTGATAAGGGGTAACATCTTCGAAGACACCGTTACGAGCCAATATCGTTGCGGCCTCCACCCTGTTGGAAACGTTCAGTTTTTTCAGGGACCTTCGGACACGCTCGTCGACCGTATGCGGTGACACGTCCATCAGCCGGGCGATTTCCTTGGAATTTTTGTGCTCGAAAACATGCCGCAACGTTTCAATTTGCGCGGCAGACAGCAGGCTGAGGTAATTGTCGGGATCGCCTTGCATCGGTCGGGAATAGTACATCACGAATCCAAATCAAGCTGGCTAACCAAGTGCTAACGCTCGAAAGCGCCGCTGCGGCATCGATTGCGACGCCGCGCGGGCGCCCTGCCTGTCATCCAACCCGATGTAAAACCGCTTCATCATAGTCTCCGCTCGCTGTGTGCCCATCGACGGAAGCCGATCCCGATTTTATCTATCCCCCGCTGAATCACGAAGGGCCTTCGAACGCAAGCCCGTTGTGACACCGGGTGTCCCGGCTTGCGCCGCCCGCGCCGCGAGCAAGATCGCACCAAGCGGCCCTGCATCCTGCTTCAAAACGGGCAGGACCACGATACACGACAATGCCGTAACGTCATAATCGTCTATATAGGTCATTAACCTTTCGGCGGCGATTTGGGTTGCACGGGCCAGCAAATCGGGCTGGCCGAGCGCGACGCTGCCGCCGACGACGATGCGGTCGGGCGACAGGCTGAGCATCAGCGCGACGAAGAGTTCGGCCAGGTCCGACGCGACGGGTTCCCACGACGGATCGGCGGCATCGACGGTCGCCGGATCGCACCCGAACCGCGCGCGCAGCGCCGGCCCGCTGACCAGCCCCTCGACGCAGTCGCCATGGAACGAACAGGCCCCGGCAAAGCCGTCGCCGGGCGCACGGCGCAGACGCAGATGTCCGATTTCGGGGTGCAATCGTCCGACCACGGGTTGCCCGCCGACGATCACCCCGCCCCCGACGCCGGTGCCGATCGTCAGATAGACAATGGTCTTGCAGTCACGCCCCGCGCCGAGCGCCGCCTCGGCGATACCCGCACCATTGACGTCGGTATCGAGTCCGATCGGGCAGCCGAAGCGCGCCGCAAAGGCGCCGACGACGCGCGCGCCCGTCCAGCCGGGCTTGGTGGTGTGGAGCATGATGCCATGGTCGGGCGCGGCGGGGTCGACACGGATCGGGCCGAAGCTGGCGATGCCGATCGCCGCCAGCGGCGCCTCGGCGTCCCACGCCGCCAACAGGTCGACCGCGGCGCCGAGCGTTTCGTCGGGGGTGGTCGTCGCCACGCTGTGCTGTTCGACAATATCGAGTCCGTCGGCGAGCGTGACGATGACCTTCGTCCCGCCGATCTCGACCCCCGCGAAGCGCCCGGCGGGCGCGCCGGTCATCAGCCGGCGTCCCGCAACCGCTCGCCGATCGAATTGGCGAAATGCTGTTCCATCGCGACCCGCGCGCGCGCGGGCTCGCGCGCCGCGATCGCGTCGGCGACCTCGCGGTGCAGCGCCAGCGTCTCCTCGCGCTCCTCGGTCGTGGTGCGCTCCTGCCACGCGCGCGGGATGGCGAGCGCCATCAGTTCCTCGAACGAGCGCACGATCTGGTAAAAGAGCGGATTGCCGCTCGCCGCGGCGATCGTCTGGTGAAACGCGGTGTCGGCGGCGGTGCGCGCCGCCTCGTCATGGTCGACCGCGAGGCCGTGCGCCGCGGTCAGGATCGCACGCGCCTGCTCCTCGCTGCGGTTGAGCGCGGCGAGCTCGGCAGTGCGCAGTTCGAGCGTGCGGCGGACGTCCCACACATCGGCGAGGCTGACCTGCGCGGTGTTGACCGCATGTCCCATCGACGCCGCCATCACCGACCCGTCGATCGCGCCGACGCGCGGGCGGCGGCCGTTGCCGACGTCGACGAGCCGCAGCGCCGCGAGCGCGCCGAACGCCTCGCGCATCACCGGGCGGCTCACCCCCATCTGCGTCGCGAAACTCCCCTCGCCCGGCAGCGTGTCGCCGACCTTGAGGTCGTGGGTGCGGATATGGTCGCGCACATGCTCCATCGCGCGCTCGACCAGCGAGCCGCGCGTCGCGGCGTCGATCATCGCGCTCACGCCGCCACCCCGACGCGGCGCATCGCGGTCGGCGCCATGCCGAAGCGGCGCGAGAAAGCGCGGGTGAAGCTCGCATTGTTGAGATAGCCGCAGCGATAGCCGATGCTCGCCACCGGCAGGTCGCTCGCCGCGAGCATCTGCCGCGCCTGGCGCAGCCGCCTCTCGCTCAGCGCCTCGGCGACCGTGCAATGATACAGCTCGCGAAACCCGCGCGTCAGCTTGTCGCGGTTGATCCCGCAACTGCGCGCGATGTCGTCGAGGGTGAGTTTCTCGTGCCAGCGCTCGTCGACGATGCGCCGCGCCGCGGCGATGCGTGCAATGTCGCTTTCGCACAGGCTCGGCTGGCCGTCGACCGGCACCATGCGCCCGGCCGCAAGCGCGGCGAAAAACTGGCAGAGCAGTTCGATCGAGCGCGCGAGGCGCAGCGTGTCGACCGCGGGCGCATCGCTTTCGGGGGCAAGGATCGACTGGCCGAGCGCGCGCAGGTCCGAAGGCAGGTACCATCGCGCCGCAGGATCGGGCAATTCGCCGAACAGGCGGCGGCACGCCCCGCGCGACACCGCGAACACCAGCAGATGATCGTCGGCGACGCTTTCGAGATCGCGAAAGCTGAGCGTCGTCACCACCGGCTCCTGGATCCCGCCGAAGCCGAGGATCAGCGCGTCGGGCGGAAGCAGCCGCCGGTCGCAGCCCCCCTCCCCGACAAAGCTCGTCATCTCATGCGAAACGATAACCGGATGCTTGCTGGCCATGGCTTTTCTCCCACAACCGCCGTACACCTATCTTACAGCTTTGGCAAGACCTATCTGACAGGTTCGGGCGCGCGGCGCATCGCGAGCCAGAAGGCGCCGAACGACAGCGCGCTGACCACCACCCCGACGAGCGCGAGCGCCTCGGCCAGCATCGCCTCGCCGCCCATCATCGCGCTGACGCGGGTGACGATCCACGGCGCAAGCCCGAAACCGATCAGCCCCGCAACCGCGATGAACGCGCCGATGCACAGCCCACGCAATTCATTGGGGATATAGACGGTGAGCGCGACCGAGACGACGAGTCCCGTCACCGCGCCGGCGGCCGAGATGATCCCGAGCATGATCGCCACCCCGGTAACGCTGGGCATGATCGGGAAAAGCGCGGCGGGCACGCCGATCCCCGCCGCGATCACCGCGCCAAGCAACAGCCCGCCGCGCCGCCCGCTCTTCTGGCCCCAGTCGGCCGACAGCCCGCCGACGATCGCGCCGAGCACCCCGGTGCCGAACAGCAAAGCGCCGACCCAGCCCGAAAAATCCTGCGGCTGCAGCCCGAAATCGCGCGACAGCACCGGCGCGATCCACACGGTGGCGGCGACATCGGCCATCACCACCGCCACCTGCCCCGCGAACAGCGGGATCAGGAAGGACCGCCGCGCCCAGAGTTCGCGCGCGACGACCCTGAACGGCGCATCGGGGCTCGCCTCGACCTCGCGCCGCTCGGGTTCGCGCAGGAAGAGCAAAGGCACCAGCAACAGCGCGCTGATCACCGCGAGCGCGACATGCGCGCTGCGCCATGGCGCCATGCCCTCGAACCATCCGGGCCCGGTGAAATCGGTGAAGAAGCCGAAGAGCCAGCCGGTCAGCGCAAAGCCGAGCGCGACGCCGAGTGCCTTGCCCAGATTGACGATCAGCATCGCCCGGCCGCGCTGGTCGGCGGCGCAATAATCGGCGCAGAGCGACAGCGCGGCGGTCAGCGACCCCGTCGAACCGATGCCGGTGAGCATCCGCGCCGCGGTGAGCAGCGCCGCATTCGGCGCAAAGGCGGTGAGCAATGTGCCAAGCGTCCACAAGATGCCGAGCCCGATCGTCAGCCGCACGCGGTTCTTGCGGTCGACGAGGATGCCGACCGGGATCGAGAAGAGCACCATTGGCACCGCCGCGCCGAGCCCCTGGATCAGCGCGAGATGATCGTCGCTGAGGCCCATTTCGGCCTTGGCGGCCTCCTGGATCGTCCCGAAGCTGCCGAGTGCGGTGAACGCCACCGTCGTCACCAGCGCGAGCAGCAGCAGCGGCGTCGCCGCGGCGGAAAGGCGCGTCGGCGCGGCGAGCGGTTCGGCCTGGCTCGCCATCACAGCGCGAAGATCTTGCCGGGGTTGAGCAAATTCTGCGGGTCGAAGGCGCGCTTGATCAGCTTCATCTGCCCCACCGCTTCGCCCAGTTCGGCGACCAGCCAGTCCTGCTTGCCGATGCCGATGCCATGTTCGCCGGTGCAGGTGCCGTCCATCGCGAGCGCGCGCTCGACGAGCCGTGCGTTGATCGCCTCGACCTCCTTCATCTCCTCGGGCGCGTTCGGGTCGATCGAGAAGACGACATGGAAATTGCCGTCGCCGACATGGCCCAGGATCGTCGCCGGGATCGTCGATGCCTCGAGGTCGGTATAGGTCTCGCCGATACATTCGGCGAGCCGGCTCATCGGGACACACACGTCGGTCGCCCAGCCGATCGCCCCCGCACGCATGTTGACCGCCGCATAATACGCCTCATGTCTGGCGCGCCAAAGCTTCGTCCGCTCCTCGGGCAGGTTCGACCAGGCGAAGTCGCTGCCACCATTGGCTTCGGCGAGCATCTTCACCGTCTCGACCTGTTCGGCGACATTGGCGGCGCTGCCGTGGAATTCGAAGAAAAGCGTCGGCGCCTCGGGATAATCGAGCTTCGACCAGCGGTTGACCGCCGCCATTTGTTTCTTGTCGAGGATCTCGACACGCGCCAGCGGCACCGCGCACTGGATTGCCTGGACGACGGTGTCGACCGCGCCGGGCAGCGCGTCGAAACTGCACACCGCCGCCGAAATCGTGTCGGGCACCGGGTGGAGGCGCAACGTCACTTCGGTGATGATGCCGAGCGTGCCCTCGGACCCGACATAGAGGCGGGTGAGGTCATAGCCCGCCGCCGACTTGCGCGCGCGGCGCGCGGTGCGGATCACCTTGCCCTGCGGCGTCACGACCTCGAGGCTGAGCACCGCATCCTTCATCGTGCCGTAGCGCACCGCATTGGTACCCGAAGCGCGGGTCGAGGCCATGCCGCCGATCGTCGCATTGGCGCCGGGGTCGATCGGGAAGAACAGCCCCTGGTCGCGCAGATGGACGTTGAGTTCCTCGCGGCGCACGCCGGGCTGGACGATGCAGTCGAAATCCTCGGCATGCACCGCGACCACCTTGTCCATCCGGCTCATGTCGAGCGAGATGCCGCCATGGATCGGCAGCGCATTGCCCTCGATCGAGGTGCCCGCACCGAAGGGGACGATCGGCACATCGGCCGCCGAACAGAGCGTCACCAGCGCGACGACCTCGTCGGTCGACTGCGCAAAGACCACGGCGTCGGGCAGCACGGGCGCGAAGTGCGACTCGCTTGCGCCATGCTGCCCGAGCACCGCCTGGCCGCGCTCGAAACGGTCCCCGAACCGTTGTTCGAGCGCCCCGACCAGATCGGCGGGGAGC
>NZ_LYVN01000122.1 GCF_001990265.1 Sphingopyxis sp. KK2
GGAGAGGGAAGGGGCCCGCCGGCAAAGCCGGTGGGAAGGGTGAGGGTGGTTTGCCGCTAACGCGCTATTCCGCGCTCACCACATAGGTCACGCGATATTCGCTGCGGTCGCCGTTCAGCGTCCGGGTGAAATTCCCCGCCCTTGGTTCGAGGTCGATCGTACCGATGATATCCGCGCCGCCGACATCGTCGTCCTCGAGCACCTGCACCGTCGTGTTGCCGTCGAAGGCATAGCTGCGCGGCACCGCCCAGCGCTGGCCCTTCTTCATCGTGTAGCTGTCCTTCTTCGACTCGGGAAAGCGCGTCTCGCCGCCGAAGCGCAGGAACAGCTGGTCGGGCAGGCCGAGATAGCCCGTCACCTTGACGCATTCGATCACGATATCCGACACGCGGTACTGGCCGCCGCGGGTCGGGGTGCCGTCGGCGCTCGGCGCCAGCAGCCGCGCGATCGCATCGGAGGCGTCGGATGCGTAGCGGCCGTCGGGAAATTCCGACAGATAGGCGCTGAAGGCGCGCACGCTGCTTTCGGCGAGCGCGCCCTTCCAGAAAATCTCTTCGCTCGCGGTGCGGTCACCCGTCGGCACGGCCGGAGCCGCAGCGACGAGGGTCGGCACGGTACGCGGCACCAGATAGACGGGGGTTCCGGTGATGCTCGCGCTGACGAAGGGGCGCTGGTTGCCGCCCGTCGCGGCGAGCACGTCGTCGCGGATCGCGCCGCCCAATAATTGCACGGGCAGGTCGGGTTCGGGCAGCCGCCGCGCGAGGGCGAGCGCAAAAGGGCTGTTCGCGCCGGTGCCGTCGCTTGCGGTCTGCCCCGGTGCGGCGGCGAAGATGACGAGCACATCGTCGGCCTCGACCCCCGCCATGCCGCGCGCGACCGCGCGCGTGCCCGACCGCCATTTGCTGCCGAAGGGATTGTTGCGGCATGCATCGAGCACGACCATGCGGATTTGCGCGCCCGACACCGCCTCCATCAGCCGGTTGAGCTCGATCGCCTCATAAGGGAGGTCGAGGTCCGATTCGAGCTTCGCGTCGGTCGGCAGCAACCAGTTCTTGCCCTGCGCCTCGATGCCGTGGCCAGCGAAATAGACCATCGCGACCTCGGCGCCGTCGGCCTTGGCACGGAAATCGCGCATCGCGCCCTGGAACGCTCGATTGTCGAGGTTGCTGGCGGTGACGACGTCGAAGCCCGCCGCCTTTGCGGCGTCGGCGACGATCCGGATGTCGTTGGGCGGATTGGTGAGCGCGCTGGCGTTGGCATAGGCGGCATTGCCGATGACCAGCGCGACCTTGCGCGCTTCGGCTCCGGTCGGGGCGAGGAACATCAGGAAGGTCAAAAGGGGTAGAAAGAAACGCGTCATCTCGCTCTCCTTTCGTCGTCAGGTCGCGCGCGCGGCTCCATATTCGACCCAGCCGAAGGGGCGCGGCGTTTTGGGCATATACATCGCGCCCTGCCGCTCGACCGCGAAGCCCGCCGCGGCATAGGCGTCCGAAATCGGGCGGGTGAGGTGGCAATTGCCGCCGATGCGCTTCCAGACGGGTTCGATCCGCCGCTGCCATTTCGCGACACCGGCATCGGGCGCGCCGCCATGTTCGAGAAAGAGCGCGGTCCCGCCGGGTTTGAGCACGCGGCGGATTTCGGCGAGCACTGCCTTCTGCTCGGCGACCGAGCAGAGGGTGAAGGTCGTCACCACCGTGTCGAAGCGTCCGCTTTCGAACGGCATCGCCTCGCCGACCCCGCCCTGGATATCGGCGTCGATCCCGTGCGCCGTCGCCGCGGCGCGGCTCATCGCGAGCAATTCGGGCGAGGGGTCGAGTCCGGTGAAGCTCGTCACGCGCTCGGGCACGTAGAATTCCATGTTGATGCCGCCGCCGCAGCCCAGTTCGAGTACATCGCCCGCCGCATGCGGCACGACCTTGCTGCGCGCCTTCATGATCTGCCCCTGCGAACAGGCGCATTTGATCAGGCGCGGTACTCCGTGACGTTCCCACCAGCTGGCCATGATGGCACACTCCCCTTGGCGTGCAGCCTGTCCCTTGCTAGCGCGATTGGCAACACCCATCTGTGCGATCCGCCACAGGGAAAGAAAGACCGACATGCCCGCGACCCACGAAACCAAGATGCTCATCCTCGGCTCCGGCCCCGCGGGCCTGTCCGCCGCCATCTATGCCGCGCGCGCGGGCATGCGTCCGATCGTGGTGCAGGGCCTGCAGCCCGGCGGCCAGCTGACGATTACCACCGACGTCGAGAACTATCCCGGTTTCGCCGAGGTGATCCAGGGACCCTGGCTGATGGAACAGATGACCGCGCAGGCGACGCATGTCGGCACGAGCATGATCTGGGACACGATCGTCGACGTCGACCTGTCGCAGCGCCCGTTCAAGCTGACCGGCGACGGCGGTGATGTCTACATCGCCGAAACGTTGGTGATCGCAACCGGCGCGCAGGCGAAGTGGCTCGGCGTGGAAGGCGAGCAGGAGCTCGGCGGCAAGGGCGTCTCGGCGTGCGCGACCTGCGACGGCTTCTTCTATCGCGGCAAGAAGGTCGTCGTGATCGGCGGCGGCAACACCGCGGTCGAGGAAGCGCTCTACCTCACCAACCACAGCGACGATGTGACGCTGATCCATCGCCGCGACCATCTGCGCGCCGAGAAGATCCTGCAGGACCGCCTTCACGCCAACCCGAAGATCAAGGTGTTGTGGAACAAGAAGGTCGACCGCTTCGTCGCGGGCGACGGCGTGTCGGGGCTCGTCGGGGTCGACCTGATCGACACCGTCACCGGCGAAGCGAGCCACGAGCCGACCGACGGCGGCTTCGTCGCGATCGGCCACAGCCCCTCGACCGAGCTGTTCAAAGGCAAGCTGCCGCTCGACGCCGACGGTTATCTGGAGGTCACCCCGGGGACGTCGCTGACGAGCATCCCGGGCGTGTTCGCGGCGGGCGACGTCACCGACAAGGTGTACCGCCAGGCGGTGACCGCGGCGGGCATGGGCTGCATGGCCGCGCTCGATGCCGAGCGGTTCCTGGCCGAGGCCGAATATAAGGCGCTGGTGGAGGCGTAAGCAATCCGACGACGACCCTCACCCTTCCGGCGCTTCGCGCCTCCCTCCCTCTCCCGATGGGAGAGGGAAGGGGCTCGCCGGCAAAGCCGGTGGGAAGGGTGAGGGTCGTTAGTTCGGTTTCAGCGCGGCCAATATCCGCGCCGCGAGCCACTCGCCATCGTCGCCGGCAAAACTGTGCGAAGGGCTCGTCAGCCGCTCGACGCGGATCGACCCCGGGTTTGCCGCGATATGTGCGAGCGGTTTCGCGAGCTTTTCCATGAAGGCCTGCGCGGTGCGGTCGCCCGTCGCGAGCAGGATCGTCACCGGACAGAACATCTCCGCGAGCGTCGCTTCCAGCTCGTCGGCGAGGCTGCCGAAGGCAGGCGGAGCGGGTTTTCGGCCCATCGCCGACAGTCCGCGCGCGAGCTTCTTCAAATCGATCTCGCCCCTGACCAGCCGGATCAGGCTCTTCGGGTCCTTCAGCCGCGACAGGTAGCGCGAGCGGATTGCCGATGCGGGGGGCAGCGCGGGTTCGTCCGCTTCGCCGTCGTCGGCGCACGCGTCCTCATAGGTCCACGGGTTGGCAAGGATCAGCCCGTCGAGCTGCAGCGGCTGGTGCAGCAGCAGCGCGCTCGCGGCGTCGCAATTGCCGAAGGCCACCACGCGCGTCATCTGCGGCGCGGCGTCGCGGAAGGCCGCGATCGCGGCTGTAACGTCGGGGCCGCTCGAGCGGTAGCCGCCATTGTCGCCCTCGCTGTCGCCGATGCCGCGGCGGTCGAAGCGGAACACGGGATGTCCGGCTTCGGCGACGCGCTGCGCGAGCATCGCCATGCCGCGATGCGCGCCGCTGCGGATTTCGTTGCCGCCCGAGACGATGAGCAGGCCCGTCGAACCCGGCGCGTCGTCGAGCGTCGCGGCGAGCGCCGCGCCTTCGCAGGCGAAGCTCAGTTGATGCCGCATATCGCGCTCCATGAAGCGATATCGTCGGCGATCGCCTCGGCCATCGCCGCATCCTCGCCGGGCTCGGCGCGCAGCCACAGCGGCGTGCCCGCGATGCCGTCGGCGCCAAGCGCGACGCTGCGCAGCGGCTCGATGGGCTGGACCTCGGCGCTTCCCAACCCGGCGATCATCGCGGGCGACAGGCGGTTGCCCGCGAGCAGCAGCGGTTCACGCTGCGCCGTCTCGGTCAGGCTTTCGAGCGACGATGTCACCCCCGCCTCGCGGTCGGCCGAGACGCGCGCGCGGATCAGGGTGCGCAGCAGCGACGCCCCGCCGACCGGCGCGAGCCGCCACCAGCCGGCGGCTTTGACCTGGTGATCGATCAGGCACCCGCCGCGTAGCGATGCGACAAGCAGTGGCCCGTCGATGTCGGCTGCAACTTCGGCCAGCGCCGCCTGCCACCCTGCAAGGTCGACATGCTCAAGCGGGACCAAGCTCTCATTTTGCCCCGGCAGGTCGGGCATGATTGCGGCAAAACCCTGTGCCGCGAGCGCGCGCATAGCGAGCACCAGCGTGCGGCGCGTGCGGTTCGCTTCCTCGAACAGCGGCGGGACGATCAATATGGTGGCGCGCGATGCGCCGGCGGGCTCGATGCGCAGATGATGTTCGCCCATGCGTGCGCCCGATAGACCTCAGTCGGTCACTTTGCGCAACGAGAAGGCGAGCAAATTGCCGTAGGTTTCGAAAATCTCGCCATCGATCTCGTCGTCGTCGATGATGATGCCGAGGCGGTCTTCCATCTCGGTCAGCACCGTCGCGACCGCCATCGAGTCGAATTCGGGCAGTTCGCCGAACAACCCGCTGTCTTCGGTCAGCGCGGCGGCGCGTGCTTCGCCGAGGCCGAGAATGTCGGCGAGCAGCGCGCGGAGCGTCGCATCTACAGTGGCGGGGGTATCGGTCATCGCGTCCTCACTCGCGCCCCAGTTTCGAGCGCGCAAAAGCCTTTATCGCGGGTCCCCATGCCGCGATGCGCGCCGGATTGAAAGCCTCCAATCGCCACAGCGGTTCGTGCCGATTCATCCAGTCCTTCTTGTACCCGTCGTTGCCGGTGCCGAAATCGACGCGCTTCACATGATCGACCTCGATCACATGACGAAACAGCGCCGCCGACAACAAGGTTCCGGGCGAGGCCTTCAGACTGTCCTCGACATGCGCGAGCTTGTGGATGAAGGCGGTGCCGTCCTCGACCGTCCAATATTGCGCGGCGACGGGGATGCCGTCGATCCGCGCGATGCCCATGCGGAAGGTGCCGCGACCGCTCTCGCTCTCGGCAAAGGCGCGCAGCAGCGCGGGGTCGCCTTCCTCGGGCTTCCAGCTTGCGGCATAGATGGTCTCATAGGCGGCCCAGCTGCCGGGGTCGAAGGCGGTCAGGAGCTGGATATCGACGACGCCCTTCTTCGCCTTGCGCTTGACGGTGTTCTTGAGCGCGCCGGGGCGGCTGTCCCACCAATCGTCGTGCGTCAGCCCCGAAAGGTCGAGCCAGTGGCTGTCGCCGGCGGGGGTCGCCTTGACCCACCAGCCGGCGGCGCGGAGCGCGGCCGCAAGATCGGCCTCTGCGGCATCGGGCACCGGATAGAGCGTCAGCCGCGCGGCCTTTTTCCTGAGCTTCGCGAAGAGCTGGCGCAGCGCCGCGGCGCGGTCGCCCTCGCCGGTGAAGAGCGGGCGGATCGCAAAGCTGTACCAGTTGGCGAGCCCGCTCAGCTGGCCCGGCCGGTCGCGGCGTAGCGACAGCCATGCCGTCACGCCGCCTGCCGTGCCCGATGCATCGACGCGGCCTTCGCCGGCAAAGCCATGCGCGGCAAGCAGGTCGAACCAGGCGGAGCGGTCGAACGGCGAAGCGGGGCCGCCCGCACGCGCGTCGGCAGGCAGCCCCGCTTCATCATTAGCGCGATGTTCACCGTTCCCTTGCATAGGCTGGCGCTCTATCACCCAGTCCTAAAGAACCGATGACTGAACCTCCAAGCCCGACGTCGCGCCCGATCGACCATCTCGCCCTTTGCGGCGCTAGCGATGCGCCCGCGTTGCTGATCGGCGACAAGGTCATATCGTTTGCCGAGCTTGACGCCAGCGTCGGGCGGCTGGCGTCGTGGTTGCTCGAACAGGCAGGCGGGCCCGGCGAACGCGTCGCGAGCTGGAGCGCGAAGACGCGTCTCGCCTGCCTGATGCCACTCGCTGCCGCGCGCGCGGGGCTGATCCATGTCCCGGTCAACCCGCTGCTGAAAGCGCCGCAGGTCGCGCATATCCTGGCCGACAGCGGGGCGAAATTGCTCGTTACCAATGCGGCGCGCGGCGACACGCTCGGCGAGGGCCTGCCCGACGAATGCGCGGTGCAGGATTTGAAGATCGCCGAGGAAGTGATTGATTCGGGGGGGCAGGGGTTGCCCCCGTCGCTTGCCGAGCCCGATGATCTTGCCGCGATCCTCTACACCAGCGGCTCGACCGGGCGGCCGAAGGGGGTGATGCTCAGCCACGCCAATCTGTGGCTCGGGGCGGAGGCGGTGGCGTCCTATCTGGAGATCGTGCCGGCGGATCGCGTGCTCGCGGTGCTGCCCTTGAGCTTCGATTATGGCCAGAACCAGCTGCTCTCGACCTGGTTTGCGGGGGCGGCGGTCGCGCCGCTCGACTATCTGACCCCGCGCGACGTCGTGAAGGCGGTCGCGCGCCATGGCGCGACGACGCTCGCAGGGGTGCCGCCGCTTTGGGTGCAACTCGTCGAAAGCGACTGGCCCGCCGAGAATGCTGCGCATCTGAGGCGGCTGACCAACAGCGGCGGGGCGCTGACGCCGTCGCTGATCGACGCGATGCGTGCGACCTTCCCGAACGCGGCCATCTATCCGATGTACGGGCTGACCGAGGCGTTCCGCTCGACCTGGCTGCCGCCCGCGCTCGTCGCCGATCACCCCACCTCGATGGGCCGCGCGATCCCGCACGCCGAAATCCTCGTCTGCCGTCCCGACGGCACGCTCACCGCCGATGACGAACCCGGCGAACTTGTCCATTGTGGGCCGCTCGTCGCGCAGGGCTATTGGCAGGATGAAGAGCGCACCGCGCAGCGCTTCCGGCCCGCGCCCGCGGTGTCGGCCTATGGCGGCATGGCGGTCTGGTCGGGCGATACGGTGCGCCGCGATGCCGACGGGCTGCTCACTTTCGTCGGGCGCGACGATGCGATGATCAAGACCGCGGGCAACCGCGTCAGCCCGACCGAGGTCGAGGATGTCGCGATCGCGTCGGGCCTGATCTTCGAGGCGGTGGCGTTCGGCGTGCCCGACGAGCGGCTCGGCGCCGCGATCATTTTGATCGTGCGCGGCAAGGGGGAGGGCGATCCCGACGCCTTGACGGCGCATCTCAAGGCGAACCTGCCCAATTTCATGCAGCCGCAGGCGATCGAATGGCGCAGCGAATTGCCGCGCAATCCCAATGGCAAGCTCGACCGCGTCGCGATCGCCGCAGACTGGAAGGTGGCGGCATGAAACCGCATGGTCCGATCCCCCCCGGCTTTGCCGCCGATACCGACGGCATGCTGCTGATCGGCGGCCAGCGCGCCGACGAACTGGCCGAGGATGCCGGTGACACGCCGCTCTTCGTTTATGATTCAAAGATGCTGACGGCGCGCGTCGCCGAATGGCGCGCCGCGATGCCGCCCGAGGTGCAGCTTCATTATGCGATGAAGGCGAACCCCTATGGCCCGCTGCTCGGCCATATGGCGATGATGGTCGACGGGCTCGACGTCGCGTCGGGCGGCGAGCTCAAGGCCGCGCGGACGAGCGGCATGGCGACCGGGCACATCAGCTTCGCGGGGCCGGGCAAGCGCGACAGCGAGCTGGAACATGCGATCAAGGTCGGCGCGACGCTCAATCTCGAATCGGCGGGCGAGGCCGAACGCGCGCTCGCGATCGGCGCGCGGCTCGGCATCGTCCCGCGGCTCGCGGTGCGCGTGAACCCCGACTTCGACCTCAAGGGATCGGGCATGAAGATGGGCGGCGGCGCCAAGCCCTTCGGGGTCGATGCGTCCGAAGTCCCGGCGCTGGTCAAACGCCTGCTCGATGCCGGCGCCGACTGGCAGGGTTTCCATATTTTCGCGGGATCGCAGGCACTTGATGCGACCGCCATCGCCGATACGCAGGCGCAGACGGTCGCGCTCGCGGCGCGGCTCGCCAACGCGATCGGCGCGGTGCCGCCGCTCGTCAATCTCGGCGGCGGCATGGGTGTACCCTATTTCCCCGGCGACAGCGCGGTCGATGCGAAGGCGGTGGGCGACGCGCTCGCGGCGACGCTCGCCGCGCGCGACCCGATGCTCGGTGCCAGCCGCTTCGCGATGGAACTCGGCCGCTGGCTCGTCGCCGAGGCGGGGGTGTATCTCACCCGCATCGTCGACCGGAAAATGAGCCATGGCGAGACCTTCCTCGTCACCGATGGGGGGCTGCACCACCAGCTCGCCGCGAGCGGCAATTTCGGCACTGTGATCCGGCGCAACTATCCGATCGCGCTGGCAAACCGTTTCGGGGCGGAACCCGTCGAGACCGTCTCGGTCGTCGGCTGCCTCTGTACCCCGCTCGATCGCCTCGGCGACCAGGTCGCGCTGCCGCGCGGCGAGGTCGGGGACCTGGTCGCGATCTTCCTAGCCGGAGCCTATGGCGCCAGCGCCAGCCCCGCTAACTTCCTTGGGCAGGGACCGGCGAGGGAGATGCTGGTCTGATTTCCTTCTCCCTTGATGGGAGAAGGATACGCAGCCTTATCGCGAAGCGATTAGGCGCAGTTGGATGAGGGCGATGGTGCGTCCTTGCACCATTGTGTCAGACCGAAAGCTCACCCCCTCCGCTGCGACTAGGAAGCAAGCGTGCAAGTCTCGCTGTCTCCTCCATCAAGGGGGAAGGAAGGGAATGCGATTTCTGTCCCGTATCGGAACAGATCGCGACAAGCGGGGAGCAAAGCTAGCCGACTACTAACGGTATGTTCACCCTTTTCCGCCATCGCTGATCCTGACGCATTGGCTTCCGCCCAGGGCATTTAGCTCGCGATGGGGCCCTTGCCGCAGGAAAGGTGATAGCATGATGACGTCGTTTCCCGCCCTTCGCGCCGCGCGCGTGGCTCTGGTTTCGGGTATCGCCGCGACCGCGCTGACCGGCTGCATGGGCGGCGGCGGTGCGGCGCCGCAGCTGCCCAGCGCGACCTTCGTGCAGAACCAGGAAGGTCCGGGCGAGGAATATATCATCGGTCCGCTCGACGAGCTGCAGATCTTCGTGTGGCGCAACCCCGAACTCGGCGGCAAGGTGCAGGTGCGCCCCGACGGCCGTATCACCACCCCGCTGATCACCGACATGCCGGCGGTTGGCAAGACCCCGACGATGCTGCAGCAGGACCTCAAGCTCCAGCTCAGCCAATATATCACCGACCCGATCGTCAGCGTCATCGTCACCAGCTTCAACAGCACCTTCTCGCAACAGGTGCGCGTCGTCGGCGCGACCGAAAAGCCCGCGTCGATCCCGTTCCGCGCCAATATGACCGTGCTCGACGCGATGATCGCGGTCGGCGGCCTCGGCGAATATGCCGCAGGCAACAAGGCGCGCCTCGTCCGGTACGACAAGGGGTCGGGCAAGCAGCATGAATATGGGCTGCGCCTCAACGACCTCGTCAAGCGCGGCGACATCAAGGCGAATGTCCGGCTCCAGCCGGGCGACGTGATCATCATTCCCGAAAGCATGTTCTGACCCGCGAACCCGCACCGCTGACCAGATTGCCCCCCGAAACTTAGGGATCAAGACGAGACAATGAACGGCCTTTACGACGAATTCCGGGTGGCGCTGCACAGCGTCTGGACGCGCCGCTGGCTGGTTCTCGCCGTCGCCTGGGGGATCTGCATCCTCGGCTGGCTGGCGATCGCTTCGATCCCCAACCGTTATGATTCGCGCGCGCGCCTGCTCGTCGACATCAACGAGATCGTCCCCGCCGACGCGCAAAGCGGCCCCTATGCCGACCGCGCGCAGATCGACCAGATTCGCGAGACGCTGACCAGCGCCCGCAACCTGGAGAAGGTCGCGGTGACCACCGGTATGCTGCCCGCGGGCGCGGGCGAGCGCGAGAAGGCCGGCGCCGTCGCGATGCTGCAAAAGAATATCAAGGTCGTCCCGCAGCAGGAAAATATCTTCGAGATCACCTCGTCGATCGGGGTCGGCAGCCTGTCCGACGCCGACAATGCCAAGCTCGCGAGCGGTGTCCTCGACAGTCTGATCACCGTGTTCCGCGACGAACAGCTGCGCGGCGGCCGGATGACCGCGCGCGAGGGGTTGAAGTTCCTCGACGCCCAGCTCGCCGACCGCGAAAAGGCGCTGGGCGAGGTCGAGGCGCGCCGCGCCGCCTTCGAGGCGAAGAATATCGGCCTCATCTCCAGCGGCACCGGCTCGCCGGGCCAGCGGATCGATGCCGCGCGCGCCGAACTCGGCCAGATCGAAACGCAGCTCGCCGCAGCGCAGGGCTCGCTCGCGGCGGCGAACGGCCAAATGGCCTCGACCCCCGCGACGATCAACGTGCCCGGCATGGGGGGTGTCGGCGGCGGCGTCGCACGCCAGCAGCTGGCGGGCGCGCAGAACGAGCTGTCGTCGATGCGCGCGCGCGGGCTGACCGACGCGCACCCCGACGTCATCGCGCTAAAAAGCCAGATCGCCTCGTTGAAAGCCATGGCCGACCGCGAAGGCGCGGGCGGCGGTGGCGGCGGCAATACGCAAAACCCGGCCTATGCGACGCTGCAGGCGATGCGCGCCGAGCGTCAGGCGACCGTTGCCGCGCTGTCGTCGCGCAAGGCGCAGCTGACCGCCGACATCAACCGCATCACCACCGCGCAGATCCAGAACCCCGGCGTCGCTGCCGAATATGAACGGATCAACGGCGAATATACGGCGCTGAAAGCGCAATACGACCGGCTGATGGCGCAGCGCGAACAGGTGCGCATGCGCGGCGAGGTCCAGACCGAAACCGACGCGATCAAGATCGAACTGCTCGATCCGCCGACGAAGCCGACTGCGCCCGCGGCGCCGAACCGCCCGCTGTTCCTCGCGCTCGTGCTGTTCGCTGGCATCGGAGGGGGTATCGGCACCGCGTTCGGCCTCGGCCAGGTGCGCACCAGCTATGCCACCGCGGCGAAGCTCGAACGCGCGAGCGGCCTGCCGGTGATCGGTTCGATCACCGAGGTCGTGACGCCCGATCGCCACGCCGATCGCAAGAAGAAGCTCGTCTGGCTCGCGGGCGGCAGCGGCGCGCTGGTGGCGCTGTTCGTGCTGCTGCTGATCGCCGAATTCGTCCAGCGCGGCATGGTCGCGTGACGGGGGACAAGAAAATGAACGACCACCGCCCCATCAAGCGCACGCCCTCGCTGCTCGAACGCGCCGCCGACATGTTCGGTACCGACCCCGCCGCCGGTGCGCCGACGATCGACGTATCGGGCCTGCCCGACGAGCCGGTGCGCAAGGGCAAGCCGAAGAAAAAGGCCGAGCCCGAAACGCCGGTGACGCTCGAAGCCGAGATCCTCGACCCCGTCGTCGAGGCGGCGCCCGCGGTCGAAGCCGCGCCCAAGCCGTCGCCGCGCAAGGATATCGCGCGTGCCGCGCCCGCCGTGGTGCCGAGCCGCCAGGGAACGATCGATCGCGAGCGGCTCGCCGCGCGCGGCATGATCGTGCCGGGCGCCCCGGTTAGCGGCATTTCCGAAGAATATCGTATCGTGAAGCGCGAGCTGATCCGCAATTTCGCGGGCGCCGGCAACCGCCCGGTGCTGCCGCGCGGCCACCGCGTGCTGATCGGGTCGGCCAATCCGGGCGAGGGCAAGACCTTTTCGGCGGTCAACCTCGCGCTCAGCCTTGCGGTCGAGACCGATCACGACGTGCTGCTGATCGACGCCGACATCGCCAAGCCGAGCGTGCTCGAAGCGCTGGGGCTGGAAAACGGTCCGGGGCTGATGGACGCGCTTGCCGACCCGCATCTGCCGCTCGGCGACTGCCTGATCCAGACCGACATCGCGGGGCTGAAGGTGATGCCCGCGGGCACCCAGCACACGCACGACACCGAACTGCTCGCCTCGGCGCGGACCGAGGCGCTGCTCGCGCAGCTCGAAGCCGGCGCGCCGGGCCGCATCGTCATCCTCGATTCGCCGCCGGTGCTCGCGGCCTCGCCTGCCGCGGTGCTTGCCGGCCATGTCGGCCAGCTGATCATGGTGGTGCGCGCCGACGAAACGCTCGAATCGGCGCTGCGCGACGCGATCGGCCTGATGGGCGCCTGCCCGCATATCCAGCTGCTGCTCAACGGCGTCAAATATTCGCCGGGCGGCCGCCGCTTCGGCACCTATTATGGACAAGGAGGCGCCTGACCATGCGCACCACTCTCCCCCGCGCGCGTCATGGCGTCATGACGCTAGCCGCGCTGCTTCTCGCGGGCATCACCTTCAGCCCCGCGATGTCGGTCTGGATCAGGCAGTCGC
>NZ_LYVN01000123.1 GCF_001990265.1 Sphingopyxis sp. KK2
GCGTCTGCGTCCGCATCTGCGTCAGCATCTGCATCTGCATCCGCATCAGCGTCGGAGTCATCTCCGCCACCGCCACCGGCTGCCGCGAGCGCGCCTACGCCGCCCAAAAGGCCGAGGGCGGGCAGGATGAAGCCTGCTCCGGATCCGCTGGTGCTGAGCGACGAGCCGGCCAGCAACTCGTTCCAGTCGGTGACTTCGAAAAATTGGGGCTGCGGTCCCGGTTTGGCCAGCCACATGCTGCCATCGGGCTCCTGGAAAACGACATCACTTTCGACGCCGTTCGCGGTCGCGACGTAGAAATCGACGATGCGGATCGTCTCGCCCGAGCGAAGGCGGATAAGGAGGTCGTCGCCCTGACGTTCAAGGCTTTGAACGTCGGCGCGGGCCAGCTGCAACCTTACAACGGAAGGAGCGTCGAGGTCGATCGCGTCAGCAGATACGGTTCGGGACTGGCCCGTCGACTTGACAAAAACTTCCGCGGCCATGCAAAGACTCCGCTATCAACAATATACCCCATAATAAGTTGTCTTTCAGACAACCAATCCGCCTTGAATATTGTCGACGGTTGAACTGTGTCGATCTTCTTGTTCTGTCAAATTACGGAACAAAAATCTCGACACAACATGGGTATATCGTTGAATCCGATTTCGGAATCGATTCGCATTCATTAACCATTATGTCGCAGCGCTGGCGGCTCCGTCTGTTCGCGGACCGGCTTGGCAACGCTCGATAGCCATGCCCGATGGCCATCAGGCCAGTATTAATTGCTTCTGGCCGTAATGGATTGGCGCGACACAATGTTCGCTCCTCCCGGATCAGCCCTTAGTCGTGATCGTCCGCTACCGGCCATCGCGCTTCTCTGCCTCGATATCGCGCAAATCGAACTTGGCAGAGAAAATGTGGTGTGGATTGTAACGGATTGAATAAAAATTATAAAGCTTGGGCCTGTCGCGCCGTTTCGCCTCAGGCTTTGTCCATCGCCCTCCGATCCGAGGGTATCCTCCAACCCGACCGCTTGCCGGCGGAGGCGTTTCGACCAAGAGCCTGCAGGCCGCGTGTCAGCCCCTGTCGGTGTGGACGACGCTGCCATGCCAGCTCCGGAAGCCATGGTCGCTGGTGTCGACGATGAATTCGTGCCGGTGTGCGGGGTATTTGTTGACCTGGCGGAAGGTGACGCGCGTAACGCCTTCGATCCGGTACATATCTTCGATCGTTGCCGTCATCGCACGCTGGTCCTTCGCGTACATATGCGCGATCAGATTATAGTTCCCGGTCTTCATCGCGCAGGACGAGCTGCGTTCCATTTCGCCGATCGCCTTATAGGCGGCGCCGAGATGGGCGGGATGAACTTCGAGATACATCCATCCGAACACCTGCATGTTGGTCGCGGCGACGTCGATCAGCAGGCCGTAGGTGATCAGGCCATTGTCTGTCAGCCGCTTCAGGCGCTTGCGGATCGCGGCTTCGGAGAGCCCGAGTTGACGGCCGATCGCGCGGTTGCTGGTCCGGCCATCCTCGTGGAGCAGGCCGGTTATCTGCCGGTCGATCGCGTCAGGAATGTATCGGCTGGTCATAGCGACGCGATCCCCGGCTTGATGCAGGCTTCGCCGATCGCAACGTCGGTCGCGATCGCGTCGACGCCCCTGATAGACCCGATCGTCTCGACAAGGTCGCGAAGCTCGGCGGCATTCTGCGCGAAGACCATCGCCTGAAGGAAGGGATTCTCGAAGAATTGCGAGATCGAGATAAGGGTCTCTATCTTGCGGATTTCCTCGGCGATGCGCTCGGCGTCCGAGAAGGCGCAGCTGATGTCGACCCAGGCGAGCACATCATGCCCGGCCTTCATGATGTTCTGCTGGACCGAGAGCTTCATGACCTTGTCTCGAATGAGCGCGTCGACCCGGACCGATATGGTGCTCTCGGCGACCGCGAGCGCGGCGGCGATGTCGCGATTCGAGGTCTGCGGCGCGTGCGCCAGCATCGCAATGATCTGCCGATCGATCGAATCCAGCCGTCGTTTCGAACCCATGATTTCATTCCTTGCGCCATCGGATGATGCGCCGCGCCCCTTGCACGCATGATGCGAACAGGCATCAAACTCAAGGGAATTTGTGCAATTGTCGTATATTGCACTGCAATATCGAAATATGCGTCCTAAAAATGCATTGACAGGTTCGCAATCATCGACAACGATGCCCTTCGACAAAAGCTCAAAACGAGCATCGGTCGCAATGGGAGCGGCCAAGCGAAGCCGCCGAAGCGCGGTCATCGATGGGAGAGGGAACCGGTTATGGATCGGAATGAATCGCGTCGCGTCCAATATTTGATCGCCGCCAGCCTGCTGCCGCTCGTCTGGGCCATTCCGGCAACCGCTGCGGCACAGGATACCGGCGCTGCGGCGCCGACGGAGAATGACGAGGCATCGACGATCGCCGCCGACGGCGACATCGTGGTCACCGCACGGCGCCGCGAAGAGGGGCTGAGCCGCACGCCGGTCGCGGTGTCGGTGTTGACCGCCGACGCGCTGCAATCGCGCAGCATCAATTCCGAAGCGGACCTGCAGACTGCGACGCCCGGCCTGATCGTCCGGTCGACGCAGGGTAGCAGCCAGTTCAACTATGCGATCCGCGGCCAGTCGATCGACGCCTTCAGCGTCTCGCAGCCGGGGGTGCTGACCTATGTGAACGAATTCCAGACCAATGCGCTGAGCGCGGGGTCGCTCTATGACCTCGGCTCGGTGCAGGTGCTCAAGGGTCCGCAGGGGACGCTGTTCGGCCGCAACACCACCGGCGGCGCGGTGCTCTTTTCGACCGCGGCGCCCGATTTCGACGCGTTCAAGGGTTTCGCACGCGGCCGGGTCGGCAATCTCGGAGCCTGGCAGGGCGAGGGCATGATCAACGTGCCCCTTGGTGACAGCGCGGGGCTGCGCGTCGCCGGGCTTGTCGACCAGCGGAAGGGCTTCGTGCGCAACCTCGTCAACGGCGACCGGCTTGCGAATGTCGACCGCTGGTCGATACGCGCATCGTTGAGCTTCGAGATCGGGGACTCGATCGAATCGAAATTCGTCGCCGAATATGGCCGCTCGAAAGGCAATGGGGATCCGATCCTCGCCTATTCGGCCAATGCGCCGGGTTCGGTCGGTCCGAACGGGCAGGCGCTCGCCGCGACCGTACCGACCTTTTACAGCCCGATCCTCGACACGCTGGCAGGGCAGGGGGCCTATGCCGCGCTGATGGCCGCCTATCCGGGTACCCCCGCGGGAGGCTATCTCGACTATATAGGGCTCCAGCGGTCGCTGGGTACGCGCGCGACCTATCTCGACGGCGAGACGGGACTGAACGCGAAGAACGGCTATATCATCAACACAACGTCGATCGATATTTCCGACAGCGCCCAGATCAAGAATATCGTCGGCTATTCGTACAACCGGAACTTTTCGCTGTTCGACCAGGATGGCAGCCCGTTCCCCTTTTATGAATATGTGCAGACGCGGAACCGGGTGAAGTCCTTTTCCGAGGAGCTGCAACTGTCGGGCGAGGCGATCGACAATCGCCTGACCTATATCCTCGGCGTCTATTATTCGAACGAGAAGCGTACCAGCGGCCAGACTTTCCGCTATTTCAACCTCGGTCCCGTCGCCAATCCGGTCTTGGGTCCGGTGTTCGGCGGCAGCCTGCCGCTTGGCAACCGGCTCGAGGGCGACTTCGACATTTCGAGCATCGGCGCCTTCGCGCAGGCGTCGTTCAAATTCACCGACACGCTGAGCATGACCGGCGGCTTCCGCTACACGCAGGAGAAGAACAAGTTCACCGAAGTGTCGGGCTTCGCGCCTTTCTATCCTGCGGGGATCATCGAGAAGCGCAAGGATAGCGAACCGAGCTGGACGATCGGGCTCGAATATCAGGCGACACCGTCGCTCTTCTTCTATGGCACCTATCGCGGCAGCTGGCGTGGCGGCGGCTTCAACTACAACGCGCCGCCGGTGAACGCGCCCGCCGAACTGGGTGGCAACAGCTTCGACCCCGAAAAGATCGAGGACATCGAGTTCGGTGCCAAGTTCAACGGCCATGTCGGCTCGGTCCGCACGCGCGCCAACCTCGCGGTCTACAAGAGCTGGGTCGATGGCATCCAGCGCATCGCCTATCTGACCTTCCCTGACGTCGGGCCGGGTGGCGCGACGGTCAACGCCGACGGTGCGATCTTTCAGGGTGTCGAGTTCGATGCGGAGTTCACCGTGGCGCCGGGCGTGGTGATCGGCGGGTCGTTCAACCACACCGACCCCAAATATCGCGGCGACACGCAGCAGACGCTGTTCGGCACCTTCATCGACTTCACGACCTTTGCCGATGTGACCAAATATTCGGGCAGCGGCTATATCGACGTCACCGCGCCGCTGGCGGGCGACACGGGCGAATTGCGTGCGCGGCTCGACGTCTATGCGCAGTCGTCGCTCTATTTCTCCAACTATGGCCAGAGCGGTGCGCCGGGGACGAAGCTGCCGTCCTATGAGCTGGTGAACGCGCGCGTCGGGCTCGACGATATCGGCGGGTCGGGGGTCTCGGCCGCCTTCTTCGCGAAGAATATCTTCGACAAGCAATATTATGTCGGCGGCATCGGGCTTGGCACGGCGGGGGGCTACAACCTCGCGGTGCCCGGGGAGCCGCGCACCTACGGCATCGATATCAGCTTCCGTTTCTAAGGGGCCTCCTCTGTCCCGGCCGCCGGGCCGGCCGGGACATTTTTCGGGGCGGAGTCAATTACATGGTCGAAGTGGACGCCATCGTCATCGGCGCCGGGATGTCCGGCATGTACCAACTGCACCTGCTGCGCCAGCTGGGCCTCAGCGTGCAGGTAATCGAGGCGGGAAGCGAGGTCGGCGGGACCTGGTATTGGAACCGCTATCCCGGCTGCCGTTTCGATTCCGAAAGCTATTCCTATTGCTTCTCCTTCGACGAGGAGATGCTGCAGGAATGGGACTGGAGCGAGCATTTCGCGCCGCAGCCCGAAACCTTTGCCTATCTGCGCCGCGTCGCCGACAAGCTCGACCTGCGAAAGGACATCCGTTTCGATACGCGCGTCGCCTCGGCGCACTGGCAGGAGGATGAAGGGCGGTGGCGGGTGCGCTGCGAGGACGGCTATGAGGCCAGCGCGCGCTATCTGGTGACCGCGGTCGGCATATTGTCGATCCCGGTGATCCCGAACTTTCCGGGACGCGACAGCTTCGCGGGCGCCTCTTTTCACACCTCCGACTGGCCGCGCGGCGGCATCGACCTCGCGGGCAAGCGTGTCGCGGTCGTCGGCACCGGGGCGACTGGGGTGCAGGTGATCCAGGAAATGGCGAAGGTCGCGGGGCACCTCACCGTCGTTCAGAAGGAACCCAACTGGTGCAAGCCGCTGTGCAACGCGCCGATCGCGCCTGACGAGATGGCCGACATCAAGGCGCGTTATACGGAGATATTCCAGACGTGCCGCGACAGCGACGCGGGCTTCGTCCACAATTGGGATCCGCGCACCACCTTCGAGGTGAGCGATGAAGAACGCGAGGCCTTTTACGAAGCGAAATATGGCGAGCGCGGCTTTGCCTTCTGGCTGAGCAATTTCATCGACCTCGCGGTCGACGAGAAAGCGGCGCGGCTCGCGAGCGACTTCCTCGCGCGCAAGATCCGTTCGCGGGTGACCGATCCCGAAACCGCCGAAAAATTGATCCCGAAGGACCATTTGTTCGGGACGCGGCGGGTGCCGATGGAGACGCGCTATTATGAGGTTTTCAACCAGTCGAACGTCGACCTGATCGACGTCAACGCCGACGCGTTGATCGAAATTACGCCCGAGGGCATGCGGTTCGGGAGCGGCTTCGTTCCGCTCGACGTCATCATCTATGCCACCGGTTTCGACGCCGTTCGCGGGGCTTTCGACCGGATCGACATCGTCGGCACCGGCGGCGCGACGCTGAAGCGGAAATGGGACGATGGCCCCGTCACCTTCCTCGGGCTGCAGAGCCATGGCTTTCCCAATTTCTTCATGATCGTCGGCCCGCACAGCGGTGCGACCTTCTGCAATGTCCCGCGCTGTGCGGAGCAGAATGTCGAATTCATCGCCGACCTGATCGGCCATATGGAAGGCCGGGGGCTGGCGCGCTGCGAAGCGACCGCGGCGGCGGAGGACGACTGGACCGCGCAGGTTCTCGATCAGGCCGGTCAGTTGCTGGCGGGCAAGACCAACAGTTGGTTCACCGGGATCAACCACAACATCGAAGGGCGGGGGCGGCGCAAGATGCTGCTCTACACGCTCGGCCAGCAATATTTCCTCCAGACTTGCCGCGAGATCGTCGCGCAGGATTATCGCGGCTTCGCAATGGCGCCGCACCGCCCGGCCGCATGACGGCCCGCCAAGGAGAGCAGGATGCCCAGTGAAGCCTATCGGGCGCTGGTCGAACAATTGTTCGCCGCGCCAATGCCCGCCGACATTGTCGAGATGCGCGAGGCCTATCGCGCGATGGGCGACGCCTTTCCGTTGCTCGCCGACGTCGGGGTGACCAAGGCGACGCTTGGTGGCAGGCCGGCCGAATGGCTGCAGGTTGCGGCGGCGCCGCGCCATATCGTGCTGTTGGTGCATGGCGGCGGCTATTGCATCGGCGGGCTCGACTCGCATCGCCACCTTGGCGGCGAGATTGCGCGCCAGACGGGCAGTCGCGTCGCGGTAATCGACTATCGGCTGGCGCCCGAGCATCCCTATCCGGCCGGACTCGACGATCTGAAGGCGGCGTGGGCGGAGCTGCTTGCGACGGCCGGCGACGACAAGATCGCGCTCGTCGGCGACAGCGCCGGGGCGGGGCTGGTGATGGCGCTGCTCGCCGACCTGCTCCGCGACGAGCAGCCGCTGCCCGCGAGTATTTATTGCATGTCGCCCTGGGCCGACCTGTCGGATACCGCGACATCGCGCACGATCAAGCGCGAGGCCGACCCACTCGCCAGCATCGACCAGTTGGCCAAGATGGCTGCGCATTATGCAGGCGACATCGCGGTCAGCGATCCGCGAATCTCGTCCGCCTTTGCCGATTTTCGCGGCAGTCCGCCGGTCTTTATCCAGGCGGGCACCGCCGAGGTGCTGATGGACGATGCGCTCAACCTCGCAAAATCGCTCGCCGATGCCGACGTCGATGTCGATCTCGAGCTGCGCGCCGGCATGATCCATGTCTGGCCGTGGTTCTTCCCCGCCATCCCCGAGGGCGCCGAGGCACTGGCGCGCGCCTGCGCCTTCCTGTCGCGCCATTTCGCCGACGCCTGAGCGGCGCGATCCCCATTTCCAGAAAGGCCTCTCCCGA
Source organism: Sphingopyxis sp. KK2 (assembly GCF_001990265.1). Lineage (GTDB taxonomy): Bacteria > Pseudomonadota > Alphaproteobacteria > Sphingomonadales > Sphingomonadaceae > Sphingopyxis. Next base: position 7,325 of record NZ_LYVN01000123.1, read on the forward strand.
TGCTCGATGACCTGCAGGCAATGCCCGAACCCGATCTCGAGTGGGCGCGCGAGAAGTATAAAGCCGAGCGTGACAGACGCAGTGGCAAAAGCAACCGGTCGGCCTATCGAACGCCGGGCAGCGGGATCGCGATCGACCTTCGCGACACTTATAGGCCGCGCATCGAGCGCGAGGTGCGGAACGAGCAGGTCGATGCCGTGATCATCGGCGCGGGCTTTGCGGGGCTGATCGTCGCTATCGAGATGAAGAAATGCGGCATCGGCCCGATCCGCATCATCGATACCGCCGGCGACTTTGGCGGGGTCTGGTACTGGAACCGCTATCCCGGTGCGCAGTGCGACGTCGAATCCTATATCTACCTGCCGTTCCTCGAGGAGACGGGGTATATTCCCAAGGAGAAATATTCTCACCAGCCCGAAATCCTCGAACATGCGCAGCGGCTGGGGCGGCATTTCGATCTCTATGACGATGCGCTGTTCCATACCGGCGTCACCGACGTGCGCTGGTCGGATAGCGACCGCTGGACGGTGACGACCGATCGCGGCGACACGATCCGGTCGAACTTCGTCGTCATGGCGGGTGGCGGGCAGGACCAGCCGCGTCTGCCCGACCTGCCGGGGCTCGACGAATTTTCGGGGCACGTCTTTCACAGCTGTCGCTGGGACTATGACTATAGCGGCGGCAGCCATGCGGGCGATTGCGCGGGGCTGGAGGGCAAGCGCGTCGCGGTCGTCGGGACGGGTGCGTCGGCGGTGCAGCTGGTGCCCTATATCGCGCGCTCGGCCGACCATCTCTATGTTCTCCAGCGCACGCCCGTTGTGGTCGGCGAGCGACTGAACAAGCCGACCGATCCGGCATGGGCGGCGTCGCTCGAACCCGGGTGGCAGGACCGGCGGATGCTCAACTACTCGACCCTGGTACTCGGCGGGCAGCAGGACGAGGATCTGGTCGACGATGGCTGGACCCACGCGACCGCCGAGCTCGCCAGCGTCTATGGCGGCGACAAGAGCGACAGCGGCGTCTCGGCGGATGAGGCCGCCGAAGCCGCCGAGCGCGCCGACCTGCGCTATATGGAGAAAATCCGCGCGCGGGTGGACCGCGTGGTGACCAAGCGCGAGAAGGCCGCGCTGCTCAAGCCCTGGTACCGCTATTTCTGCAAGCGGCCGACCTTCAACGACCTCTATTTGCCGGCGTTCAACCGCGACAATGTCGAGTTGCTCGATGTCAGCGGGCCGGCGGGGCTCGAACGGCTGACCAAGGCGGGCTTCGTCGTCGACGGTGCCGAATATCCCGCCGATGCGATCATCTTCGCCTCGGGCTTTGCGAGCGACCTGTCCGAGCGCAAGGGCTATGAATTGACCGGGCGCGGCGGGATCAGCCTGCGCGACCATTGGCAGGAGGGGGCGCGGTCGCTCCACGGGGTGCTCGTCCACAATTTCCCGAACCTGTTCCTGATGGGCACGGTGCATGTCGGGCTGACGATCAACTATACCGAGATGATGATGCGGCAGGGCCGCCATATCGCGCGCACGATCGAACTGCTGCGCGCGCGGGGTTTCGACGAGATCGAGGCGACGGCGGGCGCCGAGGACGCCTATGTCGAGGAAATCGTCGCGGGCCGCGAGGCCGATGTTGCCTTCCACGCCTCCTGCACCCCCGGCTATTTCAACAATGAGGGCATGCCGGTGAAGCGCGGCAAGGGGCTGACCGACACGGTCTATGCGGGCGGGCTCTTCGCTTGGGTCGCCATGGTCACCGACTGGCGCGAGACGCAGGATTTTGCCGGCGCCGAGCTGCGCTGATGCTGGCGGCTTCCCCGAATTGGAGAATATGATGACGATGAACGCGATCAGCCGGAGCACCATCGCCGGGATGGTGCAGGGCGAAATCGATCCGGCGTTCGCCGAACTCGCCGATATTTTTGCGGCCAATTTCGAGGAGCGCGGCGAGGTCGGCGCGAGCCTTTCGGTGTTCCACGAAGGGCGGCCTGTGGTTGACCTGTGGGGCGGGCGCAAGGCGGCAGACGGCGCGGCGTGGGACGCCGACACCATCTCGATCGTCTGGTCGAGCACCAAGGGGATCGCGGCGATCGCGGCGCATCATGCGGTCGAGAAGGGGCATATCGACCTCGACGTCCCCGTCGCGAGATATTGGCCCGAATTCGCGTGCGAAGGCAAGGAAGAGGCGACGGTCGCGATGATCCTCGACCATTCGGTCGGGGTGCCGGCGCTGCGCGATCCGGTGCGGCCCGGCGGTTTTGCCGACTTCGACCATATGTGCGACCGCGTCGCGCGCGAGCGGCCCTTCTGGGTGCCGGGGACGCGCCATGGCTATCACGGCCACACCTATGCGTGGACCGTCGGCGGGCTGTTCCGCCGCGCCGTGGGCGTGCCGCTCGGCGACTATATCCGCAGCGAGATCGCGGGGCCGCTGGGCGCCGACTTCTGGCTCGGGCTCCCGGCGAGCGAGCATCATCGCGTCGCCACGATGATCTATCCGACCGATCCGCTGTTCGGCGGCAAGTCGCGCGCCAATGATGCGATCGAAAATGATCCGGCGGCGCCGTTCACGCTGATGATGACCAACGATGGCGGTTATGACTGCAACGACCCCGCTTATTGGGGTGTCGAGATTGGGTCGCTCAACGGGATCACGAATGCACGCGGCCTTGCGACCATCTATTCGGCGCTGGCCAATGGCGAGCTGCTGGGACGCGATACCGTCGCGCGCATGGGCCGCACCGCGAGCGCGAGCCATCTCGATGCGACCTTGCTGATGCCGATGCGCTTCGGGTCGGGTTTCATGAAGACGACCGACAACCGCCGCCAGCCTGAACTGGTCGATTGCACGCTGCTGATGTCGGAGGCGGCGTTCGGCCATGTCGGCTTCGGCGGGTCGGTGGGCTTTGCCGACCCCGGCGCGGGCATGGGTTTCGGCTATACGATGAACCGCATGGGCGCGGGCGTGATGGTCGGGCCGCGTGCACAGCTGCTGATCGACGCCGCCTATCGTGCGCTCGGCTATCGCTCGAATGCAAGCGGGGCGTGGGCCTAAAGCACAGGGCCGGGTAACGTCTTGAAACCGCGGCGGCGCGCACCCTATGGGTAGGGCGAAGGCGCGGCGGAAAGCGATCGCGCACCGGCATCATGAGGAGATGAGGATGACTTTGGGGCTTTTCGACCTGCGCGGCAAGGTCGCGCTGGTCACCGGCGGCAATGGCGGAATCGGGCTGGGCATGGCCAAGGGGCTCGCGATGCACGGTGCGACGGTGGTGATCTGGGGCAACAAGCCCGAGAAGAACGAGCGGGCGGTCGCCGAGCTCGAGGCCTTGGGCGGGACGGTTCGCTGCGCGCAGGTCGATGTCGCCGACGAAGCGGCGGTGAAAGCGGGGATCGCGGCGATCATCGACGAGTTCGGACGGATCGACCAGGCGATAGCCAACGCCGGCATCGGCATCCCGCGGCGCGACATGTTCGAGATCAGCCAGGCCGATTTCGAAAAGCTGCAGTCGATCAACGTCTATGGCGTCTTCTACACGCTGCGCGAGGCCGCGGCGCACATGATCGCGCGCGGCAAGGCGGGCGACCGTGGCGGTTCGCTCGTCTCGATCGCCTCGACCGCGTCGATCCACGGGGCGGCGCGCAACGAACATTATGGCGCGACCAAGGGCGCGGTGCTGTCGCTCAGCCGCGCGATGGCGGTCGAACTGGCGCCGCACGGGATTCGCGTCAACAGCATCCTGCCCGGCTGGACACGCTCCGACATGACCGAGCGGCTGCAGGGCTGGGACAAGTTCAACGACAATGTGATCAGCCGCGCGCCCGTGGGCCGCTGGGGCGACGGCGACGATTTTTCGGCAATCGCGGTCTATCTTGCCAGCCGTCATTCGAGTTTTCATCTCGGCGACGCGATCGTCATCGACGGCGGTTACACCATCTACTGAGGGCAGAACCGCTCCGTCGCCGCCCAGTCCGAACAGACCCGCGCGACGAACCTCGTCGCGCTGTTCCTCGCATTGGGCGGCGGGTGGCAGGAAAGCGCTAGCTGATCCCAAAATTCGTCATTGCGAGGATATTACCCCGCGATCCGCGCGCGCACGGCTTCGGCCTGGCGCATGATGTTCTGGACCAGCTCGGCGCAGGTGGGGATGTCGTGGATGAGGGCCTGGCTCTGGCCGCTGGTCCAGATGCCGCCGTCGACGTCGCCGTCGCGCAGCACATTCTCGCGCCCGCGCACGCCCGCCATCAGGTGACGGACGTCGTCGAAGGTCTTGGTCGGATCGCGCTGGATTTCGGCGACCTCGTCCGACACCGCATTCTTCGCGACGCGCGCGGTGTTGCGCAAGCTGCGGCCGACCAGAACCGTGTCGAGTTCGCTCGCATCGACGATGCGCTGCTTCACATTCTGGTGGATCTGCGCCTCGACCGTCGCGCAGAAGCGCGTGCCCATATTCACCGCATCGGCGCCAAGCGCGAGCGCGGCGACGATGCTGCGCCCGTCGGCCATGCCGCCCGAGGCGATGATCGGCGTATCGGGCAGCGCATCGACCGTCGCGGGCAGCAGCACGACGAGGCCGACATCGTCCTCGCCCGGATGACCCGCGCATTCGAAGCCGTCGATGCTGATCATGTCGACGCCCTTCTTCACCGCCGACACCGAGTGGCGCACCGAGGTGCATTTGTGGATGACCGTGACATCGGCTTCCTTGAAGCGCGGCAGATGGTCGGTCGGGGCGCGGCCTGCGGTCTCGACGATCCTGATCCCGCTCGCGATGATCGCCTCGCGATATTCGTCATAGGGGATGGGGTTGATCGACGGCAGCAGGGTGAGGTTCACGCCGAAGGGCTTGTCGGTGAGCTTGCGCGTCGCCTCGATCTCGTCGAACAGCGCCTGGCCGGTCGGATACATATGCGCGGTGATGAAGCCGAGCGCCCCCGCATTGGCGACCGCGGCGACCAGCGGACCATAACCCACGCCGGTCATCCCGCCCATGATGATCGGGGTCTCGATGCCGAACTTCTCGGTAATGCGCGTCTTGA
>NZ_LYVN01000124.1 GCF_001990265.1 Sphingopyxis sp. KK2
CCCGCCAGCCGCCACCGCGACCGCCCTGCCCGCCGCCGAACAGTCGGCGCTGAAGGCCGAAGTCGCCGCCGTCATCGGCGAACTCGACCGGCTGATCGCGGAGGCCGAACGTGGCTGACGTCAAGCTCACCATCGCCGGGCGCCCCTATGACGTCCATTGCGCCGATGGGCAGGAGGCGCAGCTGATCCAACTCGCCGGCATCGTCGACGCCAAGGCGCGCGGCATGCAGGGCACCACCGAGGTGCGCCAATTGCTGTTCGCGGCGCTGATGCTCGCCGACGAGACGCAGGAAGCGCAGAACAAGGCGGGCAATGCCGAACCGCAGCTCGATTCGCTGCGTGCGGCGATCGCGCTCGCAGAAAGCCGCGAAAGCACAGCGCGCGACGAACTCCGCGCCGCGGTATCGCGCGAATCGGCGGCGCTCGACCAGGTCAAGCAGGCGACCGAGCGTGAGGCGGTGCTGACCGCCGAGCTCGAAAAGCTGCGTCAGGGCGCGCCGGTCGTCCCCGCCCCCGCCGCACCGGTCCACGACCGCGCGCTGGCACAGATCGCCGACCGCATCGAGGCGCTGGCGACGAAAGTCGAGCAAATGCCTTGAGCGCGGGCGCCCGCATCCCTACATAGGGGGCGGCGGGCGCTGCCCGGTACGAGCTGTTGCGAAAATCCCTGAGGCGATACATCATCCAAGGGAGCTGTCCCTGCCCGGACCCTGGTCCGACGTACATGGTTCCCACCTGACGTTACTGGCGTCAGAGGATCTTCCAGAAAACGGCCCATGGTGGTCCCGCCAACCATTTGATGAAGGCAGAGAGTGAGGCGATGACCGAAATGTCCGCCGACCTGCCGAGCCGGAAACGGCGGCTGCGCGAGAAATTGCGCTTCAGGCGGCGCCATTTTGTCGCCAATCTCAACGAATTCACGCGCTTTGCCGCGTTCCGGGCGCTTCCCGACCCGCTCGCCGAGATCGTCGGCGCGCAGGCTGTCGTCGGCGCCTATGCGCCGTGGGGCGACGAGCCCGACATCCTGCCGATGCTGGGCGGCTATCCGCTCGCCCTCCCCCACCATGACGGCCGCGTCGATACGATGGGCTTTCGCCGCTGGCACGCGGGCGACGCTCTGGTGAAGGGCCCGTGGACGACGCTCCAGCCCGCCGACGCTGCCGAATCGGCGCTCCCCGCGCTCCTCTTCTGCCCGCTCGTCGGGTTCGACCGCCGCGGCGGGCGCATCGGCCAGGGCGGCGGCCATTATGATCGCTGGTTCGCGGCGAATCCGCAGGCCCTACGCATCGGCGTCGGCTGGTCGGTGCAGGAAATCGATGCGATGCCGCTCGAGCCCACCGACATGGCGCTCGACGCCGTGCTGACCGAACAGGAATTTATCGTGACCGGAGACCGTTTGTGACCAACGAGCCGCAGCCCAGCTGGCGCAAGCCAGCCGGCATCTTCCTGATCATGGCCCTGATCATCGCCTGGGCGGTGCTGGTGGCCAGCCTGTCGCCGTGGGTCGGTGAATGGCCGGTGCTCGTGCAGGCGATCTTCTACCTCGTCGCGGGGATCGTCTGGATCTGGGTGCTGCCGCTGAAGGCATTGCTGCGCTGGATGGAACTGGGGCGGTGGCGCGGCTGATAAGCCGCGCCAATCCACATCATTCTGCCTGGTAAAGCGTCCCAAGCTGCGGTGGCCATTCCGTCCCGAGGGACTGAGGAATGGCGCGAGTGACGGGGCTCGAACCCGCGACCTCCGGCGTGACAGGCCGGCACTCTAACCAACTGAGCTACACCCGCGTGTGCTTGGGAGCAGCGCCAATATGCGCCGCGCTCGACCCTGTCAACCGTCGCTTTCGGCATGCATGCGATTTAATCGATCGCGCATCTCGTCGGCCGCGGTGAGCGTACCGCGCTCGAACAGGAAACCCGCCAGATCGGGGGTTCCGGTCGACTGCAGCACGGTCTGGACGATGAGCAGCAAAGGCACCGCGAGCAGCGCCCCCGGGGCGCCCCACACCCAGCCCCAGAAGCTCAACGACACGAGAATCAGCAGCGGATTGACCGTCAGCCGCCGTCCGAGCACCAGCGGGGTGATGAGATTCGCCTCGATCGTGTGGACGCCGATGAAGATCAGCGCGGGAAGCAGCGCAAAGCCCACCGCGTCGAAGGTCATCAGGCCGCCGAGTCCCAACAGCGTCGCGGCGACGATCGGCCCCAGATACGGCACGAAATTGCACAGCGAGACGATGCCGCCCCACATGAAGGGCGACGGCATGCCGAGCGCCCACAGCAACAGCGACACGAGCAGCCCGAGAATCGCGTTGATCATCGTGATCGTCGCCAGATAGTCGGCGGTCGCGTCGACGACATTCTGGATCACGCGCGCGGTCTGCATCGCGCCGTCGAAGCTGCCGCGGCGGCGAATCGTACCCTTGCGCAGCCGGGTCCAGCCGGCGAGGAAGAAAAAGATCACCAGCACCGCGAAAAAGAGCTGGATCGCCGCGGCGGGCGCCGACGAGATGAAATAGTCGATCACCGACGACGGCGCCTGCGCCGCGACCGCCTGCGCCGTCGCCTCGGTCCCGCTCGCGACCGACATCAGCGTGCGATCGACGAATTTCTGCAGCGTCGAATAAAAGTCGATCAGCGGCGCGAGGTTGCTCTGGATGCGCGGGATCGATTCGGGGAGCCGCGCGAACCAGCCGGTCGCGGGCACGACGATGATCGCCAGCGCCGCATTCACCAGAGCGAGGAAGGCCGACAGCGCGAGGAAGGAGGCGAGCGCCGACGGGACCCCGCGCCGTTCGAGCCATTCGAGCAGCGGCACCAGCGCGATCGCGATGACGATCGCGGCGGTCAGCGGCAGGAAGAATTCGGCGCCCGCCTTGAGCGCGAAGGGAAAGGCAAGACAGAAAGCCGCGCCGATAATCAGCGTCAGCGCCGCGAGCAGCCGGTCGCGGCGAAAATCGTCGATCTCGATCTGGTGCAGGGGGTTGATGCGCGCCGGCGCATTCTCGTCCCCCTTCTTCTCCGCCACGCCGCCGTCTCCCTGTTGTTCCGCTCGTCTTACGCGAGCTTGGTGCGGGGCGCCAGACGGTGCGCGTGCCGGGCAACCCCGACCGCTTTTGTCCGATTCTGGATCAGAATCGCGCTTGGTCACCAGCGTCTTAACCAGAAATTTCTCTTTTTCGCCGATTGAGGGGGCACGGACCAGCCAATCGGAGTCAAAGATCATGGTGAATGCGCCTGTGGGGGGCGCGCTGCATCAGTATCGCATCCCTTCCATTTCTTACATTGCGCTCGCTGTGGCGCTCGCCCTGCCGATGCAGGCCCAGGCCGCCGGCACCCGCGCGGGCTCGACGATCAGCAACACCGCCACCGCCAGCTATGACGCGGGCGGCGGCACGCAGACCGTCGATTCGAACCGCGTCGACCTGCGCGTCGACGAACTGCTCGACGTCACCGTCGATTCGAGCGATCCCGCCGACGTCGCGACGACGCCCGGCGCGACCGCCCAGCTCCTGACCTTTTCGGTCACCAACAACGGCAACGGCGTCGAAAGCTTTGGTCTGACCACGATCGCCAATGGCGGCGGCGACGATTATGACCCGACGGTCACGCAAATCTATATCGACAATGGCGACGGCGTTTTCGACGCCAACACCGACACGCTGTACACGCCGGGCGCCAACGACCCGACGCTCAATCCCGACCAAAGCGTCACGATTTTCGTGCTGTCGACGACGCCCGCGGGGGTCGGCGACGGTAATCGCGGCACCGTCAGCCTCGTCGCCGCGGCGAAGACCGGCACCGGCGCCCCGGGCACCAGCTTTCCGGGCCAGGGCGAAGGCGGCGGCGATGCCGTCGTCGGCTCGACCGGCGCCGACGGGCAGGACCAGGGCGCGTTCGTCGTCTCGGCCGCCACGGTGTCGCTCGTCAAATCGGCGGTCGTCGTCGATCCCTTCGGCGGCAGCGAGCCGGTTCCGGGCGCGACGATCACCTACACGATCACCGCGACGGTCGCCGGCAGCGGTTCGGTGAACGGCCTGGCCATCACCGACAATATCCCGGCCGACACCAGCTATGTCGCCGGATCGATCACGCTCGGCGCCACGGCGCTGACCGACGGCGTCGATGCCGACGCCGGCGATTACAACGGCACGCGGGTCAATGTCGCGCTCGGCACGGTTGCCGGCGGCCAGACCCGTACCGTCACCTTCAAGACCAGGATCGACTGATGGAGATCAATATGCGCCTGTTTTTCCTCGCGTTAGCCGCGGCCGTCGTGCCCGGCCAGGCCCTCGCGGCCAACCAGGTCGCGCTCGACAACAATGTGTTCGTCGAACGCGTCTCGACCGACGCCACCGGCAAGCAGCGCGTGCTGCTCGAGGAGCCGAAGGTCGTCGTTCCCGGCGACAAGCTGGTGTTCGTGCTCAACTATCGCAACGCGAGCGCGCAGCCGGCCGACAAGTTCGTCATCACCAATCCGATGCCCTCGGCAGTCAGCTTTGCCGACGCCGGGGACACGCGCCCGCTGGTTTCGGTCGACGGAGGCAAGACGTGGGGTCTGCTTCCCCAGATGACCGTTCGCCAGGCCGATGGCCAGACGCGCGCCGCGCAGCCGGCCGACGTCACGCACATCCGCTGGGCGTTCCAGCAGCCGATCCCGGCTGGCGGGACGGGCAAGCTGATGTTCCGAGGAGTTGTGAAGTAATTCAATAGCGTAAGCCGCCTTACGGTTGCCGGCGGTGGGGAAAGGCAACCAACCAAAGCCCAGGAGTTCAGCTGATGAACAAGCTGACGAATATGGGCACCTTGGGTCTGGCGGCGATTGCTACATTCGCCTCCGCGCCGGCGTTCGCCGCCGGCACGACTGCTGGTGCCTCGATCACGAATACCGCCACCGTCGACTTCCAGGTCGGTGGCGTGAGCCAGGTTCAGCAAAGCGCGTCGGACACTTTCGTGGTCGACCGCAAGATCAACCTGCTCGTCGAAGAAGTCGGCACCGTCACGACCAATGTCGTTCCGGGGCAGACCAATGCGGTGACGACCTTCCAGGTCACCAACACGTCGAACGAAGTGCTCGACTTCCTGCTCGCCGCCACCCAGATCACGGGCGGCACCGCGGCGCATGGCGGCACCGACAGCTTCAACGCGACGAATATCCGCATCTATCGCGACAATCCGACGACCGGGACGGTCGGCAGCTGGGATGCGGGCGACGCCCTCGTCACCTATGTCGACGAACTGGCCGCCGACGCGACCGCGCGCATCTTCGTCCTCGCCGATATCCCCACCGGCCTCGCCAATGGCTCGGTCGCGGGCGTCCAGCTGCGCGCCACCGCGCGTGAAGGCGGCACGCCGGGCAGCCAGGGCGCGGCGGTTTCGCAGACCGCGGGTGCCAATACGGCGGCCAAGGATACCGTCTTTGCCGACGGCATCGGCGTCAACGACGCCAATCGCGACGCCGCGCACAGCGCCGCCGACGATTATACGGTGCAGACGGCAACGCTGACGGTCACCAAGACCAGCCGCGTGATCTCCGACCCGTTCAACCTGACCTCGAACCCGAAAATGATCCCGGGTGCGACGGTCGAATATTGCATCGCGGTGGCCAATACGGGCAGCGCCGATGCGACGAGCGTGTCGATCAGCGATAGCGTGCCGACGCAACTGCTGTTCACGCCGAGCACGATCCTGCTCAACGGGACGGTCACCGGCGGCACCTGCAACGCCGATGGCGCAGCGGGCGGCAGCTATGCCGCGCCGGTCGTGTCGGGGACGATCGCCACGGTGGCGGCGGGCGCGACGCGCACGCTGGTCTTCCGCGCTACCGTCAACTGATCGCGGAAAAGGGTAAGGGCAGCGACGCCGGTCATTCCGGCGGCGCTACCCCCTTGCCTGAGCGCCCATGGCCTTTTTCTCGAAATATCTGGCATTTGCGGCCACATTGGTTGCGGCGGCGACGCTTCCCGCAACGAGTGCGCACGCCCAGGTCATTTCCAATACCGCGTCGGCCGAATGGACCGCGAGCGGCGGCAGCGCGCAGACGCTGTCGAACCGCGTCGACGTCACGGTCACGCCGCGGCCGCCCGAGCGGCCGACGATCAGCACCTACCGGCTGACCAACAATCTCGGTTCCAAGTCCGCGCCGGTCGTTCCGACCCGCTGCCAGGGCACGAACGGGACCAGCCTGATCGAACCGAGCGGCGTTTTCGCGTCGCTGCCGACCGATCCCGCCTCTTTGCAGCCCACAGGGCGCTTTCACGCCGGTGAAGTCTTGGTGGTCGGCGTCACGCTCGCCAGCGCCAACGCCGATCCCTCCGCTCGCGACACGCTCGACGTGACGCTCGAGCTCGAAAATGGCGATCGCGAGCGCATCACCCTGTCCGAAACCGCGGTGAACAGCGGCGAATTCATCGGCATCATCAACACCATCGGCATTCCGCCGGCGCTGATCGCGGGCGATTGCCGCCTGTCGGTTGCACCCGGATCGACCGTGACGATGCGCGTGAGCGACGCGGCGCACGCCGATCTGGTCGCGACCGCGCAGATCAGCTTCCTCGTCGACCCCTTCGGCATCGTGTTCGACAGCGGCGATGGCGCGCCCGTCGCAGGCAGCCGGGTGACGATCGTCGACGCCGCGACCGGCCAGCCCGCACCGGTGTTCGGTGACGACGGCGTGTCGACCTATCCGTCGAGCGTGGTGACCGGCCAGAGCGTCACCGACAGCGGCGGCACCGTCTATGGTTTCCCGCCCGGCGATTATCGTTTCCCCTTCGTCGCGCCCGGCACCTATCGCCTGGTGGTAGAGCCGCCAGCGCCCTTCACCGCTCCATCGACCGCAGATCCCTCGGCGCTGGCCGGTTTCCGCCGTCCCGACGACGGCCTGCCCTACACGATCACCAGCGGCAGCTACGGCGCGGCGTTCACGCTCAGCGATCCGGCGCCGGTGCGCATCGACATCCCGGTCGACCAGCCGGGCGGCGAACTCGTCCTGCGCAAGACGACCTCGACGCAGGTCGCGGTGCCCGGCGACGTGATCCAGTACCGGATCGAGGTCTCCGCCCGCGATGCGCGCCGGGCGAGCGGCGTGGTGACGGTCAGCGACATCCTGCCCGCGGGCATGCGGCTGCGACTCGACACGGTGCGCGCGAACGGCGTGCGGATCGACCCGGTGGTGGCCGGAAACGGCCGCGAATTCCGCGTCACCCTGCCCGCGATCGCGCCCGGCGGCCGAGTGCTGCTCACCTATCTCGCCGAAGTCGTCGTGTCGGCGCAGCCCGGAAACGCGCTCAACCGCGCGACCGCGACCGACAGTCGCGGCGCGACGTCGAACGTCTCCGAGGCGACGGTGTCGATCAAGCGCGACCAGCTCGGCGACCGGATGACGATCATCGGCCGCATCACCGATGGCGGCTGCGCGGTGAATCCGGGCAAGGCGGCGGGGATCGGCGGCGTCCGCGTCATGCTGCAGGACGGCAGCTACGCCGTCACCGACCAGGACGGCCGCTATCATTTCGAAGGCGTGCGCCCCGGCTTGCACGTCGTGCAGATCGACCCGTCGACGCTGCCGCTCGACCGCGAACCCGTCGACTGCGCACGCTCGACCGCCAGCGCGGGCAGCGCGATCTCGCGTTTCGTGCAGGGCCGCGGCGGCTCGCTGAAACGCGCCGATTTCCGCGCCATCGCCAGCGCGCCGCGCGCCGCACCCGACCTTCAGGCCGCCGACGCGCCCGTGGTGCTCAGCGATCCCGAGGCCGCCGGTGCGGGCCGCGACTGGCTGACGGGTCAGGCGCCGGGCATCGCCTGGCTCTTCCCCGCCCCCGACCATAATCCGCGCTCGAAGGCTGTGCGCGCCGCGATCAAGCATGCGCCGGGCCAGAGCGTCGCGCTGACGATCAACGGCAAGCCGGTCGACCCGTTAAGCTTCGAAGGCACGAGCAAGTCCGCCGACGGCCAGGTCGCGGTCAGCCTGTGGCGCGGCATCGAGATCCGCGAAGGCGAAAACAGCCTCGTCGCGACGGTGAAAGACGCCAATGGCGTGACGATCGAAACGCTCGAACGCCGCGTCCATTATTCGATCACCCCGATGCGCGCCGCGCTGATCCGCGAGAAATCGGTGCTGATCGCCGACGGCGTGACGCGCCCGGTGCTCGCCGTCCGCCTGACCGACCGCGACGGCAAACCCATTCGCAGCGGCCTGACCGGCGATTTTAGCGTCCCCGCGCCCTATTATCCCGCGGTCGAAGCCGACGCACAGCAGGCGCGCCAGCTCTCGGGGCTCGAACGCGCACGGCCGGTGTGGAAGATCGATGGCGACGACGGCATCGCCTATATCGAACTCGAACCGACGACCGCGTCGGGCACGCTGACGATCGATTTCGCCTTCCGCGACGACAAGGTGACGCGGGGCCAGACGATCGAGACCTGGCTCGACCCGGGCGATCGCCCGTGGACCGTCGTCGGCTTTGCCGCAGGCACGCTCGGCTACAACACGCTCGACGATCGTATGGAGCCGGTGGCCGAGACGCTCGACGACCTCAACGGCGATGCGCGGCTCGCGCTCTATGCCAAGGGCCGGGTGCGCGGCAAATGGCTGATGACGCTCGCCTATGACAGCGACAAGGACAAGGACGACGCGCGCTTCGGCGGCGTGATCGACCCGCGCGCCTATTATACGATCTATGCCGACCGCAACGAGACGCGCTACGACGCCGCCTCGGTGCGCAAGCTCTACCTGCGGCTCGAACGCCCGCAATTCTATGCGATGTTCGGCGATATCGAGACCGGCATCTCGGAACCGCAGCTCGCCCGCTACCAGCGCGCGCTGAACGGCGGCAAGGCCGAGTATCGCGGCAAGAATATCGCCGCGACCGCCTTCGCGGCCGACACCCCCTATCGCTTCCGCCGCGACGAGATCCAGGGCAATGGCCTGACCGGTCCGTACCAGCTCGGCGCCCGGGATATTTTGCCGAACAGCGAGCGCATCGTCATCGAGACGCGCGACCGGCTGCACAGCGAGCAGATCGTCGACACGCGCACGCTGACGCGCCACATCGATTATGACATCGACTATTTCGCCGGCACCTTGCGCTTCCGCGAGCCGGTGCTCAGCCGCTCGTCGGCGCTCGATCCGCAGTTCATCGTCGCCGAATATGAGGTCGACGGCATCGGCGAGCGCGTGCTCAACGCCGGCGGGCGCGTCAGCTACCAATCCGACGACGAGAAGCTTCGCGTCGGCGCGACGATGATCCACGACGAGGACAGCGACGCGAAGACCAATCTCGGCGGCGTCGATGCGCGATATCGCCCGAATGTCGATACCGAAATCCGCGCCGAACTGGCGGTGAGCGATGCGTCGGCCAAGGCCGGCAGCGCGGTCGCCGCCGCAGGCCGCGCGACCGCCTGGCTTCTCGAGGCCGAACATCACAGCCGCACGGTCGATGTGCTCGCTTACGTCCGTGAGCGCGGCACGGGCTTTGGCGCCGGCCAGCTCAACCGCGGCGAGGACGGCACGCGCAAGTTCGGCGTCGAGGCGCGGCTGCGCGCCACGCGCACGCTGTCGCTCTCCGGCAGCGCCTGGCAGGAACAATATCTCGACGTCGGCTCACGCCGCCGCGCCGCGCGTGCGCTGGTCGAATATGACAATGGCACCACCGTCGCGCGCGCTGGCATCACCCACGCCGACGACCGGCTGTCGGACGGCACGAGCAATGTATCGAACATCGTCCAGTTCGGCGCGACGCAGCGCCTGTTCGAAAAGCGGCTCGAACTCGACGCGCAGACCGAATTCGCCCTAGGCGGCAAGGACGCGAGCGTCGATTTCCCGACGCGCCACCGCCTCGGCGCGCGTTTCGCGATCACGCGCGACGTCAATCTCGTCGGCAGCTACGAAATCGCCGACGGCGACAGCATCAAGGCGCGCACCGCGCGGCTCGGCTTCGACCTCGCGCCCTGGGCCGGAGCGCGGCTGCTCGCGACCGCGAACCAGCAGGATATCGGCGAATATGGCCCGCGCAGCTTCGCCGCCTATGGCCTGTCGCAGTCGCTGCGGCTCGGCAAGAAGCTGACGGTCGATGTCTCGGTCGACGGCAACCGCACCATCGGCGGCATCCGCGCCGGCGACGTACTCAACGTCGATCATCCGGTGGCCTCGGGCGGCTTCCTCGGCAACAATGGCACGCTGACCGAGGACTTCCTCGCGATCAGCACCGGCGCGACATACCGCACCGAGCGCTGGACGCTGACCGGGCGCGCCGAATATCGCGACGGCGAGCTTGCCAATCGCTATGGGCTGACGCTCGGCACCCTGCGCCAGCTCGGCGAAGGCCGCGCGCTCGGTGCGCTCTTCACCTACGCCAAGGCGAGCGGCAGCGGCACCACGCCGACGACCGAGGTGATGAGCTTCGAGATGAGCTGGGCGCACCGCCCCGCCGAATCGCGCGTGTCGTGGCTCAACAAGACCGAGTTCCGCTCGGACAAGGTCCGCGATGCGATCGCCGGGCAGCCGGGCCCGATCGGCGGCGGCGCGCTGACGATCGACGGCGATGCGACGAGCCGCCGCGCGCTCAACAGCCTGTCGGTCAACTGGACTCCGATGGGCAATCGCGAAATCGGCGATCGCCGTGGCGGCGACCGGATGTGGTACGAACGCGCCGAAGTCGGCGTATTCTGGGGCACACGCTATAATTTCGACAAGTTCGGTGCCGACGATGTGAAGGGCTGGTCGAACCTGCTCGGCGCCGATTTCCGCTTCAACCTCGGCGAACATGTCGATGTCGGGGCGTCGGGCACCGTGCGCGTCGGGACCGGCGGCGACACCGTGAGCTGGGCGGGCGGGCCGACGATCACGCTGGCGCCGATGAAAAATGCGAATGTGACCTTCGGTTACAATTTCTCAGGTTTCCACGACCGCGATTTCGAGGACAGCCGTTATTCGCGCTCGGGCGCCTATGTGACCTTCAAGCTGAAATTCGACCAGACGAGTTTTCAGGGGTTGGGGCTTTAACTCCCAACCTTAATTCCGTCATTGCGAGCGAAGCGAAGCAATCCAGAGTGGCGTACACAGCTCTGGATTGCTTCGCTTCGCTCGCAATGACGAAGTGAGTTAATCCGCGAACAGCAGAACCGGCGTCTCGATCAGCTTCTTGAGCGCTTGCACATAGCTCGCGGCGTCCCAACCATCGACGACGCGGTGGTCGCAGCTGATCGACAGGTTCATCAGCTTCGCGCGGCGGATCTCGTCGCCGTCGAAGACCGGACGCTCGACGATCTTGTTCGGGCCGATGATCGCAACCTCGGGCCGGTTGATCACCGGCGTCGTCGCGATACCGCCGAGCGGGCCGAGCGAGGTGACGGTCAGCGTGCCGCCCGTCAGTTCCTCGACCTTCGCCTTGCCGGTGCGAGCAGCTTCGGCCAAGCGGCTGATTTCGCTCGCGAGTTGCCAGACATTCTTGTCCTGCGCGTCGCGGATCACCGGGACCATCAGTCCCGCGTCGGTCTGCGTCGCCATGCCGAGATGCACCGCGCCATAGCGCGTCACCACGCCGCCCTCGTCGTCGTAGCGCGCGTTGATCATTGGGAACTGCGGGATGGTGCGGCAGATCGCGACGATCAGGAAGGGCAGCATCGTCAGTTTGGGGCGGCCGCCGCGGTTGGCATTGAGGTCCGCGCGCATATCCTCGAGCGCGGTGACGTCCATTTCCTCGACATAGGTGAAATGCGGAATCGCGCGCTTCGACGCCGCCATATTCTCGGCGATCTTGCGGCGCATGCCGATGACCTTGATCGGCTCGTCGGCGCGTGCCCGGCTCGCGCCGGGAGCGTGATAGCCCTGCCCGGCGCTGTACCGAAGAAACGCGTCCAGATCCGAATGCCGGATGCGGTCCCCTTCGGCATGGATTTGGCCGAGATCGACGCCGAGATCCTTAGCGCGCGCGCGGACGGCGGGCGATGCGAGGACCTGGCGGTCGTGCGCGGGCGCAGCCACGGGAGCGGGCGCCGGCGCGGGAGCCGGTGCTGCAACGGGCGCGGGCGCAGCGACTTCGGCCACCGACACTTCCTCGGCCCCCGGCGTCTCAGCCACAATCTCTTCCTCGACCGGCGTATCGGCGGGCGGCGCTTCGACATCGCCGTCGCCATCGGTCTCGATCACCGCGAGCGTCGAGCCG